>JBOGEV010000118.1:0-84066 GCA_050742015.1 Acidimicrobiia bacterium
ACGGGGGGCTGCCCGGCTTCAGCCACTCGATTTCGAGTGAAGATGGCGTCGTGACAAGCGAGGTGATCACCGCCGAATGGTTGGGGCTTTCAACTGACGTCTCGGTGGTGGCGTACCAACTGGACGGCAGCTTCATCGGGTGGCAGAAACCGGTCGGCGGAGTGACCTCCCTCCGTCTCGATCGACGACCTGAGGACTATCTGGCCATTGCCTTCGATGCATCGGGCCTGGAGCTCGATCGCTTTGGCACGCAGCTGGAGCCTCTGCAGCCGATATCTGACAGCACGATCGTTTCACCGAGCGGGCCAACCGCCCCGGGCGTCGACTGGGCGCCGATGACCTCGGAAGGGTCCGAGATCGAGCCGGATGAGATTCCTACCGATGAGCTCAGGGAGGAGGTCTCTCCCCAAGCGGGTGATCGCCTGTTCCTGGTTCCGGTAGACGACGATGAGATCGTGGTCTTGGTCGGCCGTGGAACACCCCACGCCTATGCGCAGTCATGTGCGGTCCTCGA
The DNA here is from genome assembly GCA_050742015.1 of Acidimicrobiia bacterium. Lineage (GTDB taxonomy): Bacteria > Actinomycetota > Acidimicrobiia > Spongiisociales > ZC4RG35 > JARDZU01. The sequence continues at coordinate 515 of JBOGEV010000118.1, forward strand.
TGGTGTCGATCTCCCTCCGGGATGGCAGGAGACGTGTCTGGATTGAGTCAGCCTCGATCGGGCTCGTAGTTGGCGACGATGGCGCCGGTGCCGGTCACCGCCGTGTCGACCAGACGCAGAGGAAACCTGAGGTCGAGGTCCTGGAACAGGCGCTTGCCGGTGCCGAGGACCAAGGGATGGATGGTCAACCCGTAACCGTCGATCAGGTCGTGCTCGATGAGTGTCCGCACCAGTCGACCGCTGCCCAGGACCACGATGTTCTTGCCCGGCCGGTTCCTGAGATCGGCCACAGCCGTAGGCACGTCTCCTTGGAGCAGCGTCGAGTTGGCCCAGGACAACGGCTCCTCGAGGGTGGTCGAGGCCACGTACTTGGGGAGAGGGTTCAAGACGTCGCCGAACATGTCGCCCTCAGGAACGTTGGGCCAATACGCCGCCAATATCTCGTAGGTCTTCCGCCCGAGGAGGAAACCATCTGTTTCGGCCATCGACTTGGCCGCCCCGTCGGCCGCCACTTCGTCGAAGTAGGGCATCTGCCAGCCACCGTGCTCGAACCCTCCGCTCCGATCCTCGTCGGGGTGTCCCGGCGCCTGCATCACTCCATCGAGGCTCAGGCCCTCGACCACCACAATCCTCATCACAACCTCCTATCGCTGTCACCGACATTGGCTAGGACCTGGGAAGGAGTCTCAACTCATCGGTCCCGAGAGAGCCCTTAGGCTGCCGCCATGCGCAGAGCCACCATCCCCGGCAACGTCCGCCGCGTTTCTTCCCCCTTCTGTGGCCCCAAGATTTCCCCCCTCCCCGGCTTCGCCGGTACTACCCCCTTCGGGGGGAGAGGATGAGCCTCGGGTTTGGGCTGCTCAGCGCCCAGCTTCGGCCTGGCGAGACCGATTGGTCACGGGCGTACGAAGAAACCATCCAGCTCGCAGTCGACGCCGAGCGGCTAGGCCTCTCCTCGGTGTGGACCACCGAACATCATTTCGTCGACGACGGCTACATGCCATCCCTCGCCGTGGTCAGCGGGGCCATCGCCGCGGCCACCTCCAGCATCGAGATCGGCACCGGGGTCATCCTCGCCCCACTGCATCATCCCCTGCGCCTCGCCGAGGACGCGGCCACGGTCAGCCTCCTCAGCGGAGGGCGGTTCACCCTGGGCCTGGGGCTGGGCTGGATCGGGCTCGAGTTCGAAGGGCTCGGGGCGGCCATGACCGAACGCGGTGCGGCGATGGAGGAAATCCTGACCATCCTCCCCCGGGCATGGGAGGGATTGCCCTTTGCCCACCAGGGGCGGGTCTACCGATTTCCCGAGTTGGCAGTGCGGCCCAGCCCGTCGAAGCGGATCCCGATCCTGATCGGCGGGGGTGCCGAGGCCGCGATCCGGCGGGCGGCCAGACTGGCCGACGGGATCTACTCCAATGCCTCGCAGAAACGTTTCTTGCAGCAGCTGGAATGGATCCAGGACGAGTGCGACCGCATTGGCCGTGACCCGGCCGACCTTCGGATCATCCACTACTCGGTGATCCTCCCAGGTTCTTCGGCCGAGGACGCCTGGGCGCGATACACCGATCACCTATGGCACATGACCTGGAAGTACGGCGACATGGAAGCCTCGGCCACCCGACCCGGCCCTCCTCCGCCTGCCCCCGAGCTGACTCAGGAGAATCGCGGCGACCTCCTCCGTCGGGCCACCATTGCCGGTTCGAGCGACGAGATCGTCTCGGCCCTGCTCGACCTTCGGGAGCAAGCGGTGATGCCGGTGGAGTTCGTCGCCCGCAGCCACTTCACCACACTGTCATACGAGGCACAGGTGGAGTTGATGCAACAGTTGGCCGAAGAGGTGGCTCCTCGGTTGTGATCAGCCGATCAGCTGGTCGGCGATCTCCCTGAGGTCGGTGCCCACCACCTCGGGCATCGGCTGGGGAAGGCTCCACATCGAGCCTGGCCGTCGCACGAAGCCTGCTCCGGCACCGGCCTCCACGGCTCCGGCGATATCCCAATCGTGGGCGGAGAGGAGCATCGACTTCGAGACGTGGACGTCCATGACCTGGGCGGCGTGACGATATGTGGCCGGGTCGGGCTTGAACCGCCCGATCTCCTCCACCGAGACGACCCGTTGAATGAAGGTGTGGAGCCCGGCGTTCTCGATCTGGACGTTGGCGGCCTTGGTGCTGCCGTTGGTGAGGGCGGCGGTGCGGAATCCGGCGTCGAGAAGACGCTCCAGGGCCGGGATGACATCGAGATGAGCGGGCAAGATCGCAAGACGGGTCACCACTTCCGTCGCGGTCGCCTCGTCCAGGTCGACCCCGTGTCTCTCGGCCACCAGGAGCAGGGCCTCCACACCGATGACCCCGAAAGCGCGGTAGTCGCCGAGTTGGTTGGAAACCAGCGAGCCGTGCAGCATCCGGGCGAACCACTCACCCATCGGCGCCGGGTTGCCGAAAACGTCTTCGAAGTCGAGCTTCAACGGTGACAAGTCGAGGAGCGTCTCGTTCACGTCGAAGACGAGGAGCTCCGGTTTCACGATGTCGGCAGGGTCCGGACGACCGCAGCCAGAGCATCGTAGGTTCGCTCCCCCATGTGCTTGTCGTCCTCGTCGAGCAGGTTCGCCATGACCTTCAATGTCCATTCCATCAGCGAGCGGTTGCGCAAGCCGGTGTGGGCCAATGTCCTCATCACCGACGGGTAACCGATCAATTTCACGAAAATGCGGGCCGTTTTGTAATAGAGCCCGTATTCGTCTTCCAGTTGCTGTGGATATCGGCGTAACAGCCCGAAATCTGCAGTACCCAATGCCCGGCCCACGTGATCGGCCGCGATGCGACCCGTCTCGTAGGCGTAGGAGATGCCCTCACCGTTCCACGGATTGATGGCCCCGGCGGCGTCGCCGATCGTTATCCAGTTGGCGCCGACCAGCGGTCCCTTGGAGAAGGACATGGTCAGCTTCCCGCCCACCGGGTCAGTGAGCTTGGTGTCTTCTCCCAGCTCCCAATACCTGGGCGCCGAGGACACATAGTCGGCCATCATCCGGGTCGTATTGACGTGTTTCCATCGTTTGAAGGTTGACAAGAGACCGACGCCGACGTTCACGGTTCCGTCGCCGAGAGGAAACACCCAGCCATAACCGGGCATGGTCGCTCCTGCCGAGTCCCGTAGATCGAGCTGGCTCTCCAGGAAGGGGTCTATTGACCGGGGCGAGGAGTAATAGCCGCGGGCAGCCAGGCCCATCGGATAGTCCCTGCGCCGTTCGCTGCCCAGTTCCCGCCCGAAGCGGTTCATCGAGCCGTCGGCGATGATGGTCACGTCGGGACTGACCACCTCTTCCGTGCCATTGTGGGCCAGGTTCACTCCCGTGAGCAGCCCGTCGTCGATGATGGGCGTGGCCAAAGTCTTCTCCAGGAGGCGAACCCCCTGCTTCTCGGCGAGCGTCGCCACCTGGGCGTCGAGATCGCTGCGCCGAATCACCCCTCCCCAGTTCGGGAAGCGGGAATGCTCGGGCCAGGGCAGCTCGAGCATGAGCTCATCTCCGGCATAGGAGCGAAGGCCCGTGATCAGATGGAACTCGGGGACGTCGAAGTCGAAGCCCATGTTCTGGAGTTGGAGCACCGCCCGCGGGGTGAGGCCATCGCCGCACGTCTTGTCGCGGGGGTACTCCTTCTTCTCGACGAGTGTCACCTGGTGCCCGTCCCGCGCCAGCCAGTAGGCAGCAGCCGAGCCGGCCGGGCCACCACCGACGACGAGCACGGAGGGGGAGGGCATGGGCGCAGAGGTTAGATACCGGCAACCGGTAGCCGGGCCACATGCTCGATCCTGGGGTATAACGTGCGCTTGTGAATGAAATCCCAAAGGCCACGGTGGTCAGGCTCCCCCGGTACCTCCGTCTGCTGGAGGACCTGGACTCATCCCGGGATGTGATCAGCTCCGAGGAACTGGCGGTGGCGGCCGGGGCCAACGCAGCGAACGTTCGACGCGACCTCTCTCACCTCGACTTCCACGGGGTCCGTGGCATCGGGTACTCGGTTGGCGAGCTGATGGCCCGGATCCGCCAGGAGCTCGGCATCGCCGAAAGGAGGCGGGTTGCCATCGTCGGAGCCGGCAACCTGGGCCGAGCCCTGGCCAACTACGGAGGGCTGGGACGACGCGGATTCGATGTAGTCGCCCTTTACGACACCGACGTCCGAAAAGTGGGCTCCAAGGTCGGAAGTGTCACCATCCAGCACCTCGACGTCCTCGACGGTGACTCTCGTTCCGACCTCTTCGAGATCGCCATCCTGGCCGTGCCTGCCGTCGCCGCCCAGCAGGTCGCCGACCGTCTGGTCGAGCACGGGATCCGTTCCATCCTCAACTTCGCCCCGGTCCGGGTCAAGGTTCCCGAAACGGTCTCCGTTCGCCAGGTCGACCTCTCGATGGAGCTACAGGTGTTGAGCTACTACGGCTCCCGTCTTTGATGGCGGCCGACTTCGACCGAGGCCAACCCTCACAGACGCCAGTCGGCCGCCGCGCGGCCAGGTCACCCTCCAGGCGACCGAGTCCAGTTGTTTTCCTCCCGGAGGGGGATGTGGCCCGTAATTCCCCCCTCCCTGGCTCCGTCGGTAATCCCCCCTTCGGAGGAAAAACGACGCCCTAAGCCGAGGACTTCTCTTGTACCTCTTCGTATTGGTGGAGGGCGACCAGGAAAGCCAGGAACAGGACCAGGGAGACCAACAAATAGGTGATCGGGATGATCCGGATTTCCAAGGCGTTGAGACCCTCGATGTCGTCGGGCTTGGGGCCACGAGGGGCATAGACCACGAACAGCATCGAGGTGATCGTCAGCCAGCCAAACACCGCCGACCCGGTCACCAGAAAACCAAGCCTCTTGCCCAAATTGGTCCAGTTGAACAGGTAGATCGAGCCGTAGAACAACAACACCGCGCCCAGGGTCAAGATGATCCCGGTGACGAAGAGGTTGGCCGAAAACAACGACCGGAAGAACTCACGGAAGAACACTGACACCCTCCTTCCCGTCCATGTTTCCGGCCCTCAAGAACCGGGCCAACAACTTGATGTCCTCCACGGCGAGACTTGGACCGAAAGCAGGCATCCGGCCGGAGCCGAATCCGTTAAGACCGTACGGGGTCTCAGCCTCCGAGCCTCGGATCAGGAATTGGAGCAGGAGGTCGTCCTCGGGGTTCTCGGTGGCATCGCCGAACTGAACGGTGGGCCGGCCGTCCCACAGGGCGGGACCGAAGCCGCCCGAGCCCGCCTCCTGGGTGTAGGGGACACCGGCACTGAATCCCGCGGTGTGACAACGAGCACAGTTGGAGTTGAAGAGGCCGACAGCCCGCTCCGCCTCCTCGACCGAAGACCCCATGGCCTCGGCCACGCCATCGAAGTCGATGGAGTACAGCTGGGCCTCGAGTGACTCCTCGAGGAAGTCGAGACCGGCGCCTTCGGTGTCCAGAAGCGTCTTCTGGTTGTCGGTCGCCACGGTGAGCTGGGAGGCCAAACCCTCCAGGCTCCCGACGAAGGCGCTGGCGGTGGCGGCGTCCGGCTCGCCTCCGACCGAGGCCGGGTTGGTCGGGTCGAGGCTGATCAGGGTGATCTCGGAGGGTGTGGTGGCCGTGATCGCCGCCCCGACCTGGGTCGTGATGTCGTTCTCGGCAGCGGTGGAGAGCCCGTCCCCGTCGGGATCGGAGCCGCCCTCGATGGCGGCCGTCGTGGTGGCGAGCAACTCGGTGGCCGCTTCGATCGGTTCCTCAGCTGTCGTCGCCGCCTCCAGGGCAGCGGCCAGCTCGTTGGCTCCGTCCAGGTCTTCGACGACGCCCGGGACCTCGATCCCCGCCGCCTCAGCGGCGGCACGGGTCTCCTCGATCTCGGTCAGAGCAGCGGTGCTGAGCCCCACGGCCGGGTCGACGGAGCCGGCCTCGATGGCCGCCTCGACCGCAGCCACGTTGTTGAGGACGATGGGATCGGTCTCCGAGGCGGTCTGGAGGGCGGCCAGCGCCTCATCGGCCAGCTCGGCATCCGGTGTCTCCGGGTCGAGGGTCACCGGCTCCATGATGCGGAACCCGTCCACGGCCTCCTGGGAGATGGCGCTGAGCTCGGTCTCGGCGGCATCGGAAAGGCCGTCGGCATCGGTGTCCAGCCCGGTGCCCGCTCCGTCGAGAGCCTGGCGCGAGGCGGTCGCCAACGGCACCAGGAGGTCGGCGTCGGCCGGCGCCGATTCGATGTCGGCGACTACCTGGCTCTGGGTCAGGATGGCGGCTTCCACGGTGGCGTCGGCACCTTCCAGCGTGCCCAGGGCAGCGCTTATGCCGGGCTCCACCTCTCCCAACGCCTCGGGTTGGGAGATCTGGATCGTCTTCAAATAGTTGACGACGTCGACCACCTGCTCCTCGTTGAGAGGCCCGCCACCGGGGACCCCCCAGGCCGGCATCGGGGTGTTGCCCCGCCCGTAGGTGACCCAGAAATTGACCTCGTCCTCGTCGTACCGGAAGAAGACATCGTTGAGGGAGGGTGCCGCCCAGCTCACGGTCACGCCCGACCGCTTCTCGACATAGGGGGCAACCCCACCCGAGCCCTCGGGGCCATGGCAGGAGAAGCAGGCGAACTCCTCCACGATGTGGTCGCCGCGCGCAATGGAACCCGCGGCGAACTCGTCGACGAAGCCCTGCTGTCGGGCGGGCTCGGTGAGGAAGTACAAAGGGAGGGATATGGCGAGAAAGGCGGAGAACGCAATGGCCGCCTTTTGCCCGCCCTCGAGGCGGCGGGTCTCGATCTGTTCGTCGTCGATCCCGGGTCGGAGGTTGAGCGACACCTCCTCGCCACCACGGTTGCGGATGGCCGACACGAAGAGCATGCCCAGCCAGGCGATGCCGGCAACGACGGCGATGACCGTGATGATGCCGGCGGTCATGCCTCAGCCACAGCGCTGATGCAGCTCGGCCCCTGGGGGTACTCGACACTTGGCGCGGGTGCCCGGGGCGTTTCGATGATATCCCCGGTCCTGATGAAGAAATTGCCCCCGCGGTTCTCCACGACGAACCGATCGAGGTTGCGTGGCGCGGGCCCGCCGAAGTACTCACCGGCGGCGTTGTACCTCGAGCCATGGCAGGGGCACTCGAAGCCCTGGGACGGTGCGCACCACGGGACCCGGCACCCGAGATGGACACAACGCATGTAGAGCGCCATGAGACCGTCGGTGGCCACGCTCTTGCCCTCGAACTGCTCGGACAGTTCTTGCGGAGCGGGGACCAGGTAGGCCCGGGCCTCGGGGATGAACAGTGGCAGCACCCCCCCGGTCGATGTGAACACTTGTGAGCGGAGATCGGCAACGGGCCCGGCATCGATATCGGCGCCGAAACCTCCGGTCAGCTTGGGCCAGAAGAAGGCGAGGTAGTAGAGACCTTGGGCGGCGAGAAAAGTGCCGAAGGTGGCAGTGATGGCCCGATTGAAGAACTGGCGCCGGCTCACCCCACCCTCCTCGGGCGACACCTCGACTATCCGTTGCTCCTCGATGATCTGGACGCCGGCTCCGGCCCCATTCGCCTCGACCGGCACCGGCTCGAGCTCCTCAGGCTCGGCCACCTCCTCGACCTCGGGCTCGGCCACGGTCACGACCCGGGGAGGGATGGTCACGGTCCGGGCCGACCTGTCGGCGACTCTGGTCTCCTCGGTCACCCCAGCGAAGGGATCGGGTTTCTCGGCGGTTTGGGACCGGCGATAGGCGACCGCGAACGCCCCGGCCGCCCCGAGGATCGCCACCACGGCGACGGCAATCAGGGCGGCGTTGGTCAAGGTCATTCGAACTGCACCCAGTCCTTGAGGTCGTCGAAGAAGACTCCGTCCTGCCAGGGGTAGGAGAAGTTGAAGCCGAGACCGCGGAACAGCACGCCGAAGATGGTGAGCGTGGCCGCCCCAGCGAGGAACACCGAATAGAGGGCGATGGCGAACTTGCGGTCACTGGGCCTGGTCGATGGGTTCTTGTCGACGTAGGGCACCAAGAAGAACCCGATGATCCCGGTGACGGTCGGGATCATCACCCCGGCGATCTGAGGGTCGAAGTAGGACAGCAGCTCCTGCAGACCGAGGAAGTACCACGGCGCCTTCGACGGGTTGGGAGTGGCGTTGAAGTTGGCCGGATCGAGCAACGGGGAGTGGATGATCACCGACAGGATCACCAGGAATCCGGTGATGGCCAGGAGCGCCCCGAACTCCATCAGCATCAGGTGGGGCCAGGTGTTGACCTTGTCCGTGGGCTCCGCTTTGACAGCCTGGATCGCCCTGGCCTTGACCACGGTGAGCAGACGCTGGGAGCGCACCCCTTCCGGTGTCCCCTTCGGCGGGACGGTGGGACGGGGGCTGACCAAAGCCGCCACCTTGCCATTGCCGGCGCCATCGCCCTCCGGAGCGGGGCGATCCTCGACTGCGGTGGCCACGGACGCGGCGGCGGGCTCGGCCGTGGTCGCGGCCGCTATCTCCTCGGCGGGGGGAGTTCCCCCAGGCTCACCGGGGGCCGCGGGTTCGGCCGCAGGCTCGGCCGCTGGCTCCTCTGTGGCCGACTCCGGCGGGGACACGGCTTGTTCACTGTCTTCCACCGGCGGCGCTTCGGTGGGCGGGGCAGGGGAAACCTCGGCTTCAGTCTCGGCCTCCACCTCGGGCTCGGCGTCGGCGGCGTCATCGACCGGGGCCTCTTCCACCGGCTCCGGCTCGTCTTCGACCGACTCGATTGCCTCTTCGATCTCCTCGGAGCGCTCGGCGGCCTCCTCCATCTCCTCGGCCACGGTCTCTTCAGAGGCCGCCGCGGACTCGGCCTCGCCAGCCGGCTCCGGTTCGGCCGACGGGGGCGGAGTGGGCGGTGCCTCGCCTTTCATCTCGGCCAGGACCTGCTCAACGGGCAGCCCCAACGCCTTGGCCTTGGCCTCAGCCGACCTTCTGAGAAGACTCTCTGGGATTTCGGTCATAACGACTCCTTAGAGCGGCCCGGATATCCCGCCATCCTTGCGCACCCGCCAGAAATGGACGGCGAGGAAGAGCACGAGGATGAACGGCAACGCCAGCACGTGCAGGACATAGAAGCGGAGCAGGGTGGCGCCGGAGACCTCCACTCCGGCGAGGAGGGCGAACTTGACCTGGCTGCCGACGACGGGGACGAAGCCGGCCATGTTGGTTCCGACCGTCACCGCCCACAGCGCAAGCTGGTCCCAGGGGAGGAGATATCCGGAGAAAGAGAGGAGCAGGGTCAGGAACAGGAGCACCACGCCGACCACCCAGTTGAACTCCCGGGGCGGCTTGTACGCGCCGTGATAGAAGACCCGGCTCATGTGCAGGAACACCGAGAGCACCATCAGATGGGCCCCCCATCGGTGCATGTTCCGTACCAGAGACCCGAAGGCAACGTTGGTGGACAGAGCCTCGATGTCCGCATAGGCCGTCTCCGCCGACGGCGTGTAATAGAACATGAGGAAGATCCCGGTGATGGTCAGCAGGATGAACAGGAAGAAGCTGAGCCCACCCAGACACAGGGTGTAGGAGAGCCTGACCCCGTGCCGCTTTACCTTCACCGGGTGGAGGTGATAGAGCACGTTGTTCATCACCACATACGACCGGTTCCTCGGGCTGTCCGAGTAACCCTTCTTGAAGGGCGAGCCGGGACGCAGGATCGATTCCGCGACCTGCGAGCCCCAGAGTTTCTCGTTGGCCTCTTTGATTCTGTCCTTGAGTCCGGTCTTACCGTTGCCGTTGGCCAAACCGCCTCCTACCAGCGCATTCCATAGGCGTATCCATTCTTGAAGTCACGTTGCCCGGTGTCGAGATCCCACGGGCGCCGATCGAGGCCGAGCTCGGCGGCCTGGTCGGCCAGTGAGCCCTCGAACTTGCCCAGGGTGATGACATTGGTCGGGCAGCGGTCGACGCAGAGAGCACATCTGGTGCACTCGTCTTCGTCGACAACGAAGAAACCAAGGTTCTGAGGGTCGTCCCCCGGGTGGTCGACGTTGACCCCTTCGGTGATGGCATCCAGAGACAGGTAGTGGATGCACTTCCAGGGGCAGATGTCGACACAACCCTCACACAGGATGCACTCCGACTGGTCGATGTGGAGGAACTGCTTCGGGCGCAGTTTGTCGGTGAAGTAGTCACCTTCGACCACCGCCAACTGGTAGTCATCGCGGTACGGAGGGGTCTCGTCGACGACACCCTTGGGCATCAGCCTTCTCCCCTCACCAATGGCCGCCCGTATGGCGACCTCACTTCGGGCTTCTCCGCCGACGGCGGCGGCCCCTGTCTGATCTTCTGCAACTGGATGGTGAACACCGCGGCCGCAACCAGCATCACGATGTGATATCCCATCGAGATGGAGTCCTTGATGGCGGCCCAGCTGAGCTGGACATCGTTGCCCAACACCAAGAACGGCGGGATGGCGACGGCCACCCTCTGCGACGACCAGTCGAGATCGGTCTGAGCGAAGTTGAGCCATTCCGAGGGAACCATCCCGAAGATGAGGACCAGCTCGATCCAGGTGATGAAAGAGGCGAACAGGGCCCGAGCCCAGGTCATCTTCAGGTTGAGCACCCAGACGAAAAGGGCGCCGACGACCAGCATCTGGGAAGCGGCGAACACCACGAGGTAGCCGAGGCCCTTGAGGATGTGACCTCTCGGGATCCAGTCGAAGAAGCCGGCATCCTGCTCCGGAGGGAGACTGGTGAAGTGGATCCAGATCACCCCGACGACCAGAGCGAGAAAGCCGAGCCCGAGCAACCCCCATCCGATGCTCTTGCGTCTGCTGTCACTCAGTTCTGCCAGGCGGTACATCTCTCGTCTTCGGGTGCGGTCGAATTACCTGTTCACGTCGTTTGTACCACAACCCGGGTGTCGTTACAGAACCTGGCGAGCGCGTCAGGGGTGTCTGCGGAAGGAATCGGCCGAGCAGTTATGCTCCCGCCCGTCCCGTTCCGCGACGAGGGAACCGTTGGCCGCAACCCAAACTGCAGATATCAGGGCCCTGCTCGGAGCGGGCGCCGAGGATCGGGTCGCTGCCGCCCACTTCCTGGCCGGCGCCATGTTCCTGGTCTTGGCCGGCGCCCTGGAGCTCCTCGCCCTTTTCTCTCTGAGGTTCGCCGGGCTCTCGCCGGTGAGCTTCGGCCGGGCGGAGTCGATGGCCAATGTCACCGTCATGCTCGGTTTCCTGGTGCTGACCCTGTCCGGAGGCATCTACTACGTGCTCCCCCGTCTCACCGGTACCAGGCTCTGGCGAAAGGAACTGGCCATCCTCGGCCTGGTCGGAACATCGGGGCTAGTCGTCATCGACGTGCTCGCGGTGGTCCTCGGTCTCGGCGACGGCCGTCAGCCGTTCGGGCTTCCCTGGTGGCTCCACATCCCGATGCTCGGACTGCTGGCCATCCCGTTCGCCATCACCATGATGACGATCCGGCGAAGGGAGGAGAAGCGAAGCTTCGTCACGCTCTGGTTCGTCATCGGCGGCGCGACGTGGCTCCCACTGCTCTATCTGGTCTACTTCGCCGGCGAGCTGCCTTTTGTGTCCTCGTTGGGCGAGGCGTACACAGACCTCTTCTTCACCGCCGGCTTCGTCACACTCTGGGTGTTCACGGTGGGCAGCGGGCTCTTCTATTACACCGTCGTGAAGGAGCTCGAGATTCCCCTTGCCTCCCGTCAACTGGCCTCGGTCGGCTTCTGGTCGCTCGGTTTCGCCGCGGTTTGGTGGGGGACGGCTCAGCTCGTGTTCGGCCCCGGTCCGGGCTGGATCGCCGGCGTCTCGGCGGCGCTCGGGCTTGCCTTCCCAATCGGAGCATTGGCCAACGCCTCGAGCGTCTCCCTCACTCTCCAGGGGCACTGGGAGAAGCTCGGTGAGAGGCCGGGCGTCGTGTCGGGGGTCGTCGGCCTCTATCTCGGGGTAGTCGTGGCCGTGCTGGCCAGCTTCGCCTCCTTCCCCTCGGTGGGATCGGTCACCGCTCTCACTGCATACTGGGAGGCGATCGAGTACGGCGCTCTGTTCGGGGTGGGCACTCTGCTTGCCGCAGGACTCACCTTCGAGGCGTTGCCCAGGGTCTCGGGTCGCGACCTGAGCTCCCTCGATCGACCACGGTCTTTCAACCGATGGACCGTGATCGGTGTCGGCGGTGTCATGCTCAGCCTCATCGCTTCCGGCCTCGTCAGCGGTTATTCCTGGGTGGCCGGCTCCAACAGCGCCGCGTATATCAACGCGGGGGAAGGTTGGGCGCAAGGCGCCGGAGCCGCCGAGGTCCTGCTCCTCATCGCTTTCGGGTTCGGCATCATCGCCTTCATCGGCCAGTTGGCATATGCAGCCACGGTCATCGGCACCATCACCATCGGCCGTGCCGTGCCCCAGGAGGTGCTGGTCTACGGCTCTGAGGGAGAGCAGAGCGTTGGGACGGTCGCTGTGGAAGAGACCGACGATGAGTGAGCTGAGCGCGGCCGCCGCAGCCGCCCTCGGCATCCCCGAGGCCATCGTGGAGCGCTCCGCTGCCGCCCGCGCCGAAGAGACCGGGATGACCGTCGACGAGGTGCTGACGGCATGGGCCGGAGGTGGAGAAATTCCCGCCGCGGCAGCGCCTCCGACTCCGGAAGAGCAGGCGGCAGAACCCGAGGCGGCCCCGGTCGAGACGCCTGCCGCGGAGGAAGGAGTTCCCCCCTCCCCGCCTCCGGCGGTACTCCCCCCTTCGGGGGGAGAAACGGGTACCCCCTCCCCGGTGCCGGCCCCGGTCGCCGATTCGGGGAAGCCACCGGTCCTGGTGGGAGAGGCGGACAACCCGATCGCCGTGCTGGTCGGGGTGGTGGCCATGTTCGTGGCGGTCTTCCTGGTCGGTTTGGTGGGGCCAGCCCTACCCGCCGAGAATCCGGGGGCCCGATCCAGTGAGCTCCCCTACAGCGAGGCGGGTCTGCGCGGCCAGCACGTCTACTCGTCGGTCGGATGCGCCTCCTGTCACACCCAGATGGTCCGGCCGGTGGTGGCCGACGTCGGCCTGGGTGCCGTGACCCTCAACGACAGCAACCAGGTGCTCGGCTCCCGGCGTTTCGGCCCCGACCTCTCCGACGTCGGGTCGAGGATCTCGGGCAGTCAGATCGAAGGCGTGATCGGAGGGCTGGGGGGGCATCCTTCCCAGAGCCTTTCGGCTGAGGATCTCGCCGACATCGTCGCCTATTTGCTCGAGTCTCAGACGATGGAGGCGGCTCCGGCAGAGCCAGCCGATGAGGGAGACGCCGACGAAGAGGAGCCGGCGGAGTCATGAGCGAGCTCAGCGCCGCAGCGGCCGCCGCGCTCGGTGTCCCCGAGCCGATCGTCGAGCGGTCGGCGGCAGCCCGGGCCGCCGAGACCGGGATGACCGTCGACGAGGTGCTCTCGGCCTGGGCGGGCGGTGGAGCCGTCGCCGCTGCGACGCCGGCCGCAGCCGAGGAGACGCCCGCAGCCGAGCCGGAGGCAGAGGCGCCCGCCGAGGAAGCCGGCCCCGCGCCGGCGCCGGAGATGCCCTCCGAACCCGTGGCACCTGCCGCCGCGGCCCAGCCCTCCGCCGTCACCCGCTCCCCGATCCCGGCCGAGGTGACCGCAGCCGAGGCGGCGAGCCTGCCCGAGGTGGTCACCGTTCCCACCGCCGGCATCCGGGAAAAGACCAACTTCGTCGTCCCCCGCTGGCTGGCGGCGGTTTTCCTGATCATCCCGGCATTCGCACTGTTCGCCCTCGGCGGCTCAGCCACCGGCGAGTGCGGAGACGCCACCGAGTTGAGCACCGATGTGATCACCGGTGAGGTGGTCAATTGCGATGGAACCGAGTTCACCGGCTCGGGCGCCGGTGGCGGCGGTTCCGACTTCATCGCCATGGGTGAGGACGTCTATGCCAATGTTGCTAGCTGCGACGGATGTCATGGCGCCACCGGTGGTGGTGGCGTCGGTCCGGCGTTCGGAAGCGTCGTCTCCACTTTTGGTGCCTGTGCCGACCATATCGAATGGGTGACACTGGGATCGGCGGGCTTCGAAGCAGCGGGTGAGAGCACTTATGGAGACCCGAACAAGCCCATTGCCGGGGGCATGCCCCCGTTCGGTGGGACCTTGAGCGAGGAGCAATTGGCCGCGGTGGTCGCCTTCGAGCGGGTCCGCTTCGGTGGGGCGGACCCCGCCGAGACCCTCGTCGATTGCGGTCTGGCCCCGGCCGAAGGGGAGGAAGGCGGCGAGGGCGAGGCGCCCGGTGAGGAGACCCCCGGTGAAGAGGCGCCGCCCGAGGGAGAGGCGACCACCACCACCGTGAGTGGCGCCGAAGCCGGACTCAGCCAGACTCCCTGACCCAGGGTCACACCCGGCGCAGTGCCCGTCGCAATGATGCCCGATCGATCCGACCCTCGGCGACCACGTCATCGCCGGGCCCGAGAAGCACCGGGATCCGCATTCCGTAGTCCCTGATCAACACGTCATCGGTGTCGATATCGACTTCTTCCAGGGTCCCGCCCCGTCGTCGAATCGCCCGTTCTACCAGGGGACGAGCCTCATCACAGAGATGGCATCCGGGTCGGGTGAAAAATTTGAAGGCTAAATGTTTCAAGTAACCACTCTGGGTGACCGATAATGGAGGCGCATGCAGGAAGGAGGGTCAACCGTTCCCCTCATACCAAGGGCACGTTCGTCCAAGGTGTGAACGGATAGCCTCCCAGCCCGCCCCACGGTACGGAACTCTCCTTCGTGTAGATGAGGCCCCCGCCCAGCGGGGGCCTCATCATTTTTCGCACCGTCCTCAGGGTCTGCCATCGTGGGCCCCATGCGACCCGCCACAGCCATAGTCCTGGTGATCCTCTTGGTGATCATCGCCGTGGCCGGGATCATCCAGCTGGTGTCGATCCTCTCCCAGTGAGGGTGACCGCCACCCCCGACGTCAAGTTCAGTTCCTCGTCGGCCGCACCGTCCCTAACGGCAATGGCGATCAGCCCCACTGAGTCGACATGGATCAGTGGCTCGCCGGAGTCGACGTCGGAGTAGGCGGTCGCCCAGGGAATCGTGTGCAGGGTTGCCCCCACCTTCACCGTCAGCGTCGATCCGGGGGCGAGGCCGACGGCAGCGAGATCGTCAGGCCCGATGTTGGTCTGAACGTTCCCGAAGCTATCCACCCACCATGCCTCCCCCGTCACCACATTCCCTTCGGTCTCGGGAAGGGGGAGGAGCAGCGGCTGCACCGATCCCGGGCCCAGCTCGGCGCCGAGATCGAGGATCGACGCCTCGCCCGAGGCGAGCAGCCCGGCGGCCGGAGCAAACACATCACGGCCATGGAACGTCTCCCCAGGAGATGGGATTCTCGCCTCCGGATTGTCGATGGAGACGATGACGGTGGCCCCACCCACCATCGCCACCGCCGGGGAGAGGACACCGTTGTCGGGACCGACGAAGTATCCCCATTCGGTTTCCAGGGCCAGGGCCCTGCGCTCCGATCCGACGCCGGGGTCCACCACCACCAGGGCCACTCCTTCGGGTAGGTACTGGATGGCCCGGGTCAGGGCCAGGGCGGCCGCCCGCACGTCGCCCCGTGGTGTCCCGTGCCCGACGTCGATGACCCGGGACTCCGGTGACATCTTGGACAGCACCCCGTGCACCACCCCGACGAACTCGTCGGCGAGTCCGAAGTCGGAGAGGAAACTGATGGGGAGTGCGTTCTGCGGCATGGGTGGGGCGTCGGCCGGACACGGTAGACAGCGTGGTCCGACTTATATTGCCGCGATGAACGAGGCCAGCCACGACGCCATTGCCCGGGAGGTGTCGCGGGCCAAGGTCGCGATGCTGATGGGGAGCGTCGACACCGGAAAGACCACCCTCGCCCTGCAGGCGGCCCGTCTCGCTCTCGGCGCCGGTCGGACCGTGGCGATCGTCGATGCCGACGTGGGAAACTCGACCGTCGGCCCCCCGGCCTGCGTCGGGCTGAAGGTCTTGCGAACCCCCGAGGACATCGAGACCGTGCGCATCCCTGACCGACTCCACTTCGTCGGCACGATCACTCCGGCCCGGCTCGTCCTGCAACAGGTGGTTGCCACCGTGGCCATGGTGGACCAGGCCCGTGAGCTGGCAGACCTGGTGATCCTGGACACGACTGCTGTGGTCTCCGGGGTGGCCGGGGAGACATTGAAATACCACAAGGCCGAGCTCTGCCGGCCCGACACGGTGGTGGCCTTGCAACGAGGCGGAGAAATGGAGCCGGTCGTGGGGATGTTGCGACGTTTCCTCGGTCTCGATGTGACCGTCTCCCCGACCGATCCCAATGTGATGCCCCTCTCCCCCGATGAGAGGGCGCAGAGACGCACCGAGGCCTTCGCCCGCGCACTGGCCCCGCCCCTCGACCGCTGGAAGGTCAGGCCGACCGTGTTCGCCCCCACCCTGCCCATGGGCCTCAACCTGGGACGTCTCGACGACGTCCTGGTAGGAGTCCAGGACGAAGGAGGGGGGTGTCTCGGGCTCGGCATCCTCAGCAACGAAGACGATGGGCTCCGTGTGATGACCAACACCGGGGAAGGGATGAAGGGCCTGCGTCTCGGCTCGATGCGACTCGACCCCGGGACCCTGGAATCGAGTGTGATCAGTCTGCGCGAGGTCATGTTCGGGATCTGAGCTCAGCGTTCTACGTTTACGTAGGTGGGTCAAGGAGCCCAACCAGCGACCTAAAGGGGTTTTGGCCACGCGTCGATAAATAGATCGATGCTGGGGAAGCGACGATGGCTCTTGGTGCTGGTCGGGGTCCTGGTGACCGCCGGCGTGTCCGTGGCTGCCGCCGCCGACTCCGGCACCGAGAGCGAATTCCTCTCCCTGATCAACTCGACCCGGGCCAACAACGGGCTGGGGTCCCTTCAGGTCGACGGAGGGCTTCGGGCTCACGCCCGGAATCACACCCAAGCGATGATCGAATCCGGCGGCATCTACCACTCCAGTGACGGCGAGCTCTCGGCCGCGGCCGGAAGTGGCTGGTCCCGGGTCGGAGAGAACGTGGGACGGGGTCAGGACCCCTCGTCCCTGCACAGCGCCTTCATGGCCTCGCCCGGTCACCAAGCCAACATCCTCGGTGACTACAACTACGTGGGGATCGGCACCGGGAGCGCCGACGGCTATCTCTATGTCACCGTCGTGTTCATGAAGAAGGGCGAAACCGCTCCGCCCCCCACCGAGGCCCCACCCCCGACCGAGGCCCCGCCCCCGGCCTCAGACTCCCCCGGCACGACGCCCGCTCCCGCCCCTGATCCAAGCGAGCCGGGGCCGGCATCGACCACCACGACCTCCACAACCACCACGACCCCGCCCCCGACCACGACCCTGATCGTGCCCCCCGACAAGGCGGTCGTCGCCGGTCAGTCGTGCCTCGAGGCAACTCGATACTCGAGCATCTGTCAGAACTGAGACTCTGGCCAGGGTTTGGCCGACTAGATCACAGCGTGCAAAACCCGGGTCCCGTCGAAGCCCTTGAGATCGTGTCCAGGGCTCTCCTCAAAGCTGAACTCGCTATCAGTCGCCAGAGCACGGGTCGTGGCGGACACGAGGATCTCCCCTGGGGATGCGGCCGCAGCGATCCGGGCCGCCTCATGCACCGCGACTCCCCTGACATCGTCGCCCACCACCTCGACCTCCCCGGTGTGGATCCCGGCTCGGATCTCCAGATCGAGCGCGCGAGACCTATCCCGTATCGCCCGCGCGGCATGAATCGCCCGGGCCGGCCCATCGAAAACGGCCAGGAAACCGTCGCCGGTGGTCGCTACCTCGCGCCCCCGAAACCGATCGAGCTGATCGCGGACGTCCCGGTTGTGTCGGCCGAGGAGATCGCGCCACGCACCGTCCCCCAGCCGCACAGCTGTTTCCGTCGACGACACGATGTCGGTGAAGAGAAGGGTGGCGAGAACTCGATCGCCCGACTCGACCTGGGGAAGCCAGGTTCGGACTCCGGACCAGTTGATGCCGACGAAAGGCTCCTCGCTCACTACCCAGCCATCGTGGCCGGCCGGAATGTCGAACACCTCGTTGGGGCCGAGGTCCATGGCCGAGCCGTCATCCATCTCGATGCGCAGCCTCCCTTGGACCACCATGCCGGAGTGATGCGCCTGACAGCTCTCCTCTGCCCGATGGTTCCCCTTGAGAAGACGTCCCCCCAGGGTACAGTGGGCGCCCGGCTGGAATACATTCCGGGAGATGGAGGCATCGCCGACCTGAACGATGTCCGCCACGACCCCTTCCAACTGAACGCGCTCGTCCGGGGCGTCGAGGTTCTTCTTCTGCAGGCCGGCCATCCCATGAGATCGTACTGGAGAAGTACCAGCCAAACCCCGCCGTGTTGGCCGGGTGCGCCAAAGGCAAACGCCCGAGTGACCTCCAGAGCCTCCTCCGCACTTCCCCGAACGGACGGTGCTCCGGTTTGCCTCTCGGGCGTTCGCATCGCCGAATGTACGGGCTCGCCGACCTCGGTTCAACGACCTCGACGCCATCGTCGATCACCGTCGAACAACGATATCCATCGTCAAGTGGACAGTGAATCGAGGCTGTAACCCGGTTACCAACAGGAATCGGGCTTTTGCACAGGGTTTGTGCACATGGGTGTGTTCACAAGTTTCTAACTCGAATTTTCGCGACCCGACTGCAGTGAGCGAAGCAGAGGTCGGAAGCTGACCTCGATGGTGTCGTAGACCTCACCGAGGGCGCGGTCCAGCTCGAGATCGGTCACATGGGTGTCGGGGATGCGTCCCCGAAGCAGCAGACCCCCATCCTGGTCGAGGGCGAAAAAGGCGCGCCACCCTCTCATGTTCCGCTGCAACGCCTGACGGAGAAGGCCGGGAGTGCCTTCGCCCACCGGCAACACGTAGGCCTCGTACTGGAGGCTTCGCTCTCCAACCGTGAACCACACCGTCGTGGCGTCCCTCGTCTCCTGAACCATGCGGACCGCCCAGCGCCCTTCGACCTCCTCGGCGTACTCGACACTCGAGTCCGGATCGTCGAGCCAGCCTGAGATCCGCTGCTCCAGCACCTCCCTCATGCCCATCGCAGCTCGACCCTCGGCTCGAGCTCACCGACCGAACGCCCGCCGCCGAGGACCTCGGGCCGAGCCAGCGGGGCGAGACGATCCGCGCCGTATCGCGGGAGCTCGCCCAGTGCGGCCAGGGTGGCGACCATGGCCGTGTCGGCCACTTCCTGGATCCCGTCCCAAGCCTTGACCGCGATACCCAGCCGCCCATCGAGTGCGACCCCGAGACAGCCGGCCGCGCCTCGCTTTGCGGCCGCATTCAATGCCGTGGCGATCTCACTGTCGCCATTGCCGCGGCCCGACGCCAATGCCGGATAACGGTGCATGGCAGTGAACACCTCACGCAACATGGGCAACGAGGCGAGCCGGGCGTAGAGGAGGGCCATCGCCCGGGTCGTCGTGCGGTGAACCGGCGCCCCACACCCATCGACCCCGACCGGGGTGGCCGGATACTGACCAAGTTCATCGATCAGCTCGGTGATCTTCTCCTGCAGCAGATGGCTCGGTGACAGATAGTCGTCCAATGGCCAACCACGCGCCTGACTCGCCCTGAGCCAGGCGGCGTGCTTCCCCGAGCAGTTGTGCCAAACCCGTTCCGGAGTCTCCCGCCCCTGATCTCGATACCTGGTCATCGCCGCATTGGAGAGGGGCCATGCGGCCGGGCAGAGGAGATGGGACACTTCGAGCCCCACGCCGCCCAGCATCGCCTCCACGATGGCCACATGCACCGGTTCGCCGTCGTGTGATCCGGACGCGAGTGCCAGCTGCTGCGAGTCGAGCTGGGCGCCTTCCTGCTGGGCGATCAGGGCCTGGAACGGCTTGGAGGCCGACCGAAGGAAGAACGGCTGATCGATGTCCCCTACTGAGGCAACCAGGGCCCCATCGTCCGCAACGACCGCCACGGCCCCATCGTGCATGGTCTCCACGAGACCCGAGCGGGTTCGGGCGGCGAGCAACGCTCAGCCTGCGGTTTGTGGTTCGCCCTGCTGGCTCCGGTATCGGGAGATGATCTCGTCCTGCAGGGCATCGATCACCGAATGCAGCTGCCGACGTTGCGCCGAGAGCTCTGCCTCCACCTCATGGACACGGTCGATGGCCTCGCTCAGCTCCTCACTGGTCAGCTCGGGAAGCTGGGTCAGAATGCCGTCGTCCATGATCCGATCGATGAGTCGGCGCCCGGTGGAGGTGGGGAGCGGGGGCATGGTCTCGAGGTGGCGCAGATTGGGCTCGTTGCCCAGGACCATGCCGGTGGCGAGGATCTCGGGCAGCGCCTCGAGCAGGGTCCGCTCCTCCTGGCCGCTGCGACGCCGCAGCTCGAAATTGAGCAGGTCCATCCGGCCGTGGAGGAGCCGGCGGTAGTACGAGATCTGGGCCTCGACGTCTTCAGCCGACTCCCGACGCCGTCGGAGCTCGTCTAGGTCGACCTCGGCTATGTCGTCCAGGTAGTCGGGCTCGAGAACCGTGTCGATGTTGCGTCGGTGCTCGGTCACGGGGTCAAGGCTACCTGCAGGCACCGGCCACGGTGGGATAGGGGTTGACCGCCGAGGAGCCACGACCGCCGGGATGGATCTCGAAGTGGAGGTGGGGCGAACCTCCCCTGGCGTTCCCGGTGTCACCGTTGAATCCGATCGTCTGCCCCTGGCTCACCGAAGCACCCGAGCTGACGTTGAAGCTGGAGAGATGGGCGTAGTAGAAGCCGATTCCGTTGTCGCCGGACAGCCAAATGCTGTTGCCTCCCAGACCACCGCTGCGGGTTGACACCTTTCCTGAGGTGACGGCATATATCGGCTCGTTCCAGGCCGCGAACATGTCGGTCCCCTTATGGGCCCGGCCCCCGGACCGAGGGCTGCCCCAAGAGTCGATGAACGAAGTGCGGCCCGGCGTGAAGGGGCAGATGAACGAGCCCACCTGGACCGAGCCTGCGGCTCGCTGCCTCGCCCGCGCCGCCAGCTCCGCCTGTTCCCGGTCGTATTCGGTGGCCAACTCCTTGCATCGTCCGGACAGCTTGGCGTAGGCCGCATGCTCGGCCTCCATGGCCGACTCCTGTGTGTTGCGCGCGTCCAGCCGATCCGCCTCGACCACTTCCAGCTCGTTCTGGGTGTCGGCCAGCTGACTCTCGAAGCGATCGAGCTCGCTCCGGGCGGCGATCAGCTCGTCGAGCGACTCCTGGCCTCCGGTCGCGGCCGCAGCGAGGAATTCGGACGTGGTCATGAACTGATCGACCGTGGAGGCCGAGAAGATGATGCCCGGGCTAGCCATCCCTCCCCTCATGTACAGCTCCACCGCCTGTTCTTCGATCTTGGCCTGCACCTGGTCTAGTTCGTCGGTGTGACTGGTCATCGAGCCAGTGACCTGTTCCCGCTTGCGTTCCACCCGATCGACCTCGATGACGGCGTCTTCGTACTCCCGGGCCGCCGCGGCGAAGGCGCCCTGTGCTTCGCGGTACTCCGCCAGCTGAGCACGGGAGTCGGCGCATGCCTCTTCTACCTGCGCCTTGGTCACGGCAAGGCCCGAAATCGGGAACAGCGCGGCCAGGAGAGCGATGAGGGTGAGGAGGGTGACGACGCGACGAGGCGTCCAGGTGGCACGCATCGGCGGAGAGAGTAACCCCTGAGACCCGCTTTATGTAGTCCCCAGTTGATCTGTCGTGATGTGATCAGAGAACGAGCAGCAAAAGGGGGTAGTAGATGGCGGCGGCCAGGGCCACGCCATCGAGGCAAACCAGGGCCCCGGGTGGTCGCTCGGTGAGGGTGGCGCGTCCGGTGCGGAGCATCGAGGAAAGTCCGCGACCTGCGAGCAAGGCCACTGCGATGCCAAGTCCGACGAGCAGGTAAGACACCACATCGAGGTCCCAGATCAAGGCCGCGCCGACTGCCGAGAGGACGGCTCCGAGAGCGGTCACGGAGAACGGGTCGAGGAGGGGGAGCGGGGGAACGCGTTCCACGATGGACCCGAGGAGAAGGGCCGCGATAACGGAGACCAAAAAGACGTCGACTGCACTCGCCTCCGGGCTCTGGGCCGACCTGGCGAGTACCAACGACGCCGTGCCCAGCCCCGCGAAGAGCGACACCATCACCGTCGGGCTGAACACGTCGACGTGCCGATACTGGGGGAAGGCGACGGCCCACCCCATGCCGACGGCGACCGCCAGGACGAGGGCCAGGGCGTAGCCGGCGCCACCAGCGACGTGGGCGGCCATGGCCGCGCCGGCGGCGGTGACAACCACGGCGAGAGTGGCGAACTCTTTGCCCCTGGAGGTGAACGCAGAGCCGAGGTCGACTGCCCAAACCCCCACGATGAGCACCAGGACCGCGGCCCAGATCTCCTGGCCCTGAGTGTTGGCCAGAATGGCCACAACGGCCACGGCGATGGGCAGGAACCCGATCAGATCGACGGCCGAGAACGTCGTGGTCGGTTGGCTGCCCCCCGATACGGGCGGGATCAGCACCACCTCGTCGGTCTCGATGATGTTGTCCTCCATGGACGCCGACTCCCCGTTGACCCACACTCGGGCCGTTTCCACGCCACGGCGGAAGTCGGGGCCGAACTTCTCGGAGGCCGCCTCGATGACACCGCCAACCGTCTCCGCGGGCACGTCGAGCCTCGAGGTCCCGGCGATCTCACGGAGATTTGCGAACAGGCGGAGCTTTGCCATGTGCTGAGGGTAAAGCGTACCGACATCACTTCGCGTCTCCGGGGTCCCGTCGCTTAGGCTCGGATCATGGACGACAGGGTGATGGTGGCTGTCGACGTCCCCCTGGTGGGGGATGAGCGTCACAAGAACTGGGCCAAGGTCGTGGAGTCGGTCGACAGTGAGAAGGCCTCGGGATGGGCGTTCGAAGGCCCGTTCGTGGCGGCTGGGGGGATCCAGGACATCCCGATGGGCTCGGTCCTGCTCGTCTACGGAGAACGCGGGTCGCGGGCCAATCCCCAGATCACGGCGCACGTGTACAGGGTCAACGCGGATTCGACGCTGAGCCTCGAGGCGGAGGCCAAGGGCAAAGCCTGGGCCCGCACCCTTCGTGACCCGGTCGAGCGTTGTCTTGGTGTGGATTCGATCGACCTCGACTTGTCCTATCTGAGCGACGAGCTTCTCGCGGACGAGCTGCGGACCCGAGGATGGAAGGTGGAACGGACGTGAAGGCAATCGTGATATCCGAGCTCGGCGGGCCGGAGCGGCTCGTCCTGAGCGACGTCCCCGAGCCCGTGGTCGGGCCGGGCGACCTCCTGGTCGAGGTGGCAGCCGCCGGCCTCAACTTCATCGACACCTATCAGCGCATCGGGTTGTACGACCTCACCCTCCCCTTCACCCCGGGGATGGAAGGGGCGGGGACGGTGCTCGGGGTGGGCGCCGACGTCACCGGGTTCCATACCGGCGACAAGGTCGGCTGGGCCCAGGTCGTCGGCACCTACGCCGAACGTCATGTCGTGCCTGCCGAACGGGCGATTCCGGTGCCCGATGGGACGGACCTTCGGGTGGCGGCCGCGGTGCTGTTGCAAGGGATCACCGCCCACTACCTGGCGACCGACACCTTCCCTTTGAAGCCCGGAGACAGGTGTCTGATCCATGCCGGAGCTGGTGGGGTGGGTTTGCTTCTCACCCAAATCGCCAAACTCCGGGGTGCCGAGGTGTTCACGACCGTGGGCACCACCGACAAGGCCGACCTGAGCCGGAAGGCGGGGGCGGATCATGTCATCGTCTACTCCGAGACCGACTTTCAGGAAGCAGTGGAGGCCGTGGCCGGCCCCAAGGGCCTGGATGTCGTCTTCGACGGGGTGGGCGCCGACACCTTCATGAAAGGGCTCGATCTGCTCCGGCCCCGGGGTCTGATGGCCACCTTTGGCAACGCATCCGGCCCCGCGCCGGAGATCGCGCCCCTCGTCCTCTCCCGGAAGGGCTCGTTGTATCTGACCAGGCCGACCATGGCCCATTACCTCCGGACAAGGGAAGAGATGCTCTCCCGCTGCAGCGATATCTTCTCCTGGATCGATCAGGGTGTCCTCGACGTTCGAATCGGGGCCGAATACCCACTTGCCGACGCGGCCGACGCCCATCGGGCCCTGGAGGCCAGGCAGACAACGGGCAAAGTGCTGATCATTCCTTGAACCGTCCTGCGCCCAGCCGAATCCCGCTGAGGTCTCGCCTGTTCTGGCCCGTGGTGCTCCCGGCCATCCGGATCGGCGGAAGGATCGCCTGGAGGCTGAAGATCGATCGGGGACCGGGTTTTCCCGCCCCTCCTTTCGTCATCGCAGCCAATCACTATTCGTTCCTCGACCCTCCGCTGGTTGGCGCGGTGTACGGAAGCCGGTCCCGGTTCATCGCCCTGACCGACCTCTATGGGAATCACTGGTGGCTCGATTGGCTCTTGGACACCCTGGAGGTGATCACGGTGCGCAGGGGAGCCGTGCCGCTGGCAACGGTGAAGGCGTGTCTGGCCCATCTCGCCGAAGGGGGAGTCGTCGGCCTGTTCCCGGAGGGGATCAGGGTGGAGCGATTCGGTGATGCCGGCTTCAAGCAAGGGGCGGCGTGGTTGGCTGCCCGGGCCGGAGTGCCGTTGGTCGCAGTCGCCGTCATCGGCACCGAGCAGGCGCTGGGCATCGACAACAGGTTCCGGAAGGGCCGGGTCCGGGTCATCGTCGGCCCCACATTCCACCCCACCGGGACCGACCGCCCCTCAATCCACGACCTCACCCGCCGCTGGGCGGAGTGGGTGGAAGGAGCGCTTACCTGAACCTGATACCTAATGCAGGGCGTCACGGATGTGTGACGCCCTGCATAACGTTCGTGTCGTGTCCCGTTAGGTTGGCCCGGCCATGAGCGGACTCGAGTTCATCACCGAAGAGCCCCCGAATGCCGCCGTCCCTTTGGCCGATCTCGATGGGAGGGGGCTCCCCCAGGAGCGGGTGTACATGCGGAACAGCTTCCCGATGCCCGAGCCCGGACAGGTCACCGGCCAGATAGAGGTCGACCTCCCCGGCCGCCCGGCGCGCACGCTGACCCCCGACGGACTGGCGGCTCTGGAACACGTCGACCTCGACCTGGTCCTCGAGTGTGCCGGGAACGGGCGCTCCCTCATGAGGCCGGTGGTCAGCGGGGTGCAATGGGGATTGGGGGGAGCATCGCCGGTCCGGGTCGGGGGGGTGCGGCTCATCGATGCCTTGGGCGAGATCCCTGATGAGGTGACGGAGATCGTTTCCACCGGGTTCGATCGGGGCAATGTCCACCCCGAGGGCGAGGTGCACTTCGAGTTCTCGGTCCCGGCTCGCCTGGTCCGGGAGGGCTCGGCGTTGTTGGTGACACACATGGGCGGTGAACCACTGGGCCTCGAGCACGGAGGCCCGGTTCGGTTGGTCGTGCCCGGGCACTACGCCATGAAGTCGGTCAAGTGGCTGATCCGGATCGTAGGTGTGACCGAGCCATTCTCCGGCCACTTCGTGAATCGCTACCGCTTCTTCGGCGACGACCTCGTCGAAGACGGCGCGCCGGTGGCGGAGATGCAGGTCAGGTCGGTCGTCACATTCCCCGGTCCAGGAGGACGGGTGACCGCCGGAAGAGTGACCGTTGCCGGATCGGCCTGGTCGGGGCTGGCGGCGGTGGAACGGGTAGCTGTGTCGGTGGACCAGGGAGTGACGTGGGTGGACGCGGAGCTCACACCGGGATCGGGACCGCTGGCGGCGACTTCATGGCGGCGCGACCTGACCCTCAGTCCCGGGATGCACACGGTCATGGCCCGAGCCACCGACGCCTCCGACAACACTCAGCCACTCGTCTCGAGATGGAACAAAGGCGGCTACGCCAACAACGTGGTGCACACCGTCGAATTCGAGGTGGTCTAAGGCGTCAACGTGGCGATTGCTGCCGCCACTTCGCCCGGGGCGTCGAGATGTGCCTTCCAGGCGTCCGCCTGCACCTCGAACTCGGCCTCGGGCAGTGCCTCCTCGACTCGATCGACGGATTCACGAGGCACCTCTCCCTGTTGGCTCCACAGGTAGAGGACGGGAGCGGTGATCTCGTTCAGCTTGGACGGCACCTGGGAGGCAGCCGGGGTACGGCGGAACGCCCGGAACGACTCTGTGGTGTCGACGATGGTCTCGGCGAGATCCCGGGCCAGGACCTGGCTCTGTGTCGGGCACCAACCTCCGGTCTCGCAATTCGGGGCCCAGCGTGAACTGCTGAGCGGACCTGCCGTCTCCAAGGCGAAGGTGGCCGCCGTGCCCACCCACGGCAATTTCTCGACGAATTCGACCCATCCCTCCGGTTTGTAGAAGTCGACGTCGACCATGACCAGACCGGCCACCAGATCGGGATCCATCACCGCGATCTCGGCGCCGACCTCTCCTCCGAGCCCGACGCCGGCGATCACCACGGGCCCGCCCACGCGCGCCTCGATGGCACCCGACAGCTCGGTGGCCATCGAAGCCACCGTGTGCCTGCTCCCCTCGACCGGGATCCTCTCGCTCAGTCCGAACCCGGGGAGATCGATTCTGATGATGGTGAACTCCGGGCCCAGGTCGGCAACCACATCGTCCCAGAGCACCCCGCCGGCGACGTCCACGTCGTGAAGGAGGACCAACGGGACGGCCCCGTCTCCTTCCTCGACCACATTCAGCTGGGTGCCAT
The DNA here is from genome assembly GCA_050742015.1 of Acidimicrobiia bacterium. GTDB lineage: Bacteria > Actinomycetota > Acidimicrobiia > Spongiisociales > ZC4RG35 > JARDZU01. The sequence continues at coordinate 27,119 of JBOGEV010000118.1, forward strand.
TGGCGGTGACGACCTGATCCAACTCGAGGTCGTCGAGGGAGACGTCCTCGATCAGGTCGATCCGTTGCCTGGTCACCGCCGTCCAGACGACGATCCCGGCCGCGACGACAAGCAGGATCAACACGACGATTCGCAGCAGGACCCGGCTCGGTGCTTCATCCTTGGGCGGTGGGCGGAGCCCGCTCACGGGACACGACCAGGCGAGGGGGGCAACGCCATGACCCTCACGTTAGGAACGACCGTAACCGACCAGAGGTCAATAGGGCCTCAGCCGAGCCGCTTGACGACAGTCTCGGTGATCGAGTCGACCGAGGGGATCGCCATGTCCTCCAGTGCCTCGGCGGCCGGGAGCGGGATGTGCGGGGTCGTGATCCGGACCACAGGCCCGTCCAGGTCCCAGAACACCTCGTCGGCGACGATCGAGGCGATCTCGGCGCCCCAGCCACAGAGACGGGGGTTCTCCTCCACGGTGAACAACCGACTCGTTTTCGTCACCGAGCCGAGGATGGTCTGTGTGTCAAGCGGGACCAGGGTCCGCACATCGATCACCTCGGCCGAGATGCCCTGCTCGGCGAGCCGATGGGCGGCCTCCAAGGCGCGGGGGACCATCAGGGCGAGGGCGGCGATCGTGCAATCCGTGCCCTCACGCACCACCTTGGCCACTCCGAGCTCGTCGACGATCTCGCCCTCGGGCACCTCCGCCTTGTCGGCCATCAGGGATTTGTGCTCGAGGAACACCACCGGATCGGGATCCCGGATCGAGGCGGCCAGAAGACCGACCACGTCGAGCGGGGTGGAGGGTGCCACCACTTTGAGGCCGGGGATCATCATCACCCAGTTCTCCACGCTCTGTGAGTGCTGAGCGCCGAATCGGGAACCGCCACCATTGGCCGTGCGCACCACGACCGGGACGCTCACCTGGCCCCCGGTCATGTAACGGGACTTGGCGATCTCGTTGGCCAACAGATCGAAGCAGACGGCAATGAAGTCGGAGAACATGATTTCGGCGATCACCGGGACGCCGGTCATGGCGGCTCCCATGGCCGCACCCAGGATCGCCTGCTCCGAGATGGGGGTGTCCCGAATGCGGTCCGGCCCGAATTCGTCGAGCAGCCCGACCGTCGTCTTGAACACGCCCCCTGCCCCGGCGATGTCCTCGCCCAGCATCACCAGGTTCGGGTCGCGGCGCATCTCCTGGGCGATGCCGTAGGCAACGGCCGTGCGATAGGTCAGTTCCGCCATGCCGAACCCCCATCTACCCAGACGTCGCTCATCAAGAGCTCCTCGCCGGGCAACTCACCGCTCTTGGCGAACTCGGTGGCCTCGTCGACCCGCCTCGCCACATCCTGTTGGATCGTGGTCAGGTCCCCCTCCGGGACGCCGAGCCGCAACATGCGCTCGTGGTACATCGGGATCGGGTCCCGCGCTTTCCAGGCCTCAACCTCGGCCGGGGGTCGGTACTTGGCCGGGTCGGCACGGCTGTGCCCCTGCTCCCGATAGGTCTGGGCCTCGACCAAGGAAGGTCCTTCGCCATTGCGGGCCCGCCCGATGACTCGACCGGCCACCTGGTAGACGGCATCGGCGTCGTTGCCGTCGACGATGATGCTCTCCAGGCCGTAGGAGCCGGCGCGATCCGCTGCCGGGTTGGGCACTGCGGTGATCAGGTCGATCGGGGTGTACTCCATCCAGAGGTTGTTCTCGCAGACGAAGACGACGGGAAGGTCCCAAATCGCAGCCATGTTGAGTGCCTCGTGGAAGGCACCGATGTTGGTGGTCCCGTCGCCGAAAAAGCACACCGCCACCTGATCGGTGCCTCGCATTTGCGCCGACCAGGCGGCGCCGTTGGCGATGGTGAGGTGGGCCCCAATGATGGCGTAGGAGCCCATCATCCCGTGCTCGATCGAGGTCAGGTGCATCGAACCACCCTTGCCTTTGAGAATCCCGTTCTCCCGTCCGAGCAGCTCGGCCAGCACCGGCCCCGGCTCGGCGCCCCGGGCCAGGGTGTGGGCGTGCCCCCGATAGGTGGCGAAGGTGTAGTCGTCGGGTCGCATCGCCTTGGCGAAACCGGTGGCCACTGCCTCCTGCCCAAGAGAGAGATGCGAGGTCCCCTTGACCAGGTTCTGCAGGAAGAGGTCATACGCCCGTTTCTCGAACTGACGGAGAAGCTGCTGGGTCTCGTACAGGCCCAGTCTCTGCTCGATCGGTATCTCGATCCGGTCGTTGTCCCGGTTCTCCGGGGCAGGGAGCCGTGGCTCCCTGGTGGCATAGTCGTAGAGGCCCTCGGAGGCCTGTTTGGTGCTCATGATCGCCAACTCACTCCTCGCATCGGGCACAAGGTAATGACCGGGCAGGCGGCCCGGCGCATCGGGATAACCTCGAGCTATGACCGAAGCCCGACCCTACGGTACGTGGGAGTCCCCGATGTCGGCCGCCGACGCCGTCGGCGGCGTCGTCGACTACGGACAGATCGGTGTCGACGGTGACGATCTCTACTGGCTCGAAGGCCGTCCCGGCGAAGGCGGCCGGCAGGTGCTGGTCCGCCGTGACCACTCGGGTCGGATCACCGAGATCACACCGTCGCCGATCAACGTGCGGACCCGGGTCCACGAATACGGAGGCGGGTCGTACGTGCTCGGTGAAGGCCGGCTCGCCTACTCCGAGTTCTCCGACCAGCGTCTCTATGTGGACGGCGCTCCCATCACGCCGGAACCGTCGGTCCCCGGCTCGCTGCGATATGCCGACGGCCGCTTTCTCCCCGACGGGTCGATCGTTTGCGTCCGGGAGAGCCATGGGAAAGGCGAAGCAGTCAACGAGATCGTGAGAGTCGACCCTGCCGGCAACTCGGTCAGGGTCCTGGCCTCGGGTCGGGACTTCTACTCCTCGCCCCGTCCCTCGGCCGACGGCGGCCGACTCCTTTGGCTGGAATGGGATCATCCCAACATGCCCTGGGACGGGACCACGCTGATGGTGGCCATCATCACGAACGAAGGGCTCACCGATGTCTCGCAGGTGTCCGGTGGCCGCGACGAGTCTGTGATCCAGCCGGAGTGGGGCCCCGACGGGGAAGTCGTGTTCGTCACCGACCGGAGCGGTTGGTGGAACCTCCACCGTTTCGATGGAGGAGAATCGTCACCGATCCTGACCATGGAGGCGGACTTCGGCGGTCCCGCCTGGTTGTTCGGGTCCACGACCTTCGGGTTCCTCTCCCGAGGCCGGCTCCTGGCCGGCTTCTGGGAGGGTGGTGTCCATCACCTGGCGGTCATCGGTGCCGAGGGCACACTCACCCGTCTCCCCGATGACCTCACCTCCCACGATCACCTGGTCACCGACGGCGAGTCCCGGGCATGGTTCGTCGGTGCGGGCCCGACCACCCCGAGTGCCGTCTACGAGCTCGAGGTCGACAACGGCGGGATGGGCATCGTCCGCTCCAACCCGATGCCGGTCGAGCCGGGATACCTCCCTGAGCCCCGAATCGTCACCTTCCCAACCGACGACGGGACGATGGCCCATGGTGTGTTCTACCCGCCGACCCACCCCGGCCATCACGGTCCCGACGACGAAAAGGCGCCGCTGATCGTGAAAGTGCACGGCGGGCCGACCACCCACGTCTTTCCCCGGCTGAGACCGGGCTTCATCTATTGGACGAGCCGAGGCTTCGGGGTGGTCGACGTCAACTACCGGGGTTCGACCGGCTTTGGACGTTCGTATCGGGACCGACTCCGCAATGCCTGGGGCATCGCCGACGTCGAGGACTGCATCGCCGCAGCCAAATTCCTGGCCGACGCCGGGGAAGCAGACCCCGACCGTCTGATCATCACCGGGGGCAGTGCCGGTGGGTACACGACCTTGGCCGCGCTCGCCTTTGGCGATGCGTTCGCCGCCGGCGCCTCGTACTACGGGGTAGCCGACATCGGGCTCCTGGCCGACGACACCCACAAGTTCGAATCGCGCTATCTCGACGGTCTCGTCGGGACCGATCGCGATGTGATGAGACGGAGGTCGCCCTTGTACTCGGTCGACAAGATCACCGTCCCGGTGATCTTGTTCCAGGGTCTCGACGACCTGGTGGTGCCTCCGGAGCAGGCAAAGGTCATCGCCGACGCTTTGGCGACGAACGGCGTGCCCCACGCCCTCATCACATATCCGGGCGAGGATCACGGCTTCCGCAAGGCGGAGAACATCATCCACAGCCTGGAGTCGGAACTGGCCTTCTATGGGGAGGTCTTCGGTTTCGAGCCTGCCGGCCCGCTCCCCGACGTCCCGCTGGTGGTGGCGCGGTGACCAGGCCTTTTCGTCATTCGTTCAAAGTCTGGGCACAGGACCATGACTGGCCCCACCTGCGCGAAACGTGGATCGAAGCCGACCGGGGAGGGTTCTGGGACATGGTCTGGCTCAACGACCATCTCTACGCGCCACGAGACGATGACACGCGGCCGATGCTGGAGGCCTACGCCTTGTTCGGGGGCTTGGCTGCGGTGACCAGTCGGATCCGCTTCGGGACGATGGTGACCGCCAACACGTTTCGTCATCCTGTTCTCCTGGCCAAGCAGGCCGTCACGCTCGATCACATGTCGCAGGGGCGGCTCGAGCTTGGCGTGGGGACCGGGTGGCAGGAAAGGGAGCACGAGGCGTTCGGCATCGACCTCCCCCCGATCCAGGAGCGTTTCGAGAGGCTCGAAGAGACGTTCGAGATCCTGCACGGCTTGATGACCGAAGAGGTGTTCGAATTCGCGGGCAAGTACCGCACCATCACCGCAGCACGGTTCGAACCCAAGCCCGTCCAACGCCCGAGACCGCCCTTCGTCATCGGTGGCACCGGGCCGCGGCGGACCATCCCCTTGGCCGCGCGCTGGGCGGACCAATGGAACTTCCCGGACTTCACCTCGGACCTCGAGTTGTTCGTCTCGTCTCTGGGCCGGCTCGACGAGGCCTGCGAGGAGATCGGCAGGGACCGGGCCGAGGTCGAGGTCTCGGTGCAGTTCCGCTACCCGGACGATCTCGCCGAGACCGCAGACCGGGTGGCGGCCTACCGGGAGTCGGGCGCCGACCACGTCCTGGTCAGCTTCTTCCCCCCAACCAGCCTCGACCTCCCCTCCAAGGTGGCCGAGACGCTGGCGGGTTGAGGCACGGAACCCCCCGTTTTGGCTACCCTGAGCGGGCCGACCCAAGGGTGGCTAGGGTTCCGGCCGATTCGTATCGGTGACCGGTCCGAGCGCCACAGAAGGCCCGCTCTGGAAGACACCGGGCTCGCACCTCACTGGACAAAAGCCTCGAGGGGACAAGTCGGCACGTGTCAGCGCGTGCCGACCAAGGAGAGAACTTGTCCGATCCGACCACCAGCCGGGAGCACACCGGCGCCATCCTCACCGCACTCTTCGTCACCGTGCTCTGGTCCTCGTCGTGGATCTTGATCCGATGGGGCCTGGACGACGAGGGTCTCCGGCCGCTGACCTTCGCCGGCATGCGTTACCTCCTCGCCTCCCTGCTCCTCATCGGCCTGGTGCTGGTGACGCCGAGAACCCGGGTGATGATCGCCGGCATGGGTCGGGCGAAATGGGGACAACTGATCCTGCTCGGATTGGTCTTCATGGCGGTGGCTCAGGGCGCCCAGTTCGTCGCGATCGACTCGCAACCAGCGGCTACCTCGAGTCTGGTCCTTTCGCTGACCCCTCTCATCGTCGCCGCGGCCTCCACGATCACGCTTGCGGAGCGACCGAGCACGCGCCAGACAATGGGAGCTGTCCTCATCGTCCTCGGCGCCGTCGCCTATTTCTCTGGTGACCTCGGGTTCACGGTCATCGGCCTGGTGGCCGCCCTGGTCGGCCTGATCGCCAGCTCGGTGGGCTCCCTGATCGGAAGGGCTGCGAACCGGGACCGGGCACTGGCTCCTGTGGTGGTGACCGTGGTCAGCATGAGCTCAGGAGCAATCGCGCTGATGGCCGCCGGGGTGGCGGTCGAGGGTTGGCCCGCAATATCGGCTCGGGCCTGGCTCATCATCATCTGGCTGGCAGTGGTCAACACCGCGTGGGCGTTCACCCTGTGGAATCGGAGTCTCCAACTCCTCTCCGCAACCGAGTCGTCCGCAATCAACAACACGATGCTGATCCAGATCGGGTTGCTCGCCTGGCTGTTCCTCGACGAAACTCCGGGCCCACTCGACATCCTCGGAATGCTGGCGGTGTCGGTTGGGGTTTACCTGGCCCAGCGGCCACGTGTCGACACCCGAGCCTTCCATGAGCAAGTACCTGACCCCGGTCGCCGGTGAGCGGCTCCCCAGACGCGTCACCCAACTCGTCGTTGGTTTGGTGCTTTTCGGCTTCGGGGTCGGTCTCATGCTGCAATCGGGCCTCGGCGTTCCGCCCTGGGACGTCCTGCACCAGGGTCTTGCCCGTCAGTTCGGCCTAACCGTTGGTGTCTGGTCGATCATCATCTCGGTCATTGTGCTCTTGCTCTGGCTGCCCCTTCGGCAGGCCTACGGGATGGGGACCCTGCTCAACGCCGTGATCATCGGAGTTGTGATCGACCTGACCGGAGTCTTCCTCCCGGAGGCCGAATCGACCGTTGTCGCCTGGGTCATGCTGATCGGCGGTGTCGTCCTGATCGGGATCGCTTCCGGGCTGTACATCGGCGCCAACCTCGGCCCCGGTCCCCGGGACGGGTTGATGACCGGGATCGCCAAACGGGGGCCATCGATCAGGCTCACTCGTGGGGTCATCGAGATCACGGTCCTGGTCCTGGGATGGATCCTGGGCGGCACCTTCGGCATCGGCACCATCGTGTTTGCCCTCGCCATCGGTCCCCTGGTCCAGTACTTCCTCCCCCGCTGGGACATCTCACCGCACCCGATGACCGACCCGCTCGACCACTCGGCCCGTTAGTGCCCCGAGCTCTCGATTTCGCAGTACATTTGCCGAAGTGTGAGCGTGTCTCGGGAGGGGAATCCCAAATTGGGAACAGAGTCCGCGCCTGGCGCGGCTTTTCGCGACAATTCCGATCCGGGTGATGAGGGTTCCGACGCGCGGTTGCGGGTCTTCGTCTCATCCACTCTGGGCGAGCTGAGATCGGAGCGGGAAGCCGCCAACTCGGCGATCAAGAGCCTCCGTCTGGTGCCGACCGGCGTCGATCTCGGAGGCCAGTTCGAAAAAGCCGTCGCCTCACCGGAAACCTCTGACGTCTTCGTGGGCATCTACTGGCAGTCCTACGGATGGGTTGGCGAGGACAGTCCCCGGTCGGACTTGGAGAGGGACTACGACCACAGCACCGGCCTGCCCAGGCTGATCTACGTCAAGGGCCCGGCCGGAGATCGAGACGAGGGTCTGCAACGGCTGCTCTCGCGCATCGGCCAGGACGAGCACGCGGCGATGCGCTCCTTCGAATCACCAGGTGAGCTTGCCGAGATGATGGTCGAGGACCTCGCCGGCCTGATGACCGACCACTTTCCGGCATTCGACGACCAGCCGGGATCTCTTCCGCTGGGGACCCTGACCTTCATGTTCGGGGACATCGTCGGCTCGACCTCCCTCGTCGAGCGTCTCCAGGGCGACTACGCAGAGGTCCTCTCCGGCTATCACGAGACGGTCGCCGAGGCCAATCGGAGCAATGGCGGGACCGTCCTCGATCTCGAGGGGGAGCGCGTCTTCAGCGTCTTCCAGGATGCCTTCGAAGGGTTGAGCGCCGCCGTCGAGATCCAGACGTCGCTCGCCGAACGGGAGTGGCCCCAGGCCGCCCAGATCCGGTCCCGACTCGGACTGCACACCGGGACCGCCCGCCTCGGATCGGGCGGGTACGTGGGCCTCGACGTCCATCGCGCATCGCGGGTCGCCGCCACGGGTCATGGAGGGCAGATAGTGATCTCGGCGCCGGTCAGGGAATTGGTGGAGGGCCGCGTCGAAGACGTCGGATGGCGCATCAAGGAACTGGGCTCGTTCGCCCTCAAGGGCCTGTCCCGGGCGGAGAAGCTGTTCCAGGTCGAAGCTCCCGGGCTCGAGACCGACTTCCCACCCCCCCGGGCCCGCTCGACGATCCGGGTTCGGCTGCCCTCATCACAGGCCAGTCTCGTCGGCCGGGAGAAGGAATTGGCCGAGTTGGTCGACATGCTGGGACAGGCCCACGTGCGCCTAGGCACCATCATCGGACCGGGTGGCATCGGAAAGACTCGCCTCGCCCTTTCGGCGGCTGAAGTGCTCTCCCCTTCGTTTCCCGACGGTGTGTACTTCGTCAACCTGGCCCCGCTCACCGAGGCGAGCCAGGTCCTCCATGCCATTGGTGACGCCGCCGGCATCCCCATCGAGGGCGATCCGATCGACGCCCTGTCCAGCGAGTTCCAGGACCAGCAGGTCCTCCTCCTGATCGACAACTTCGAGCATGTGGTCGCCGCCGGTCCGGACATCGGGGAGCTCCTCGGCCGCAGTCCGGGGCTGAAGGCCCTGGCCACCAGCCGGGTGCCTCTACGGATCATGAGCGAATACGAATATCCCCTCGAACCGCTCGGGCTGCCCCCCATCGGGTCGGATCGGGTGGAGTCGGTCTCCACATCCGACGCGGTGCGCCTGTTCATCGAACGTGCCCTCGCCGTGATCCCTGGTTTCTCGATCGACGAGGAGAACGCCTCCCCGGTCGCTTCGATCGTTCGCATCGTGGACGGGCTTCCCCTCGCCATTGAATTGGCCGCCGCTCGTCTGCGCATGCTGAGCCCATGGGCGCTGTCGGAGCGCCTCACCAAGTCGCTCGACGCTCTCGGCGCCGGTGCCGCCGATGTCCCCAGCCGCCAGCGCACCCTGGAAGCAGCCATCGACTGGAGCTATCAGCTCTTGACCCGTGAGGAGCAGACCCTGTTCGCCCGGCTCTGCGTGTTCCAAGGGGGCTTCACGGTCGAGTCGGCGCAGGAGGTCGCGGTTGAAGACGGGGACGCGGTCGACCAGTTGATGGTCCTGGTGGAGAACAGCCTGGTTCTGCCCGCTCAGGGTGGGGATGGCCGGCTCCGGATGCTGGCGCCGATTCGGGAGTTCGGTCTCCGTCGTCTCCACGAGTCGGGCGAGTACGACTGGCTCAAAGACCGACATGCCGGCTATTACGTCCGTCTGGCGGAATCGGTCCTGGACGACCTTCGAGGTGTCAAGCAGGCCGCCGTTGTGGAGCGATTGGCGGCCGACTGGAACAACATCGACATCGCGGCCGATTGGCTCCTGCAGCAAGGCGACCACGACTCGCTGATCCGGATGGCCTACGGGATGTGGGTTTTTCTCTGGGTCGGGAACCACATGAAGGACGGTGCTCGATGGCTGGGCGGGGTCACCGCCTACGACGAGATGGATCCGGTGCTCGCCGGGCGCTGCTGGTGGCTACGGGGCGGGATCCTCTATGAGATGGGCCAATACGGGAAGTCGAAGCAGGCCATCGACACGGCCCTGGAGATCCTGGAGAGCAACGGAGACATCGACTGCCACAACTGGGCCGACTTCGTCTCCGCGCTCCTGCTCCCGGCCTTCGACGGCGATCAGGGTGAGGTGTGGCGAAGGGTGGAGGTCTCACTCGCCAGGTTCCGTGGCCTCGGGGACCGCTGGGGCGAGGGGTACGCCCTGATCGCACTCGGCATATTGGCCGGGTCGACGGGCGATCACGAGACTGCCGAGAAGTATCAGCTCGAGACTCGCGCCCTGGGCGCCGAGCTCGCCAACGGTGCGCTCATCGGGCTAGCCGAGGCGCAGCTCGGGTTCTCCTACGTTGCCTCAGGGAGGTTCGACGAGGCGCGTGACGCTCTGCGGAGGTCGTTCGAGGTCTTCCGGGGCATGAACTACCGGGAGGGCATGTGCTACGCCCTCGAGGCGACAGCTTCGCTTTCGTTCGGACAGGGGCGGGCGGAGATGGGCATGATCGCCTTGGGCGCCGCCGAGGACGTCCGCACCAGGATCGGCCTCCATCCCTGGCCCCTGATCAGCTGGGTGTTCGACTCGCTGACCTCTCTGGCCGATTCCGTCGACGACCCGGCGTTACAGGCCGCCAGGCACGAAGGCCGCCAGATGAACCCCTTCGACGCCGCCGCACTGGTCCTCGACGCCGCCCCGGTCCCGGCCTGATCACATTGTGGCCAGAGCAACGTTGGTGAGGGTGGGCCCGTAGCTCTCGCGGAGGAGTAGCTTGCGTTCCAGCGCTTCGATGACGGCCGAGGCGAAATCGACCTCGTGGAGGGAGGAGGCGCTGCCCAGCCCTCCCGGGCTGAACACGTTCGCTTCCATCAGCTTGTCTCCTACGATGTCGAGCCCGACCAGGAACATCCCGTCCTGGATCAGCTTGGGTCGGGCCATCCTCACCACGTCCAGCATCTCGTCGGTCACCTTCACCTTCTCGGCCTTCCCTCCGACGTGCATATTCGATCGGACATCGTCGTCCTCGTTGACCCGTCGAAAAGCGGCGACCTTCCCGTTCACCTCCAACGGCACCCCGTTCATCACGAAGAGGCGGACGTCGCCCTTTTCCGCCTCCTTCAGGTACTCCTGGACCACCACATAGCCGTCTCGGGTGATGGTCTCGATGATCTGGTTCAGGTTTTGACCCTTCTTCCCATCGATGAGGAACACCCCTTGTCCCCCCGACCCCTGCAGTGGCTTGAGCACCGCCCGGCCGCCGAGCTCGCTCACGAACTCTTTTATGTCGGCATCGGTCCGCGAGATGAGAGTGCGCGGCCGTACTTCCTCGGGAAAGTGCTGGAAGTAGGTCTTGTTGATCGCATCAGCGAGATGCACCGGGTCGTTGACCACCAACACCCCGGCCGCTGCCGCCAGCTGGCCGAAGAGCACACCGGATGCCTGGGCCCAGGGCCGCTCGGTGGCATCCTCAGCGGGGTCGTTGCGCAACAACAGGACGTCCAACTCGTCGAGGGTGATCAGCTCAGGCTCCGTCTCCGGGCTCTGGATGTCCTCGAGGAAGCTCTTCAGCGAGCGATACGTCTTGTCCTGAGGAGCGCGTGCTCTCGCCCGCACTTCACCGCTGGCGATGTTGGAGAGGTCACCGACACCCATCATCCAGACGTCATGACCCCGCTTCCGGGCGGCGAGGGCCAGGCGAGTCGTGCTGTACTGGGGGTGTTCGGTCGCGATTTCGTTGACTACCAGCCCGAGTCTCATACGACGACGCCTCCCAGCTCCATGACACTCGCACCGTCCCTGATTCGGGTCAGACGATCACGAGCCATTTCCGAGTCCATGAACCGCGGCCGCAGCGGCGGCTCGACCAAAACCCCCCGGTCGAGGAGGTCGACGACAAGCGGCTCGTCCTCCAAAGATATCTTGCCAACGAGGAGGGAATCGAACCGTCCACCTTCGTGGAGGTAGGCAAGAAGGCGGATCAGACCACCCAGATAGAGGGCATCTTTGGTCATCCCACCCGAGCGGTGGGCCCGCATGGTGGTCATGAAGGCCAGGTGTCGCCCGGAACCGTGTTTTCTCAGGAGGTCGTAGGTGTCCGCGAACCGGGCTCGGTCGCTCACCGACTGGGCGGCCACGACGCGCAGCGCGAGGACGCGGAGTCTTTGCGGCCTGAGCCCTCCGCTCAGATGCTCGGCCAGAACCCCGAGCGACTCTTGGGTCTCCTCGTATCCGGCCAGGCCGAGGGAGAGCATCCGGATCGGCTGTGCGCTCCCGTTGACATAGGTCAGGACGTGGATCCCGATCTCGTGTTGGAGCAGTTGCTCGACCCGGCCGACGGCGATGGTGGTGTCGGCGCCGATGAAAAGGTCGCCGTTCTCCACCATCACCCCGGCGGCCGTGTCGCTGATGTGGACCAGCGCCGTCAACTCGGGGAACAGAGCCCGATAGTGGTCCAACTCCCGATTGGCCAAAGTGGCCAGCCTCTCTGACGCAACGAATTCCCTGGACCGTCTTCCCGGAGGTATCTCCTCGAGGATCTGATGGGCGAGGTCCAGCAGAGTCTTCTCGACATGCCCGTACTTCTCCACGGCCGCGAGGAGGAAGTGCTCGGTGTTCCGGCTCTCGAGCAGTTCGAGCCGACGCTCCAACTCACGGTGCATGCCCCGCATCATGTGGATGAGAACGGGGTCGGACGCCTCCTCGGGGTTGACCTGTTCCAACTCCCTGGCCATGGCGTCGAGGTCGGGAAGGTCGGCGTAGGTGAACTCCGGGTCATCCGTCTCGCCGGCGAGATAGGCCCCGGCCATGTCGGGCACATTGGTGGGCGTGAGGAGCCGAAGCATCGGGAGGAGGCCGCAGATCTCGCTGAGCCGACGGTCGAGGGCCAGGTCGACATCATCGACGCTCATGCCAGCTCCCAGGCGCGCCCGACCGGCTCCGCCGAGGCGAGGAGGGCATCTCCCAGCTCCTCCAAGAGAGTCGAGTCGATCCTCCCGGTCCACTCATCCATGAACACCTTCTTCATCTCGATGGCCAGGGCACAACCCACGTCGCCGTAGTTTTCGTGCACCCAACGAGCGACCTGCCGCCCCTCGAAGCGCACGTTCTCTCTGGCGTCGAGGGGAGTCCCCGCAACGGTCGCGCCTCTCATGCTCTCGATGAAGACATCTGCGACACCCTTCCACTTGTCGGGCAGCGAGCCGGTGCCGAGGTTGACGACCGGGCTCTCCTCGGCCGGATCCGGCGGGGCCACCGGACCGGCTCGCCGGTGGTTGAAGGAGTGGAGATCGTAGAGGACGAAGCCGCCGCGCTCGACCACGAGACGATCGAGGACCGAGGCCAGGTCGGAGTAGAAGCGGTCGTAGAGGTCGAGGGATTCTGCGACATCCTCCTCGGTCGGGGGGCGGCGCCAAATGTCGAGACCCCAAGCATCGGAGGGGCCCATATAGACGGCTTTCTCCCGCTCCCGGTTCAGGTCGACCTCGAAGCGCGACCGGTGAACCACCACGCTCGGGGCGAAACGCTCGGCGATCGCCCCCGTGTGAGGATCCTCCTCGCGAAGACGCGCGGCGTCGTCCAGGATGAGCAACCTCGCCAGGCTTGGCCGGAGGTCGTGCCCATTGTGGACCGCGGTGGCGATCACGAGCTCGGTTGCAGGCAGGTTGAAAGAAGCGAATTCCATCGGTTGGGGACAATTACCCGTCCCCGATCGACCCAAAACGAACAGCGGGCCTCGTGACTTCCGCGACCAGTGAGCCACAGGCCTGGCGGGCGGAACCAATTTCGGCTCGCCCAGAACCAGAGCAGCCCTTTCAGGGGCGAAGGGCGACGACCCCCGAGTGGTACCCCACGAACAGGGTCGCCTCTGCTGTCGCTCCGGTGTTCGAGTTCATCGCGTAGAGCATCCCGTTCGACGGTCGGTAGGCCCCGACGGTGTCATCGCCGTCGCCATCCCAGTCGCCTGCGACGAGGAAGTCACCGGAGTTGCCAAACGTGAACTGGCCGTCGGCCAACCCGTGGCTGTGAGAGTTCCGGTAGTAGACGAGACCGGCCTCCTCCCGGTGCAATCCGATCGTGTCGATCCCATCCCCGTCGAAGTCGTGCACGAACGGCTTGTCTCCTTCCATTCCGAAAGTGAACGAGTGGTGCGCGGTCCCAAGTCCCCGGTCGGCCGCACCGATCTCGTTGATGATGTAGAAGCGAGCTTCCGAGGGTCGGTGGATCGACACGGTGTCGCAGCCGTCGCCATCGAAGTCGCCTGCGATCGGGAAGTCGCCGGGATTCCCGAAGTAATACGTTATGTCGGCGAGCCCTTCCGTGTTCGCATTGCTGAGATACACGTAGCCGTCGGAACGTCGGTAGAGACCGAGGGTCTCGACGCCGTCACAGTTCCAATCCCCAGCGAACGCCACATCGCCAGGATTTCCGTAGTAGAAGGCTGAGACCTGGCGGGTAGAGGCAAGCTCGTCCCACAGGTCGAACCTGCCTCCGGCGTCCTGAAAGGCGACGGTGTCACAGACGGCACCCACTGGACAGAGACTCGACGCGCTGGTCCCGGATGTGTCGGCCGCGGTCGTGCTCGCGTCCCTCTTCATGAAGACGACGGTCACGTAGAGGTATCCATCCCTGCTTTGAGTTCCGATCCCGACGTAGTTGTAGTCGGCGAGGATGTTGTTCCTATGAGCAGGCGAATTCATGAAGGCTTGGTGGAGTGAGGTAGGGCTCTGGCCGCGGCCGACGTTTTCGCCGATCTTCTCCCAGCCTTGGCCGCCAGCCGCCCCGAGCTCCGCGGAGCTGGAGTGATACAACTCGCCGGCGTCAATCATGCCTTGAGTGTGCAAGCGGGCATGCGATTCGAGGCCATCGTCAATTTGAAGCAATCCGAGGCCGTTGGCCGAGCGCTCGGCATTGATCTTGGCGAGAAACTCGCCCTCGGTATCCGAGTCGGCGACGGCGGCGCCCTCTCCGAACAGGACCATCGTCGCCACCAGTGACAACACGACCCAGCGCCTTGTTCCATGCATCCATTGGATATCGGCTCTGGCGCCGAATCCCTTGAGATGGCGCCGGAGGTGATATCACCTCGTCTGGGCAGATCAACCCCGACGGCGAGTGGAGTCACACCGGCCACTACCGTTGCCGTGGTGCAGCGACCCGATTGGTTCCTCGAAGACCAGTACCCCTTCGAGAGTCATTGGCAGGAGATCGACGGGGCACAGGTCCACTACCTCGACGAGGGTGAAGGCCCTGTGCTGCTCATGCTGCACGGCAATCCGACCTGGTCATTCCTCTACCGGCGGATGGTGCCCTATTTATCGGACCGGTTCCGCTGCATCGCCATCGACTACCCCGGGTTCGGCTTGTCCAAGGCGAGAGACGGGTTCGGGTACACCCCGGCCGAGCACGCCGAGGTGGTGGGCAAGTTCATCGATGCGCTGGATCTGCAGGGCTACACCCCGGTGATGCAGGATTGGGGTGGCCCGATCGGCCTGGCCACCGCCCTGGACCGACAGGACCGGGTGAAGGCGATGATCATCGGAAACACATGGGCGTGGCCTCGCACCGACAACGTGACACAACGATTCTCCTCCGCGCTTGGCGAGGGGAGAACCAGTGAATTCCTGGTCGACCGGGCCAATGTCTTCGTCAACGTGTTCGTGCGAAGGGCGATGCGTCGCCGGGCGCCGAGCGGTCGAGAGATGGCCATGTGGCGAGGGCCCTTCCCAGACCAGGAATCCAGGCTCCCGATTCGAGTCTTCCCCCGGGAGCTGACCGGATCGGCCGACTTCCTCAAATCCGTGGAGGATCGCCTCGCCGAGATCGCCGACAAGCCGACCCTGCTGTTCTGGGCCGACCAGGACCCGGCGTTCCGGGGGGTCGAGAAGCGGCGCTGGGAGTCGATCCTCACCAACCGCACCAGCTACGACCTGCGTCACGCCGGCCACTACTGGCAGGACGACGCCGGCCCCGAAGCCGCCCTCATGATCCGCTACTGGTGGGACCAGACGGGGCTGAATTGACCCATCGCTCTGCCCAATGTGATCCTCACCCCTCACATCGGGACCTCGGCACGGCAGACGAGAGAGTGATGGCGACCCAGGTGGTTCGGAACATCGAGATCCATCACCGAGGGGGGCGACCCCTTCACGTGCTCAATCCCGAGGTCTACGGGGAAGCTCCGCTCGATCACGAGCGGATCGGCTGACCCGGACCGACGAGGCGGTCCCCTGCGTCAAGGGGGCACCGGAATCGGCCCCCACTAACTTGGCCAGATGCTGGCCACACCTGGCCCGTGAAGAGGCCGTGACCGCAACGAAGGGCGAATACGCCCACGAGCGCCGCAAGCACTGGCTCAAGATCCACGCCGGTGTCTATCTGGTGGTGAACGGCTTCTTCGTGGGGACCTGGCTCATGGTCCAAGGGATCCCCGACATCGAGGATCCGAATATCGAGATGTTCTTCCCCGGATGGCTTCTCCTGATCTGGGGCGTGTGCCTCGGCTTCCACGCCGTGGTTGTCTGGGCCCGTCGCCCTCAGGTCCGCCCACTGGCGATGCGGAGCGGCGGGCAGGCGGGGCGTGTGGTGAGCACCGTCCTCTTCACCGACATCGTCGGCTCGACCGAGTTGGCGGCCGGCCTCGGCGATCGCCGGTGGGCGGAAGTACTCGATCTCCATGACCGGACGTCCCGACGAGTCGTCGTCGACAATGGCGGCCAGGTGGTGAAACAGACCGGTGACGGCACACTCGCCACCTTCGACACCCCTAACCAGGCAATAGCCGCCGCGTGGGCGCTGCGCGAGGAGTTGGGCCAACAAGACCTCCTGATCAGGGCCGGGCTCCACTCGGGAGAGATCGAGCTGAGACGCAGAGATGTTGGTGGCATCGCAGTGCACATCGCATCCCGGGTGATGGGGGCCGCAGCACCGGGAGAGATCCTGGTGTCGAGGACCGTCCGCGACCTCGTCGGGGGTTCCAAGGTCGAGTTCTCCGACCGGGGCGCCAGCCCCCTCAGAGGGCTGGAAGGCGAGTGGGAGCTCTACGCTGTGGACGCCCTGTGAGAGAGCTCGACGTCCGTCGTCTGACCGCGGTCGACACATGTGGGGCGGGAGCGGCTCGATCCTGCGGCGACGGCTGATCCTCTTCGAGTTCCTCCTCGGCGCAGTCGGTGGTCTGGCTCTCGGGACCTGGCTCCTGCTCGACGCCAACGACGGGCTCGGCTTCGGCCTGGGCCTGTCGGCGATCGGGGTGGGTATCAACTATGTGCCCCTCGCCATCTACGCCGTCATCTTCTCTCGCCCCGGCGCGCTGGAGAGGGAGATGCAAGGGGTCGATCTGTGGTCCGAGCTGCGCTATTACATGGGTGCCCAGTTCCGGGTGTTGGTGCCCCTGGTGGATCGCCCTCGGCGCCCTCCGCCAGGCAACGAACGCGTGATCGCGAAATCTCGTCAGCGACCAGAGATGTGGCTGCGACTACTCCGAACTAGGGTTGCGCCCTCTTCCCCCCGAGTGCCAATCGAGGTGTTCACCTCCCCGCCGAGAGTGTTGATTTTCGCGCTCTTGGCACCTCTCGAGGCCTGTGGATAACGAAACACTTGACCGATGACATATGTGTAATTACAGTGTTGAAGTCCAACCAGATGTAGTGGTCGCTTCCCCTTCAACCACAACATCTTGTGGTGGTGGTAGTTGGCAATTGGACTGGCCCCGGACCTTTCACGGGGCGCTCCCCGTGCGAGGAGGCACGTTTCTATGAGTAAAGGCCTGCGGATCACCCGTCGCTTCACCGAGGCCGGCAAGGACCCCTACGACCAGATCGAATGGTCGCGTCGCGACTCTCGGATCACCAACCCCGACGGCTCGGTGGTGTTCGAGATGACCGACGCCGAGATCCCGGCCGGGTGGTCGCAGGTCGCCTCGGACATCATGGTGTCGAAGTACTTCCGCAAGGCGGGTGTCCCCCAGCTCGACGAAGAGGGCAACCCGATCGTCGATGATAACGGCGACCCTGTGCTCGGTCCGGAGCGCTCAGCTCGACAAGTGTTCGACCGTCTCGCCGGCACCTGGCGGCATTGGGGTGAGAAGGAGGGTTACTTCGCCTCCACCGACGATGCGACGGTCTTCGAGGACGAGCTCAAGTACATGCTGGCCAACCAGATGGCCGCCCCCAACTCCCCTCAGTGGTTCAACACCGGGCTGAATCACGCCTACGGGCTGACCGGGCCTGCCCAGGGCTTCTGGTACGTCGACGGCGCCGACGGCGAGCTCAAGGCCTCTCCCGACTCCTACAGCCGCCCGGCCCCCCACGCCTGTTTCATCCTCAGCGTCCGTGATGATCTGGTGAATCCCGGCGGGATCATGGACCTCTGGGTGCGCGAGGCAAGGATCTTCAAGTTTGGCTCGGGGGCCGGGTCCAACTTCAGCCAGATCCGCGGTGAGAACGAGCGGCTTTCCGGTGGTGGTAAGTCGTCGGGAGTGATGTCGTTCCTCAAGATCGGCGACCGCGCCGCTGGCGCAATCAAAAGTGGAGGCACGACGAGACGCGCCGCCAAGATGGTCATCCTCGACGTCGATCATCCAGATATCGAGAAGTTCATCGACTGGAAGAAGGTCGAGGAGGACAAGGCCCGGGTCCTGATCAACCATGGTGGATTCCCCGCCGACTTCAACGGTGACGCCTATGCCACGGTGTCCGGTCAGAACTCGAACAACTCGGTCCGGGTCAGCAACGAGTTCATCGAGACGGTCGTGGACGACGGAGACTGGGAGTTGAAGAACCGGACCGACGGCACGGTCCGCAAGACGGTCAAGGCCCGTGACCTGTGGAACCGGATCGCCGAAGCGGCATGGGCCTGCGCCGATCCCGGTCTCCAGTTCGACACCACGGTCAACGAGTGGCACACCAGCCCCGCCGGTGGCCGGATCAACGGATCCAACCCTTGTAGCGAGTACATGTTCCTCGACGACACGGCGTGCAACCTTGCGTCGATCAACCTCGTCAGGTTCCACGACGACCAGACCGGTGTCTTCGACATCGAGGGCTACCAGCACGCGGTCCGTCTGTGGACGATCGTTCTCGAGATCTCGGTGGCGATGGCCCACTTCCCATCGCCGGAGATCGCCCAGGGCTCCTACGACTATCGCACTCTCGGACTCGGCTACGCCAACCTCGGATCCCTGCTGATGCGTCAGGGGATCGCCTACGACTCCGACGAGGGCCGCGCCATCAGCGGTGCTTTGACCGCGATCCTCACCGGGTACTCGTATGCCACGTCGGCTGAGATCGCCGGGGTGGTCGGGCCGTTCCCCCGCTTCGCCGAGAACCGGGAGTCGATGCTGCGGGTGATCCGCAACCACCGTCGCGCCGCCTACGGCGACACCGACTATGAGGGTGTCAGCCACAAGGTGATGGCGATCGACGCCGATCTCTGCCCCGACGATGTGCTGGCCGCGGCCCGCACCTCGTGGGACCTCGCCCTCGCCCAGGGGGAGCAGCACGGCTACCGGAACGCCCAGTCCAGCGTCATCGCGCCTACAGGAACAATCGGGTTGCTGATGGACTGTGACACCACCGGGGTGGAGCCCGATTTCGCCCTGGTGAAGTTCAAGAAGCTGGCCGGCGGCGGCTACTTCAAGATCGCCAACCAGTCGGTCGCCCCGGCGCTGCGGCACCTTGGCTACGACGAGGGCCAGATCAAGGATGTGGTCGAGTACATCGTGGGAACCAGCTCCATCGATGGGACTCCCCACATCAACCGGGAGACACTCACCGCCAAGGGCTTCGACGACGAGGACCTGGCCAAGTTGGAGAAGGCTCTGCCGGCGGTGTTCGAGTTGAAGCACGCCTTCAACGTGTTCACCTTCGGCGAGGATGCGTTGCAGCGGCTCGGCTTCGGAGTCGACGAGTACACCGGGTGGGATTTCAACCTGCTCAAGGCGCTCGGGTTCTCCTCGAAGGAGATCAACGAGGCCAACGATCACATCTGCGGCCGGCAGACCATCGAAGGTGCCCCGCACCTGAAGGACGAGCATCTATCAGTCTTCGACACCGCCAACAAGAACGGGAAGATCGGCGAGCGGTTCATCCACCACTACGGCCACATCAAGATGATGGCCGCGGCCCAGCCGTTCATCTCGGGGGCGATCTCGAAGACGATCAACATGCCCAACGAGATAACGATCGAGGACATCGAAGAGTCCTATCGGATGTCCTGGGAGTGGGGTCTCAAGGCAATGGCCCTCTATCGGGACGGATCGAAGGCGGCCCAGCCGCTCAACTCCACCTCCGACGAGGGTGAGGAGAGCGAGGATGAGGCGCCTGGGATCACTGCTGCGGTCGAGGCGGAGAAGGCGATCCACTGGGGCAACCTGCCGGCGGGGATCTCCCCCACCCAGGCCTACCACCAGGGAATGAAGCCACCCCGGTTCCTGCTCCCGGCCCGTCGCAACGGGTACAACCAGGAGGCGAGGATCGGCGGGCACAAGGTGTTTCTCCGCACCGGCGAGTACGACGACGGGACCCTGGGCGAGATCTTCATCGACCTGGCGAAAGAAGGGGCGACCTTGAAGGGAATCCTCTCCTGCTTCGCCATCGCCGTCTCCAAGGGCCTCCAGTACGGGGTGCCGCTGGAGGAGTTCGTCGACACCTTCACCTTCCAGACCTTCGAGCCGAGGGGCATGGTCGAGGGCCATCCCAACATCAAGATGGCAAACTCGATCGTGGACTACGTGTTCCGGGCCCTCGGTGTGGAGTACCTGGAGCGTGACGAGCTGGCACAAGTTCCGCCCGACCGTGAGGGTGAGCTCCCCGAGCCCGCCTCGGGCATCGCCATCGAGGCCGGGATCCAGCTCGACCTGACCGACGCCGTTGCCGAGTCCGACGTTGATGCGGTCAGGGCAGCCGCGGCCTTCGTGGATGCGCCGACATCCGTTTCTCCTTCCGTAGGGGGAGGTACCGCCGGAGGCGGCGGAGGCGTAGCGGCCCGTACCCTCCAGGTCGAGGAGAAGGTGACCGTGGTCGCAGGATCGGCGGCGATGGTGGACACGGCCTTGAAGGAGAACATGGGCGACGCCCCGGTCTGCTCCAACTGCGGGCACATGACCATCCGCAACGGCAGCTGCTACGTCTGCCTCACCTGCGGGGACACGACCGGGTGTAGCTGATCAGAGAACCTGAACGTCCGGGAGACAGGATCTAGGAGAAAGGGGAGAGGCGGTCGACGAGGCTGCCTCTCTCACGCGCCCGGGTCGGGCGTGGCCGTTTCGTACTGCGGACGGCCGGCGGGCCGGTAGACCTGGATCGTTACCCCCTTTGGGGTAGTCCGCGATTCCACCAAATCGAACGCTATGTCCGGGCCGGTGTCGGGGAACAGCCGTGTGCCCTGACCGATCACCACTGGGCAGACGAATAGGGTGATCTCGTCGACGAGCTGGTTGTCGAGCAGCCAGCGGATCAGGCCCCCGCTGCCGTGCACCTGCAGCTCCCCTTCCCGCTCGGCTTTCAGGTCGTCGATGCCGGCCGCGACGTCACCGGAGAGGACGGTCGTGTTCGCCCAGCTCGGTTCGGTGAGGGTGTTCGATGCGACGTACTTGGGCTGCTTGTTCAAGGCCGCAGCGATGGGGTTGCTGCTCGGGTCTGGCATCGTTCCCCAGTAGCCGGCGAAGGTCTCGTAGGTTCGTCGGCCGAACAGGAACGTGTCGGCGCGCTGGTAGATCTGGTTCACAGACGTCGCGGCCTCCTCGTCCCAGAACGGCGCGGCCCACCCACCGCGCTCGAATCCGCCGCTGCGATCCTCGTCCGGCCCGCCGAGTCCCTGCATCACGCCGTCGAGGGTGATCCACGTGGTGGTGGTGAGCTTCATGATCGTGGTTCCCTTCTCGCTGTTCGGCGTGTGAGCCTGGTTTAGACCACGCCTCCGCACCGATCCAATCGCTTGTGGGTACGACAGCGCTCTCCATGCTGATGTGATCTGGGTTGAACGTGCCCTCCATCTTGGGTCATTCGACTCATTGTCGATCCCCCGCTAAAGACCAAAGCTTCGAGGGCCGACAGGGATCTATGAGGGAGGCCCCGCATCCGTAAGTTCGCCGGCTTCTTGCGTCGTCACCCACGCGCCCGGTGGGGGATCCCGCTCGTGTCATTGATCGTCATCGCCTTCCTGCCGGTGCCCTGGCTGATGGCCAACACCACCAACCCGCCGGGGATTGCGTGGAGGCTCGATGGTCGGTTCCTGTTCGACGGGGAGCCGATTGACCCGCCGGGCACCTGGTACGCCCTCTCCGCGGGTCGGCCGCCACTGGTGGCAGAGGTGGTTCTCGCCTGGGTCGACCCCGACGTCTTGCCGCCGAGAGATCTGACCCGCGGATCAGGGTTCAGCTCGCCGGCGATGGCGGAGCCTGCCGCGCTCGCTATCGGACTGGTCCGTGCCGGGCGGGTGGTCGAGCTGACCACAGTGGTCGAGGTCAGCGAGCCGACGATCCCGGGACTGCCCGACCGGGCTCAGGTCGCCCGTCTCAACGGGCAGGCAATCACGAGTCGAGAGGAATGGTCAGACGCTGTCTCGCATCTGGGACAACTGAACGAGTTCATCACCCGGAGCGGTGCCGTTCACACCTTCGATGGGCCCGAGCTGCCGTATCGGGAAGTGGTGGCCATGGGATTCCCGATCGATGCGTCCGTATCGCCGACGGGATGGCTTCGATTCATCCCGGAGAGCTGGTACCGCAACCTCACGCTGGGTAGGTCCCACGGGCTGATCCTCGCCCTTGCCGCCTACACGCACGCCTCAGGGGAGGACCTGGCCGCGGGCCGGGTGATCGCCGGCACCGGGACAATCCGAATCGACGGCACTGTCTCTGCGATTGGGGGGCTAGCCGCCAAAGCGCGAGCTGCGCATCGTGCCGGCGTCGAAGTGTTCGTCTACCCGGCATCACAGCGATGCCAGGGCGAGGCCATCGCCGAGAGTCTCCGCGGCCAAAACATGACGATGTACCCAGTGGAGACACTCGACCAGGCGATCGGCGTGCTGCGAGGAGTGGTCCCTCCTCCTTCTCAGACCGCCTGTCCCTAGTCGGCGTGGATAGACAGAGAATCAGATCTCCCTCACCCTGAGGATCTTGCCGGTGATGGCAGCCAACTGATGGATCTCGGTCTTGTTGAGCTGTGAGAACAGGCGCCTGTCCAGCCCGGCGAGATGCGTGTCCTGGGCGACTCTGAATTTCTCGAGTCCCTTGTCGGTGATGGACACCTCGACCCCGCGTCTGTCAGCCCCGGCAACCGAGCGCTGAACCAGGCCGCGGACCTCGAGATCGGCGACCAGCCGGGATACCCGGCTCTGGCTGAGGGGTGTCCGTTCGGTCAACTCCGAGATCCGAAGTCGGCCCTCCGGAGAGAAGACCGCCAAGAACAAGAGCACCTCGAAGCCGCGTAGGCCTATCCCGTGCTCCGTCTCGAGCTCGTGGTCCAGCTCGCGAGCGATTTTCTCCCCCGCCCTCACCAACCCGAGGAACGCTGACGCTCGCACCGGTGAGAGGTACTTCAAGCCACCGGCGCGTTGGACCACGCCTTCACTCTCGGTGATGACGGAATCCGGGTCGGTAGCGGTCATGAGCAAAAGACTACACAATTACTTGCGCCCGCAAGCACATTCTTATATGCTTGTGCATACATCTTATCCGAGCCTGGAAGTGAATATGACACATCCGAAATCAACCAGGACCATCTCCGGCTCGAAGGCCTTGCGAGGACAGAGACTTATCGCGGTAGTTGCCGCCGTCGCTGCTTCCCTCGCCACCTTTGCGGTGATCGAAGGTGTCTTGGGAGTTGATCTGCAGTCCCCCGGCTTCGGTCCGAGCGGCCCTCAGGATCTCGGTTTCGTCCCAGTGGTGGTGGCTAGCGCGCTGGCGGGTGCTGCCGCGTGGGCATTGCTGGCGCTGCTGGAGAGGTGGACGACCCGGTCCCGCCGCTATTGGACGATCTCGGTGACCCTCGGGCTCGTCATCTCCATCGGCGGTCCCATGTCCGGAACCGGCATCAGTCAGTCCGAACGCTGGCTTCTGTTCCTGCTCCACGTGGCGGTGGCCGTCGTGTTGATACCTCTCCTCTACCGAACCGCGCGGTCCGGCTCCGATCGGTCGACAATATGACCGAGAGGCGGCGATTCTCGGAAGCCGAACTCGCATACTTGCAGAGTGAGCGACGCTTGGGCCGGCTCGCAACCGCCGATTCGGATGGGCGGCCCCATGTCACACCGGTAGGGATGTGGACCTTCAACCATGAGCTCGGGACGGTCGATGTCACCGGTCGCGACTTCGCGACCACCCGCAAGTATCGAAACGTCCGGGCCAATCCTCACGCCGCTTTGGTCATCGACGACCTCGCATCGATTGATCCCTGGCGACCGCGAGCTGTCGTCATCGAGGGCGCGGCGACAGCAGTGACCGGGGACGGGGTATCCGCGCTGATCCGGATCGTGCCCACCAAGATCATCTCCTGGGGGCTCGACTCGCCAGAGGCCTGAAGCACGGAAGTGGTCAGGCAAACGGGACAAGCCTGCGGGGCCGGCTTCAGCGGGCGATACTGAGACGGATGAAAGCGATCACCGCTCCGATCCTTCCCTGCGTCGATCTGGACGACTCGATCTCCTTCTACGAGGCACTCGGGTTCAAACGCACCTACCGCCAGCAGCGACCGAATCCCTCTGCCGTCGTCGAGCGCGGCGAGATCGTGATTCACCTCTTCGGACTCGAGAACTTCGACCCGGAAACGTCTTACGGCAGCGTCATCATTGCCGTATCCGATCCGGACGCGCTGTACGCCGATTTCGCCGCCGGTTTGCGCGAGCGGTTCGGGAAACTGCCTTCCACAGACATCCCTCGCATCCTGCGACCGAGAAAGAAGCACGGGACGGTCCGGGGATTCAGCGTGGTGGATCCGGGCGGAAATTGGCTGCGGGTGTCGAAGCTCGGTGACGAGGAGCGGGCCCAGGAGACGACGACGGGTCTGGCCCGCGTGATCGAGAACGCGGCGAGGCTCGGCGACGCCAAGGGTGACGACTCCGAAGCGGTGCGTCTGCTGAGCAATGGCCTGGAACGTTTCTCCGATGCGCCGCCCATCGAAAGGGCCAGGGCCTTCCTCTACCTCGCCGAGCTCCACGCCAGGGTTGGCGACCAACCGGCCGCACACGATTCATTGACCAAGGCATCCTCGATGGAACTGTCGGACGACGAGCGCGAGTCGCTGAGTGCCGAGTTGGCGCACACCCGTGAGGTCGTCGGCTAGATCACAACCCTTCCCGAAATCCCGCCCGCCAGCTCGAGTAGCGCGGCGTCCAGCCCAGTTCCCGCTTCGCCTTGGCGTTGGAGGAGCCGCGGAGCTTGGTCATCATCGTCACCCCGGGGCTGCCGACGATGAGTCGGGCAAGCCAGGCCGGTACCTTCCGGGGCGGCTTGGCGCCGAGCACTTCGGCCAGATATGGGAGCCATTCCGAAACTGCAGCCGGCTCGTCGTCGACGACGTTGTAGAGGCCGGGGTCGCCCCGGTCCACGGCCAACGCGGTCGCGGCCGCGGCGTCGTCGATATGGACGAATGACCAGATGCCGGTCCCCCCACCCACGATCGGCATCTGCCGCTTGACCACCGCCTCGAACATGGCCCCACCTTTGCCGAGCGCCTGCCCGGGCCCGTAGAACCCCCCGTAACGCAAGGCGAGGCCTTCGATCCCGTGAGTGCCGGTGGTGACAGACTCCAGGTGGAAGATGGCCTCGACCGTTTCCTTGACCGGTCCGGTCGGGTTGGCCAGACGAGGGTCCTCTTCGGTCTTGACCGGGCCTCCGCTCTGCTCATACGCCCAGGCGGCGAAGCTCTGAGCGACGAAACGGCGGGCACCGGCCTCGACACTGGCCGCTATGAGTCGATCGGTGGTCTCGGTCCTAAGCCGGTTGGTCTCGGCGAAGGTATCGGCGAAGTGTCGGAAGTCGAGGTCGCCGGAAAGGGCGGTCATTTGGTGGACCACCACCTCCGGTTGCGCGTCGAGCACGGCACGCCGCACCGCATCTCCGTCCAGGCCGTCGAGCACCACCGGTGTGGCACCGGTCAGGCGAAGACCGTCGACCTTGGCCGGGGTAGTGGTGGTTCCGACGACGTCGTGACCTGCGTCCACGAGCAGTGGCACCAGCCTCTGCCCGATCGCTCCGGTCGCGCCTGCAACAAAGACCTTCATATGTCTCCTTTGATCGTTACCTACTGAGACGAGATAGGTGCGACTCATGTGACAAGCGTGGATCGGTGTCACAATTGGAGGGGCTATCTCGTCCCAGAGGACACATGACCGATGCCCCAGACCCAGGTCCCGAGCGCGACGAGCCCGATTCGCAGCTCCGGCCACTGTTGTTCTCCATCGCCTACCGGATGACGGGCAGCGTGACCGAGGCCGAAGACCTGGTCCAGGACACGTTCATCCGGGTCCACGACGCGGAGCAGCAGGGGACCGAGATCGAGTCCCGTCGTGCCTACGCCTGCGCAGTGGTGACCCGTCTCTCCATCGACCATCTCCGCTCCGCCCGGGTGCGAAGAGAGCAATACGTCGGCGAATGGCTCCCCGAGCCCATCGTCACGGATCCCGCCCTCGACCCCGAGAAACACGCCGAGCTCTCCGACAGCCTGTCGATGGCATTCCTGGTCCTCCTCGAGCGGCTGACCCCGCCGGAACGGGCGGTCATCCTGCTCCGGGACGTGTTCGGGTACGGGTTCGACGAGATCGCCGAGCTGATCGGCAAGACCGAGGCCAACTGCCGGCAGCTTGCGGTGCGGGCCCGGGAGAAGGTTCAGGCAGGGAAACCCCGGTTCGAGACCTCGGTTGAGGAGCGGTGGGCATTGGCGGAGCGGTTTTTCGCCGCTGCTGAGGCAGGGGACACCGAAGGGTTGATGAGCATGCTCGCCGAAGATGTCGTCATGTACGGAGACGGTGGGGGAAAAGCGCCGGCGCGGAGAACCCCGACGAGAGGAGCCGTGGACGCGGCGCGTCTGCTCGCCGGCTTCAGCCGACGAGGCGAAGCACCCAAGTGGGTCTTGACCCTGGTGGAGGTCAATGGCCAGCCCGGAGCGATCGTGCACGACCAGTCCGGGGCCACGGTGTCGGTGGTGTCACTCGACATCTCAGAGGGCAAGGTCCAGGTCGTCCGGGCAGTGGTCAACCCCGAGAAATTGCGCCACCTGACCTCCGCCGCCGGCTAAACGCCATCCCGCGGCCAGGCGCCCGACTAGACATCTGACATGGACATAGTCGACCGACACTTCGCCGCTGAGAACGCCCATGACGTCGCCGCCACCCTGGCCACCTACACCGACGACATCGTCTGGGACGACGTCACCCATCCACTGCGCCCGGTGCACGGGAAGGAGGCCGTGGGAGCCGTCTACACGGACATCATCGCCGCCATCCCCGATGTGCACTTCGAGTCGATCCGTCGTTTCTCCTCCGAAGACGGCAGTTGGGTGGTCGACGTGTCCGACGTCACCGGCCACGTCGAAGGCGAGTGGGCCGGTGCCGCGGGCGGCGGAGCGTTTGTCCAGCTCCAAATCCTCCACCTGTTCCAGGTCCGCGACGGGCTGATCGCCTACGAGAACACATGGTTCGACTCCGCTGCCGTCCAGCGACAGGTCGAAGCCTGGAAGGCGAAGCAGGGCTGACCGGCCGACCCATCCGTAGACTCGTTCGCGTGCGGACTCCACTCCGGAGCGCCACCCTGGCCCTGGTATCGATGCTGGTCGCCTTGGTCATCGCCGCCTGCACCGCCGAAGCCGATCCGGGGCTGTCGTCGCTGCCACGTATCGGGACCCTCACCACCGCGGTCGAAGGCGATCCGGGCCTGGCCGCCCTTCCGGGGCGGCTCCTGGTCCTGGGCACCGACGGCGAGATCACGACGATGAGGGCTGACGGCACCGATCCGGTGACCCTGGCCGAGCCCGACCCGTCCACGGATCGCACTCAACCGACGTGGTCGCCCGACGGGTCGCAAGTGGCCTGGACCGAGCAAACAGACGTCGGGGAGAGGTTCCTGGTGGTGGCGGCTGAGGATGGCCGGATGTCGACGTCGACTCCGGCGCCGTTGATGGCTGTCTACATCGCCTGGAACCCGGGTGGGTCGCTCATCGCCATGAGCGGGAATGACGAGGAGGGCAACCTGCTGCTTGCCACAGCCGAGCCGGGTCAATCGATCGCAGTGATCGACCAGGGCGCCCCTCTCTATTTCGACTGGGCCCGCGACGGATCCTCCCTGCTGGTACGCACCGCGGAGCGATTCGAGCATGTGCCAATCGACGGGTCGGAACGAACCCAGGTCCCTGCCAGCGGAACCTTTCGTATCGGGGTGCACATCGGGGACTCGCTGGTGCTGGCCACCGCGCGGGACGTCGGCGATGCGCTCGCCGTGGCCGATCGCGAAGGTGAGATCGTCCGAGAACTGATTCGATACGCCGGTCCGATCGCCTACGTGGCGGGGCCCGGCGACGACCGGCTGGCGACGATGACCAGAGGATCTCCGGAGAGCCAACGCCTGGCCCAGCTTGAAAAGTCCGACCTGCCAATCCTCGAGCCCAATCGCCTGGTCACGGTCGAGACCGCCACAGGTGACATCGAAGAAGTGGCGCAAGCTCGTGGCGTCGCCTGGTTCTGGAGCCCGGACGGGCGTCTGCTTCTCTACAGCACTCTCGAGTTCGTCGACGGCGTCGAACGTCTCCAGTGGCACACCTGGGACGGCGAGCGGTCGGTCTCATACCGGGCGTTCTCCCCGACCGGGATCTTCGGTCGGGACTACCTGGCCTTCTTCGACCAATTCGCCCGAAGCATGTCGTTGTGGGCCCCCGACGGCTCGGCGTTCGCCTACGCGGGCGGCTCCAGTCTCGACGACGCCGGCATCTGGGTGCAACCCGTCGCCGGCGGCGACCCGGTTCGGGTGTCGGCCGGTGAGATGGCCATGTGGTCCCCCACTCCCTGAGGCTCCAGATTCCCCCTCGCCGCCCGTGTCCTCCGCCAAGAACGAAGTGAGGTTGGGGGAGGAAGCCCAGGGCCGGGGGGTCCGGCGCTCCCCTCCCTGACTTAGACTCGGGTCATGCCCCAACTCGACGCAATCGGCGTCATCGTCTCCGACATGGAGCGCGCCATCGACTTCTACCAGCGGGTCGGTCTCGAATTCGCCGACATCTCCGACGATGTGCATGCCGAGGCGACCGGGCCAGGCGGGATTCGGGTCATGCTCGACACTGAGGCCAGTGTCATGTCCTTCTCCGACTGGCACCCGCCGACCGGGGGCGAGCCGCGCACCGCCCTCGCCTTTCTCTGCGAGAGCCCGGCCGAGGTGGATCGCATGTTCGATGAGTTGGTTTCTGCCGGCGGCCGGGGTCACCTGCCCCCGTTCGACGCCCCGTGGCGACAGCGCTACGCCTCGGTTCACGACCACGACGGCAACGCCGTGGACCTCTTCGCGCCTCTCTAGGCGCTGGCAGTATCCCGTCATGAGCGACACGCTGAGCATCGTGGATCGGGCCCGGGAATGGGGAGATCGAGCCGCGGTGACAGACGAGAATGCGGTCTACACATACGACGACCTGTTGACGGAGTCGCAACGAGGGGCCGCCCACCTTCTAGCCGCGAGACCCGATCTCGAGGAGGCACGGGTTGCCTTCATGGTCGAGCCGTCGTTCGACTACGTCCGAATCCAATGGTCGGTGTGGCGGGCCGGCGGCGTGGCCGTCCCGTTGTGTCTCACCCATCCCGCCCCGGAGCTCGAGTACGTGCTCGACACCACGACCTCGGCGATGGTCATCGCTTCGCCCCGGTATGCCGACCTCCTTCGACCCCTGGCCGAGGCTCGTGGGATCGAGTTCTCGATGGTGGACGAGGTTGCGGCTGACGCGGTCGACCTGCCTGAAATCAGCCCCGAACGCAAGGCGATGATCCTGTTCACCAGCGGCACCACCGGGAGGCCAAAGGGCGTGGTGACCACCCATGGCAACATCGAAGCTCAGATCAGGTCCCTGGTCGAGGCATGGGAGTGGGAGCTCGACGACCGCATCCTGCTCACCCTGCCCCTTCATCACATCCACGGCATCGTCAACATCATCGGCTGCGCCCTGTGGAGCGGGGGCCGCTGCGACATGCTCCCCGCATTCGACAGCTCGGCGGTCGTCGATCGATTGACGACGGGCGACCTCACCCTGTACATGGCCGTGCCCACCATCTACCACCGACTCATCGCCCACCTGGATGGGTTGGCCGCTGAGGAAAGGGACAGGTTCAGAGAGGGGACGGAGCGTCTCCGTCTCATGGTTTCCGGCTCAGCCGCTCTGCCTATCCCGGTCCTGGAACGGTGGCGTGAGCTCTCCGGCCACACCCTGCTCGAGCGGTACGGGATGACCGAGATCGGGATGGGTCTCTCCAATCCGTACCGGGGAGAGCGGATCCCGGGCTCGGTGGGGACTCCCCTTCCCGGTGTCGAGGTCCGTCTCGTCGACGACCACGGTGTGGAGGTCCGCGACGGAGAGCCCGGTGAGATCCAGGTCCAAGGTCCATCTGTGTTCCTCGAGTACTGGGAGCGACCGGAAGACACCGAGGCTGCCTTCACCGACGACGGCTGGTTCCGCACCGGAGACACCGCCGTGGTCGAAGCGGGTCGCTACCGGATCCTGGGACGGTCCTCGGTGGACATCCTCAAGTCCGGGGGTGAGAAGATCTCGGCTCTCGAAGTCGAGGACGTGCTCCTGCGCCACAAGGCGATCAGCGAGGCGGCGGTGGTCGGCGTCGACGACCCGGAGTGGGGTCAACGGGTCGTGGCCGTGGTCGTATCCAGACAACCGGTCGACCCCGACGAATTGAGACAGTGGGCGAAGGGAATCCTCGCGCCGCACAAGGTGCCCAAGGAGTTCCATTTCGCGGATTCGCTACCCCGCAACCCGCTCGGCAAGACCCTCAAGCCCGAGGTGGTGCGGTGGGTCACCGAGCAGGAAGCAATCGGATAGACGGCGAAGCCCCGCAACACCGAGTAGCGACTCAGCTCGCCGTCACAGCGAGGGCAGCCGATGTCGAGCACGGTGGAAGGCTATCCCGACGCCGCATGATCAGGCCCGGCGCGCAGACTCCACCACATAGCCCATGTCCTGAGACCCGAAACCCTGCTCGATCAGAGCGTCCGTCAACTCCAAAGTCCTCTCCAGCTGCCCGGTGGGTGCGCCGGTCCCTCGAGCCTGTTCCAGCGCAAGCACCATGTCCTTGCGGGCCAGGTCGAGGGTGAATGAGATGGGAGCGGTGTCCGGGTGGAGATACTGCTCCCGCCGGTAGGAAAGCATCGGCGCCCCGGCAGCCCCCTTGGCCAGGATGTCGAGCGTGGTCGCCGGCTCCACTCCCGACTTCTCGGCGAGAGCGACGGCCTCGGCGACTGCCTGGTTCAAACCGTAGAGCACTGAGTTCACGGCCAGCTTTAGAACCGTGGCCGATCCGGTGGGCCCGACGTGGACCGGGTTGCCCGCACCCTCGAGCAGCGGTGCCACCCGTTCGTAGGTCTCAGGGGACCCGCCGACCATGATGAGCAGAGAGGCCGACTCGGCGGCGGCGGTCGCTCCCGATACCGGGGCGTCGACCATCATCCCGCCGTTTGCCTCGACCATTTCTCGAACCCGTTGGAAGCTTTCCGGGCCCGATGTGCCCATGTCGATGGCGACGGTCTGTCCACCCAGGGAACCAGCGACTTCCTCATAGACGGCTTCCAGTGCGGCCCCGTCGGCCAACATGGTGACAATCGCATCGCTCCACTCGGCCAACTCGACAAGGTCGCCCGCGACCGTTCCTCCGTTCGCGTCGACCCAATCTTCGGCGACCGATCCGGTTCGATTCCAAACCATGATTTCGTTGCCTTTGGCGAGGTTCGCGGCGATGCGCGACCCCATTCGACCCAACCCGACAAACCCGACTCGCTGACTGGTAGATGTGCTCACGCCCTCAGTATCGGGCTTCATGGCACCGGCTGTCACACCGAACCACCCGGCCTCCCCGTTCAAATGGTCAACGCGACGCGGCGATGGAGGATCACGACCGCTGCCGGCACCGCGAGCAGAAAGAGGCCGATCAGGGCGATGGTCCGGTAGTCGGTTGCCTGATAGGCCACACCCGACGAGATGCTTGCCAACCCACCCGAGATCCAGGCCAGCGAGTCGACCCTGCCCTGGAGACGGCTCCGGATCGCATCCGCCACCCCGACCGTCAGCAATGAGCTCCCCGCCACGAAGGACATGTTCCAACCGACGCCGAGCAAGAACAACACCAGGACCAACAGCGTTGTGGAGCTGTTGGGACCGTAGGCCGCCCCGAGAGCGGCCAGAGCCAGCAGCACCATGCCGCCGGTGACCACCCGGTAGCCACCGAACCTGTCGGCGAGACGCCCGGTGAGCGGGGACAAGGCGAACATGCCCAGGGTGTGGGCGCTCATCACCAGGCCGACGATCCCCAGGTCCGAACCGTGATGATGGATGTGAAGCGGGGTCGAGGTCATGATCATCACCATCACCACCTGCCCCGCGATCATCGCGCTCAGCGCCACCCGCACCTGAGGCAGCCGGAATGCGGTGCCGATGCCACCGGACCCTTCGCTGCGGTCGTGAGATCCGATCGCCAGACTCGCCGGATCGGGACGGAGCGCGATCAAATAGAGGACCAATGCCGCGGTCATGAAGACGCCGCTGACCAGGAAGCCTCCGAGCAGCTCCGACCTGCCGAGGTCGAGCGCGATCCGGCCTGACGGTTGAAGCAATGCCGGGCCTAGCACCGACCCGATCGTGCCGCCCCAGACCACCATGCCCAGCGCGGAGCCGCGCCGATCGGACGGATAGAGGTCCGCTGCCGTGTAGCGGGCGAGGTGACTCGAAGCGTTGCCGAGCCCGAGGAGCGCCATGCCCACGAGGAGGAGAGGGAGGGAGCGGGTGAACAGCGAGACCCCACCGACGACCGATCCCAAAGCAGCCGCGGTGTAGCCGGCCATGAGCCCGGGCCGCCGGCCACGCCTGGCCACGCCCAACGTCAGCAGTGTGGTCCCGGCCGCCGTCCCACCTGTAGCGACCGCGGCGGGGACACCGGCGAACGTGGCCGATCCGATGATCTCGTCGACCGCCAGGGTCGAGATCGTCACCGCCGCGATGTACGCAGTGGACCCGAGCGCGACGCCACTGAACAACACCATGGTGAGCCGTCGCCGAGCAGAAGGAGGGCCGATTTCCTCGGTGGCGGCATTGACGTCAGGATGCATTCCTGCAGTATCGCGGGGACAGGACTTTGTGAGCCTGCACTGTCGGCCGGGTGATCCCTCCGACGTGACCGGTCAGGACTCGCAGCCCAGACCGTCGTTGTCGTTGCCGTCGAATCCGTGCGGATCGGGGGGCAGCACCTGGAACCGCCGATGAGAGATCTCACCACAATCGAGATCGGGAGGGGCGGGCGGGATGCAGACGTCGGGATAGCTGGGGTCACAGTCGGTCGGCCCCACGATGGGATTGATCGGGGCCAACGTCGTGACCGGGGACTGGGTGGTGGTCGTCACCCCGTCGTAGTCGTAGGTCGTGTGCGTGTTGCCGTTGGGGTCGAGAAGGAACGCGGTATCGCCGTCGTTGTTCCAGACAGCAGCGCCGATGCTGCACCAGAAGAGGTCAGTGCCGAAGTCGTCTCCACAGCCAGTGCGAATCGTCACCGACTCACCGGGGGCGAGGATGAACGCAGTCGGGAACGAGTAGCGATTGCCGGCCGACTCGTCCTTGATCCCCCATCCGCTGAGGTCGACCACGTTGTCTCCGTCGTTGCGGATCTGGATCCACTCCTCATTCAGGTTGTCGTTGTCGTTCCCCGCCGCGTCGAACTCCAGCGCGATGATGGACACCACGGCATCGGCCCGAGGCCCACAGGCTTCGGCTGCCCACAGCCCGAGCCCGGCATCCTTGGCCTCGGATTGGGCCACCTCGAAACGGTCGGCCATGGCCGTGTCCGGCGGGTAGCGCCGGGCGATGGCCGCTCCCCGACGGACCGACTCCTCGTTGACCGACAACCCGCCGACCCATAGGTAGCGGAGCAGCCGGTCGAACTGGTCGAGATCGGATACGTCGCTGGTCACTCCGACTCTCGAGCCGACCGGAGCCAACGCGGCCAGTGTCAGCGCGGCCTCATCCGAGAAGCATTCGTTCGATTCCGGGGTGTTGATCCCTATCAGCCTGACTTCGGCCACCGATCCGTCGGCGAATGCGACATCGAGAGTATCGCCGTCGGTGATCGACCTCACGGTCACCAATTCCGCCCCGGTCGGAACCGCTCCACCCGGATCTCCGGACGGTCCGGCCGCAGGGGCCGCCAGCAGGACCTCAGCTTGCGGGAAGGGCGGTTCGGCCACCACGGTGGTTGGTGCGGGCGGGGTGGTGGTCGATGGGATCGAAGTCGACGTGGTTGCGAGCCCGGTCGAGGTCGAGGTGGCGATCGCTCCGGTCGTCGTCGGGCTCGAGGACAGGGTCGTGTCGGGCCCGGCCAGAGTCCCGGGCTCGGCGGACTCCCCCGACCCCGGGAGGGCCACGACGACGACCAGGATTGCCGCCGGGACCCACGCGGGAGACACTGGGCGGGCCGGTCTGGGTAGGAGACTGCCCGGCGTATTCTTGTGCTCAAGCCATGCACCGCGGCGTTCGCGCCACTCGCCCCATGAAGCGGAAGACCAGAACCTGACCCATGAGGGAGCCCTCATGTGCTTGCCCTCAGTCGGTGGCCGGTGTTGTTTGCTCCCACCTCATGATCATCGGGTGTCGGGCCCCGTCACCTTGAATTCGACGATGTGATGGAGTCCGCCGGACCCAGAATCCGCCCTCTTCCGTCAGGGGGTAATCGATCTCGTACCCGCGTCGCTTCGCCTCCGCGTACGCCTCGTCAACGCCGATGCCGAGGTGGACCGAGATAGCCGGGTCATGAGGCGCACGTCGTACCATTTGCCGCGCAGCACATCGGTGACCGCAACGATACCGCTCGGAACCAGGATTCCTCTCGTCGGGTGAGGCGTTCGTCTCACGCGCCGGGTGCAGGCTGCCGGGACTTGCCAAGGAAGAGGCTTCAGCCCAGGGGTGCTGTAGCGAAGGGCACCGCGAACCGTAGGCACCAGATCAGCACCGCCCGGTGGATCGCCGGGTCGAACTCCGGGGGCAATTTGTAGTTCTGACCGCCCACTGTCCCCTTCAGCGTGCCGAGATCGATGTATTCGGCCGGGTTGCCACCTTCATACGAGCCGGCAGGGAGCAGCCACACGTAGAGGTCAGGCCCGTTCTGGATGTCCGTGTCGTCCTCGAACCTGAGCACGTACGCGCCGTCCTGTTCGTAAATCGACGCCGTACCATCAGCCGAGTGGTCGATCCCGGTCCACCGGCCCGTGGCGACCTGGACCGGCCCGGCGGTGATTGTGGTCGTGGACGCGGTCGCGACCTCGGTGGTGGTTGTCGAGGACGGGTCCGCGTTCCTGGTGGTCGTTGCCTGCCCGACGGTCGCCTCGGTGGTAGTCGTCTCATCGAACGCCTCCTCCAGTTCCTCATCGGACTCCACCTTCGTGAACAACGTGTCTGGGCGAAAGAGAAGAAGACCAACCACCGCCACAACAGCGGCGGCACTGATAGCCAGCCATCGGCGCCGACTCATCCAGCCTCGGGCGGAGTGAGGACCATGTCGATGACATGGATGACGCCGTTCGAGGCCGCTATGTCGTAGCGGAGAATGGTCGCATCCCCGACCTTGACGGTGTCTCCGTCGACGGTGACCTCCAGCGGCGCCCCGTTGAGGGTGGTGAAGGTCTGACCGTCCATCCCCATGACCATATCGGCATCCTCCATCGTCGCGACCGCGTGAAAGCCGAGGATCGACTGGAGCATCTCGGCTCCGGCGAATGCTTCTTCCTGGGTCATGCCGGCCTCGTCGAGATAGGCAGCGAACGCGTCGTCGGTGGGCACGAACAGCGTGAAGGGTCCCTCGCCGTGGAAGTCCTCCATGATCCCCGCCGCTTCAAGGGCGGCGAGGAATGTTCCCAGATCACCTTCGTTGGCAGCGACGGCGAGCACGTCGTCGTCCATCATCTCGGTGGTCGCGGTGTCATCCATCATCTCGGTGGTGTCGGTTCCACCCTCCTCGCCTCCACCGCAAGCGGCGACCAACAGACCGACCAGGGCTAGCAACAAAACAAGACGTCGGGCTTTCATCAGAGGGCTCCTTTGTATGCGACCTGGCCAACGTAGGGCTCGATCTCGGGCCAGTGGCCCCGTTTCATCGTCTGTTAAGCCTTTGTTGCTCGGAAAGAAAGCGTTGACCCCAAGAAGTGAAACTTTCGGAAACGGGCAGGAGGGCGAGAACGCTTTAGGGATGCCGGGCCGTAGCATTTCGGGCCGTGGCACCCCGCACCACCCCCGCCGGCCAGCGCATCCTCCTCGTCGACGACGAGCCGCGGATATGCGAGGTGGTGGCCAACTACCTCCGCCGCGATGGGTACGAGGTCGCGACTGCCGTCGACGGTGAAACCGCACGCAGCGGTCTACTCGAGTTCAAACCCGACCTGGTCGTCCTCGACCTGATGCTGCCCGCCGTCTCCGGCTTCGAGTTGCTCACCGAGATACGCCGGGATGGCGACCTACCCGTCATCCTGCTCACCGCCCGAGCCGAGGAGTCGGATCGAGTTGCCGGCCTCGAGCTCGGCGCCGACGACTACGTGGTGAAGCCGTTCTCCCCTCGCGAGCTCGTGGCCCGGGTTCGCACCGTTCTCCGCAGGGTCCACCCCAAGCCCGGGGACGGTCCGGTCGAATTCGACGGAATCATCGTCGACTCCGCTCGCCGAGCCGTATCCGTTGACGGAGAGTCGGTGGAATTGACGGCGAAGGAGTTCGATCTCCTCTCCTTTCTCGTAGCCCACCCGCTCCAGGTGTTCAGCCGTGGCGAGTTGTTGAAGAGCGTCTGGGGATCGTCGGCCGAGTGGCAGGACCCGGCCACGGTCACGGTCCATGTCCGACGCATCCGCCAGAAGATCGAACCAGACCCTCAGACCCCTCGCTGGGTACAGACCGTCTGGGGGGTCGGATACAGGCTCGGCGCATGAAACGAATCGTCTGGGCGGTGATCCTGGTGCTGGCCATGGTGCTCCTGGTCGCCGAGCTGACCATGGATGTCACGCCCGGCGAGCGAACCGAGCTCTACGTCATCTTCGGTCTGATGGCAGTTGCCACCTTCGTAGCCGCGATCGTCTCGTTGCGGTTGGCGAGCCGGTTTCACTCGCTGCGTACCAGTCTGATCGTTGTCGCCTTCGCCGCGGTGGCCGTGACCGGCGCCGCGGTAGCTGTGGCCGCCCTGACGATGTTCATCGACGAACACGACCTGACTCTCGTGCTGGTCGCGATCGGTCTCGGCGTGGGCCTGGGAGGCACCATCGCCGGCGCCGTTGCCCGACCCCTCACCAGTGATCTCGCTGCCATCTCTCGCACCGCAGAGCGGGTCGGCGCCGGTGACCTGAGCGTCAGGACCGGTATCGAGCGGACGGACGAGTTGGGGCGGGCCGCCGAGGCCCTCGACCAGATGATCGAGAGGTTGGAGACATCAGAGAACGAGCGGCGAAACCTGCTCTCGGCGATCGGGCACGACCTGCGTACTCCCATGGGGTCGATGCAGGCAGCCGTCGAGGCACTGCAGGATGGTGTCGCGCCGGACCCGCCGGCCTACTTGCGCGGCCTATCCCTCGACCTCGATCATCTGCGGCACCTGGTCGATGACCTCTTCTTGCTGGCGCGGATCGATGCTGGACGGTTGGAGCTCTCGCCGGTGGGAGTCGACCTGGCGGAGCTGGCCGATGAGGCCGTGGAAGCCGTGACCCCGGCTGCAGCCCAGCGGAACGTGGGCCTCAAGGTCGAGACGACGGGCCATGTCGGGGTGAATGGCGACCCCGCTGCCCTAGGTCGGGTTCTTCGGAACCTGCTGACGAATGCGATCCGTCACAGCCCGGAGTCTGGTGAGGTGACCGTCATAGTGAGCCGCAACGGGACCGACGCGGTCACCAGCGTCATCGATCAGGGCCCTGGATTCCCCGACGAGCTCGGATCGAAGGTCTTCG
The DNA here is from genome assembly GCA_050742015.1 of Acidimicrobiia bacterium. Classification (GTDB taxonomy): domain Bacteria; phylum Actinomycetota; class Acidimicrobiia; order Spongiisociales; family ZC4RG35; genus JARDZU01. Next base: position 64,628 of record JBOGEV010000118.1, read on the forward strand.
AGCGATTCACGAGAGCCGACGATTCGCGAAATCGAGAGTCCGGCGGCGCCGGACTCGGTCTCGCCATCGCCATGAGCATCGTCGAAGCCCACGGCGGCGTCATCGCGATCGGGCGTGGGCCTGGTGGCCATGTCCGCTTCTCGGTGCCGCTGGGGCAGCCGCCTTCCTGACGATCGCGGGTCAGTGGCCGACGGGAGCGATGGGCGCCTCGGGCTCCCCGGCACCGACATGCGCCGTATCGCGGAGAGGAAGCTCGGGGAGAAAGATCACCAGGATCAGCGCAACCAGGACAAAGGGGATGGCAACAGCGAACACGGTGGTGATCGACTCCGAGAACGCCGTGATCACCGTCTCTCTGACCGCAGGTGGGAGCTGGGCGATCAGCTCCGGGCTTCCGGTGAGTTCCCCCAGTTGCCCGTCGGAACCTGCGGGGAGCAGATCGGCGAGATGCAACGTCAGCTGGCTGGTGAGGACCGCCCCCAGAAACGCGGTTCCGAACGACCCGCCGAGCGACCTGAAGAAAGTCGCCGACGAGGTGGCCACCCCCAGGTCACGAGCGTCCACTGCGTTCTGCACCGCGATCACGAGCACCTGGAGCACCAGCCCCATGCCGGTACCGAAGATCGCCATGAAGACCGATGCCTCGAGGATGGTGGTGTCGGGGCCCATGGTGGAGAGCAGCCAGAGCCCAACCGCCATCAGAGTGGTGCCCGTCAGCGGGTAGATCTTGTAGCGACCTGTGCGGGTGATCAGCCGCCCAGAGACGATCGACGAAGTGACCACACCACCCATCAGCGGCACGAGCAGCAGTCCGGAGTTGGTAGCGGACGCCCCCATCACGACCTGCAGGAACAGGGGAAGGAAAACGATCGCACCGAACATCCCGAGACCGACTATGAAGCTCGCCGAGGACGTGATGGCAAAGGTGCGATCCCGGAACAGACGGAGGGGCAGGATCGGCTCCTCCACCCTCCGTTCCTGGAAGAGGAACAGCACCAGCAGGACCACGGACAGCACCGAGAGCCCGATGATCACTGGCGAGTCCCACTCGTACTGAGAACCACCCCACACGGTGACCAGGAGAAGCGAGGTGACACCACCCACCAGCAGGCCCGCCCCCAGATAGTCGACCGGGCGGTCGACCCGGCGGAAGGGAAGGTCGAGCACAGTCGCCGTCACGAAGAGTGCGGCCAAGCCGATGGGAAGGTTGATGTAGAAAACCCAACGCCAGCTGAAGTTGTCGACGAAGAACCCACCCAGGAGGGGCCCCGCGACCGAGGCGAGGGCGAACACCGACCCGATGTAGCCCTGATATCGCCCCCTCTCCCGTGGCGACAGGACATCACCGACGATGGTCATTGCCATGACGATCAAACCACCGGCGCCGAGTCCCTGTATGGCCCGGAACCCGATGAGCTGGATCATCGACTGCGACATCCCGGCGAGAACCGATCCAACCAGGAAGGTGACGATGGCGAACTGGAAGACGATCTTCCGCCCGTACATGTCGGAGACCTTCCCGTACAACGGAGCCGAAGCGGTCGACGTGAGCAGATAGGCCGTGACCACCCAGGACAGTTGTTCCAGCCCGCCGAACTCGCCGGCGATGGTGGGCAATGCGGTGGCGACGATCGTCTGGTCCAGGGCAGCCAGGAACAAGCCGAGCATGAGACCACTCAGCACGAGGAGGATCTGGCGATGAGTCATAGGGGATGCGGGAGGGCTGGGTTCCAAGTCGGTCTCCTGGGCGAGCGGTGCGGTCAGGTCAGATGCTGTTGGACGTGTTCGGTCAGATCGCCGGCGAAGCGCTCGGTGAGCTCGAACAGGGAGTCCCGATCGCCCGGGTCCCAACCGGCGAGGACACCTGCCAGGACCTTCCTCCGCTCGGCATCGAGCTGGGCCACGGCCTGCGCACCGTCCTTGGTCGCGGCCACCAGTGTCGCCCGCCGGTCTCCCGGATCGGAGCGACGCTGCACCCAGCCCTTGAGCTCGATCGCCCTGAGGTGACGGCTGATGGTGGATGGGTCCAGTCCCAGGTTCACGGCCAGATCGGTGACCCGGATCGGGCCATCGGCGACCACTTGCCGCATGACCAAGAAGGCGGCCCGCTCACAATCGATCCCGGCTTCTGCCGCTACGTGGTCGTGAAGACGTTGCAGGGTGCCGTGGCGGAACAGTCTCGCCATCGCCTTCTGGAAACGCTCCAGGCCCTGTTCGGTCGTCGTCAGCACCGCGCCAGCATAATGCTTGTATTCACCAAGCAACTAGGCGTCGGCCGTCAGAAAGCCTCCTCGCCGCGCCAGAACCGTTGTCAGTCGGCGCCGCGGGTCGAGGCGACGATGGCGGCCAGGATCACTCCCCAGATCAGGGTCATCCCGGTCGCCAACCGTGACACCCCGGCCACCACTCCGGCCACAACGCCGACCACGGTCGTGATCACCACCACCACCAGCACCCCGGCATGGTCCTTGGGCCTGGGAGCGGGCGGCAGCTGGACCACAAGGGTCTGCTCTCCCGATGTGGGCTGAGGCGCCGTGGTCGAACCGGGGTGGTCCCGACGGACGGTCCCCAACAGCCATGTCTCCAGGCGGCGCCCGTATCGGCTGCCCAGCCACATCAATAGGACGAACCCGGACCCCGCAAGGAGCCAAACCCAGCCAGGCGCTCCCTCGAGACCGGCCATGGTGAACACCCCGGCGGCGACCGCAGGCACCCGACCCAGCGTGGCGATGAGCATGAACCGGCGGAATGAGATTCCTGACAACCCGGCCAGGGCGCAGACCGCGTCGTCCGGCAGCAGCGGCAAGAGGAACACCACCCAGAGCAACAGCCCACCGCGCGCCGTGATCACGTTCTGGTACTTGTCTACCCGGTCCTCGCCCAGCAAACGCACAGTCAGGGGCCGGGCCCAACGCCGCGCGGCCAGGAACACGACCGCGGAGCCGAGAGCCATGCCGGCCAGACTCAACCCCAGGGCGGCCCATGAGCCGAAGGCGAGCGCGCCAACAGGAGGGAACAGGGCTCCGGGGATCGGGACGACCATCACCTGCGCCGCTTGAGCCAGGAAGTAGACGACCGGCCCCCATGCGCCGAATCCCTCCACCCAAGCCCGGAAAGCCTCGGGTGTGCCCAACGTCTCCGAGAACCCCGCCCACCACTCCCCGATCTCGTCCCCGAAGACGAGCGTCATCCAGACCCCGGACAGGGCCAATACGAACAGGACGATCCAGCCTGTCGGCCGTCGGCTCGACGGCTCAGGAGCGCGATCGATCGTTGTCACGACACTGGTGGGATTGACCGGATCCACACCTCGATACTCGCCTTCGGCCTGCCGGCCGGCAATCGGGGACAACCCCCAAACCACCCTCAGGGGCTCAGGGTCGACCGGTGCTTTTGGCGCGTGAATCAACCGATCGGCTGATGATCCTGGTCGGGGTCGACATTGGCTGAGCCTGCCATTCGCATTCTCATCGTCGACGACCACCCCGTCGTCCGCGATGGCCTGCGCGGGATGTTCGCCAACGAGGACGACTTCGAGGTGGTCGGCGAGGCGGAGAACGGACGGGATGCTGTGGCTCGGGCCCTGGCTTTCCACCCCGATGTGATCCTGATGGACCTGCGCATGCCCGAGATGGACGGTGTCAGCGCGATCAAGTTGCTCGCGGACAAGGAGGCCGAGGGCCGGGTCCTGGTCCTGACCACCTACGACACCGACAGCGACGTCCTGCCCGCCATCGAAGCCGGAGCCACCGGGTTCCTGCTCAAGGACGCTCCCCGAGACGAGCTGTTCCGCGCGGTGCGGGCCGCCGCCGGTGGGAGGGCCGTCCTCTCCCCCAGCGTCGCCGCCCGCCTCATCGATCAGGTCCGTCAGCCCACCAGGGAGACAGTCACCGAGCGCGAGCTCGAGGTGCTCCGACTGGTGGCTTCCGGGTCGAGTAATCGGGAGGTGGCAGAGCGCCTCTTCATCAGCGAGGCGACGGTCAAGACCCACCTCCTCCACATCTACGGCAAGTTGGGAGTCAACGACTGTGCCGCCGCGGTGGGTGCAGCCTTCGAACGAGGCCTGCTCACATCCGGGAACGGGGCGAGGTAGAGGTCAATCCGGTTGGTCCAGGGCCCAACGGGCGGCCCAACTCTCCGGGAATTGGTGGCCCATCGCGTACAGGTAGCGAATCAGCTGCCCCTGATGCTGGGTCTCGTGCTCCAACAGGTCGAGGAGCAGATTCTCACGGGTGTCGGTCCACTCGACCCTCCCGATCGTCTCCTCGAGTCGTGACTCCGAGGCAGCGAGCGCCCCGAGAACACGATCCCTGCGAGTCGCGTCCGATCCGGTTAGGGAGCAGCTGAACCCGATCCAACCGTCGCTTTCGATGGCTGCGGTATAGCTCTCCCGTGCCCCGATCACACACCACATCTGGGCGCCGACCGTGTTCGACCGGTCGGTGAGCTTTCTCCCCAACTCCTGATCCGGCAACGACTCGACCAACTCGCGATGAAAGCCACTCATCGTCATGAGATGGGCGATGACCTTCTCTCTCATTCCGACCCGGCTGCTTTCCCCATGAGGACCGACATCGCCCTTCGATGAGCAGGGTCGGACCCTACGCTCCAGGGCATGGGTGCTGTGACCTTCCGGCGGCTCACCCGCGCCGACTTCCCGATGCTGGCCGAATGGCTGGCCGAACCGCACGTCGCCCGATGGTGGAACCACGAGTTCACGCCGGAGGCCATCGAGCGCGACTTCGGCTCGACCGTGGACGGCGAAGAGCCGGGTGAAGACCACGTCGTGCTCATCGATGGCCGGCCGATCGGGCTGATCCAGTACTCGCGGTATGCGGACTATCCCGAGTACGAGGAAGAGCTGGCGGCCGTGCTACCGGTGCCCGATGACGCGGTCAGCATCGACTACCTGATCGGTGACCCGGCCCTCACCGGACGTGGGGTGGGCACGACCATGATCGCCGCCTTCGCCAGCCACATCTGGCAGACGAATCCTGATGCGACATGCATCATCGTGCCGGTGTCCTCCGCCAACGCGGCGTCGTGGAGGGCGCTGCAGCGTGCCGGCTTTCGCACGGTCGCCCGTGGTGACCTGGAGCCGGACAATCCGATCGATGATCGCAGCCATGAGATCCTCCAACTCGACCGACCTCCGCCCCGGGCTGACCACTAGCTCTTGAAGGAGAACGGGCCGCCGAGACGTTGTCTCGACGGCCCGGTCATTTCATTCAGGAGCTTCGACCTGCGGTGCTGATGACCGCAGACAGGGGCACCGTGGCACGGTGCATGCCGACTGACGATGCTCCTTGAGAGGATGACCGCAGTCGTTGCAACGGTCCGCTCTGTGCTTCGCCCCGTCGCGTCTCGGCTTGGGGACCGCTTTGATCAACGAGACCGCTCTTTGGCCAGGTTCACGGTGAGCTGACGCCCTCCGAGATCCTTGCCGTTCAGGGCGGAAATCGCCTTCTCGGCGGCTTCGGCGGATCCCATCTCTACGAAGCCGAATCCGCGTGAGCGGCCGGTGTCGCGATCGGTGATCACCTGGGCCTTGGTGACCGGTCCGTGCTGCGAGAACAGGTCCTCGAGACGGGCCGAATCGGTGTCGAAAGTGAGATTCCCGACATAGATGTTGGTGGACATTGCATGCTCCTTTGAGCTCGTGCCGTCGTACTTACTTGACGCCCCGTGGACATTGACCGAGATCCACGTTCGCGGGGAGCGGGGAGTCCTGGCATGTGCCCAACGATGACTTCACCCGACGGAACGAAGGAAGCGAAGAAAGGCGCAGCACGCTTCAGGCGTGCGCTGTTCTTTCATGTTACCCGATCCGACGGTCTGTGGCCGGGCCGTCACGGCAGAAGCCTCCCGGGCGGTTAGGGTCGACATGTCGGCTGTAAAGGGAAGGGCGGATCGGATATGGCAAAACGAGGGCGTGAGGCCATGGCGAAGCGTGCCCGGGAAGTGGCTCGACAGCAGAAACGGGAGGACAAACAAGAGCGCCAGGAGGCAAAAGGGGAGCCTCTGAAGCTCGACCCGGCCGCCGAGACCGGTCTACTCGAGGAATTCGCCAGGCTCAATGACGATTACTCGGAGGACCGGGTCAGCGAGAGCCACTTCGTCGAGGAGCGACATCGAATCCTGGTCGCCCTGGGGATCGAGACCGAAGAGGACGCCTGACCCGAAATTGGGCACGAAAACCGCGCCTGGCGCGGTCTATCGCGACAATTTCGAGGAGAGCAGTCACTTCACCGCCCCGGTGAGCAGCCCGGACACGTAATAGCGCTGCAGGAGCAGGTAGACGACGACGCAGGGGATGATGGCGACGGTGACCCCGGCCTGGAGCATGCCCCAGTCGGTGCTGCCCAGACTGGTCACGCTGCGAGCGGCGGCGAGGACCAGGGGGAGGGTGAGGCTGGTGTCTCTGGTCAACATCACCAGGGCACCGAGGAATTCGTTCCATGAGGTGACGAAGGCGAACAGGGTCACGGTGATCACCGCCGGGACCATCGTGGGCAGGAACACCCTTCGCAGCACCTGCCAGGAACTGGCCCCATCGACCAGGGCAGCCTCCTCCAGCTCACGGGGGACTGCCTCGAAGGCGTTGCGCATTATGTAGAGGCTGAAGGGGAGCTGGATCGTGGTGTGGACGATGGCCAGCCCGATCAGGCTGTTGGTCAGCCCCAGGGTGGAGAACATGAGGAACACCGGCGTGAGCAGCGCCTGATAGGGGATGATCAGAGCCAGCAGCAGGAAGACGAAAATCCCCTCCTTGAACGGGATCGGGAACCGGGCCAGCCCGTATCCGGCGGGCACGGTCAGGGCCAGGGTCGTCACGATGGTGAGGGCCGCGGTGATCACACTGTTCCGGAGATAGGTGGGTAGCCCACTGCCGTAGTTCCAAAGCTTGTCGTAGTTGTCGAGGCTGAGCTCGCTGGGAAAATAGGTGGGAGGCACCGCGGCCGCCTCGGAGGTGGTCTTGAGGGAGGCGGACACCGAGAGCACGATCGGGGTGACCATCACGAGGCAGATCACGATGCAGACCGCGCCCAGCAGGTATTTGTTGCGACCTCCCCACATCCGGCGAGGGGCACGCTCGCCGAGGGCAGGCTCGAACTCGAGGTCGAGGGGTGACGCCTGCACCGGGTCCGAGAGGGCCTTGGTCACGCGTCGCTCCGTCTGGTGAGGGCCATCTGCACGATGGTGAAACCGAGGATGATCAGGGCGAGGATCATCGACAGAGCAGCCCCGTACCCAAGCTTGAGATAGGGGAACGAGTTCAGATACAGGTAGAAGGTGGAGGTGGCTGTCAGGTTCCGCGGCTGGCCGGCGGTCATGATGTAGAACTGGTCGAAGGCGAGCAGGGATCCGATCACACTCACCAGAGTCACCAGGAGGATCGTTCTCCGGGTCAAGGGAAGAATCACCTTGCGGACCCTCTGCCAGAACCCGGCACCATCGACCATGGTCGCCTCGGTTATCTCCTGAGGTATGGCCTGGATGGCGGCGACGAAGAGAATCATCCCGAAGCCGAGGACCTTCCAGGTGACAGAGATGATCACCGCCCAGTTGGAGAGGTCGGCGTCGACGCCGAGCCACAGAATCGGGGATTCGATGAGCCCCAGGTCGATCAGGAACTTGTTGATCAGCCCATAGTTCGGGCTGAACAGCCAGTACCAAAGCAGGGACGAGGCACCCAGCCCGATCACCACGGGGGTGAAGACAACGGTGCGGGTGAGCCGACTCAGGCCGCTGTTCGGGGTGACCAGCAACGAGATCAGGTAACCCCCGATCATGAGGATCGGTGTGATGAAGAGCGTGTACTTGAGGGTGAAGCGAAGCGAGATCCAGAACTGCGAGTCGGCAAACGCGTCCAGGTAGTTCTCAAAACCGACGAAGTTGGGCGGGGTGATCAGTGACCAGTCGTTGAGCGAGATCCAGACCATCTGCAAGAAGGGCCAGGCAGTGAAGAGGATCACGAAGGCCAGTGCCGGCAACACGTACCAGAACCCTGTCAGCCTGCTGCGATTGGTCATGTGATTGCGAGCTCTCCCGTCATGACACGGCCGGCTTCGATGCTAAGTGGATCGTCTTTGGCCCGGGGAGTCATCGACAGCGGGTGAAGCGAGGGCCGCAGCGCCCCGGAGGCCTGGCGCTGCGGCCCTACTGGCTTCAGATTTGGGCCGCTGACGTCATTCGTTGATGATCGCCTCCATCTGGGCCTTGGCGTCGGCGATGACGGTGTTGATGTCGTCGTCGCTGTAGTACACCCGCTGCAGCATCTGCAGCCACGGCCCCTGTGGCGAGTTGACCAACTCGAAGAACTTCAGCGTGAACGGGGTCTGGCCTATCTCGATCGCCGCGGCGACGTCCTCCAGGAGAGGAACCTCTGCGTAGTAGGGGTTGTCGGTCATGTCGGTGCGAGTGGTCATGTTGAGGAGCTTGGCGTAGACCTCGACCTGGACCTCATCGGAGAGGATGAAGTTCATGAAGTCGACCGCATCTTCGAGACGCTCACTGCCTTGGGGGACCACCACGATGTCGCCTCCCAGGAACGAGGCCGCATCGCCGGTTTCGAACCCCGGGAGCAAGGTGACCCCGAAGTTCATGTCCGGGTTCTGACCCTCGATGCCCTCGGCACCTGCCACCAGCGTGATGTTGAAGTTGCCGGTACCCATGATCCCGACATTGCCCGAGCCGAACACCTGGGCGAAGGTCGCCCCATCCTCCGACTGGGCGGCAGGATCGATCAGTCCCTCCTGGTGCATCATCCGGGCCCACTCCAGGACCGGGGCGATCAGCTCCGGGGTGACCATCGCCTCGTCACCCGGTGCGGCTGGCTCGATCTTCCCCCCGTTGGCCCAGATCAAGGGTCCGAAGGTGAAGATGTTGCAGCCGGCGCAGTTGCCGGGCAAGTAGTACCCGTACACGCCGTCTTCGACGCCGGTGATGGCGGCGGCCATGTCGTGCAACTCGGTCAGGTTGGTTGGAGGCGCCTCGGGATCGAGACCGGCCGCCTCGAACAGATCCTTGTTCCAGAACAGGGCCGAGACATCGGCGTAGAGCGGGACGCCGTAGAGAGCGCCCTCCCAGGTGGCGGTGGCGACATGGCCCGGGCTGGCCGTAGCCATGAGGTCGGCATCGACGAGGTCGGTGACCTCCAAGAGTTGATCGGCGCTGGTGAACTGCGGGCCATAGATCAGGTCCATGCCCATCAGGTCGGGCACGTCCCCAGTAGCCAGGCCACGAGCCAATCGGTCGACCATGGCGGTGTGCTCGATGTACTCCAAGCTGATCGGTCGATCGGGGTTGCGGCCGTTCCAGGCACACACCAGGGCATCAACCATCTGGGCGTTCCCCCCGGTCCGCTCCCACATGGTCAGCGATCCCTCGGTGTCCGGCGCCACCGGATCGCAGGTGACCGCCAGCTCCTCGGCCGCCGCGCTGGTGGTGGTCTCCTCGGTCGCCGCGCTCGTGGTGGTCTCCTCGGCCGCTGCACTGGTGGTCGTCTCCGCGGCCCCTGCCGAGGAGGTCGTCTCACCGGCGCCGCTATCGGCGCAGGCCGCCACCAACATGGCCATGACGATGACCAACGCCATCAGGACCGACGGGCCACTCCGACGGTGGCCACCATGCTTTCTCGTCGTCACCAGGTTCTCCTCCTTGTTGGTGGTACACAGGCTCACGACCGGCTCGCCGGCGTGGCTCTGCTACGAGTGAGGCATAGGTGTCATGGGACGTCGGGAGTGGGAGTGTCCCCCCAACCCTGTCGTCCTTTGTTCTCCTTCCTCCGCCCTGGAAAGGGCCGCTCTCCAAGACTCTTCCTGACTGCAATCCTATGCATACAACGCAATGCTGTCAAACGTAGTCAAAGCAGGGTTGCCATACGGACCAACCATCCGACCTGAGGTCAGGGGCCGCTCGTGAGGTGGTGGTAGGCCTGGTTCCAGCGCAGCTCACGCTCGAAGGAGGCGAAGGTGGAGTCCCGGTCGATGGCGGCCAGCTCGACCCCGGCCATGGCCGCGAAATCGGTGATGATCTCGAGGTCGAGATCAAGACTGAGACAAGTGTGGTGAGATCCCCCCGCCAACAGCCAGGCCGCGGCTGCAGTCTCGAAGTCGGGCAAAGGCTGCCAAACGGCGCGGGCCACGGGGAGATTGGGCAACGGTGCATCGGGCTCGACCAGATCGACTTCGTTGGCGACGAGTCGGAACCGGGTCCCGAGGTCGATGAGGCCCACGATGACCCCGGGCCCGGTGCGAGCATCGAACACGAGACGCACCGGGTCGGGCTTGCCCCCGATGGAGAGAGGATGGATCTCACACGAGGGACGGCCCCCGGAGATCGAGGGGCAAACCTCGAGCATGTGGGCCCCCAGGACCTTGGGCCCGCTGTCCCCGAGGTGGTAGGTGTATTCCTCCATGAAGGAAGCCCCCCGCTCCCGGCCCGCCCCCATGACCTTCATCACCCTGACCAGGCTGGCCGTCTTCCAGTCACCCTCGGCGCCGAACCCGTAACCGTCGGCCATGAGACGTTGCACTGCGAGCCCGGGGAGTTGGGGCAGGCCCGCCAGGTCTTCGAAGGTGTCGGTGAACGCCATGAACCCGCCCGCCTGGAGGAAGTCACGCAGACCCTGTTCGATCCGCGCCGCCTCGACCAGGGATTGGTGTCGCTCCCCACCCCTCGCCAGCTCAGGTGACATCTCGTACATGTCGTGGTACTCACCGATGAGCTTGTGGATTGCCATCTTCTCCACGTCGGCCATCGACCGCTCCAGGTCGGCCACCCCGAACCCGTCGACGGCCACGCCCAGTCGCACCTGGGCCTCGAGCCGGTCACCGTCGGTGACCGCCACCCGCCGCATGTTGCTCCCGAAGCGGGCCACCTTCAGATTTCGCGACTCGTGGCGGCCACAGGCCGCCCGGGCCCAGCTGCCGATGCGCGTGGCCACCGACGGGTCCTGCCAGTGGCCGACGACGATCTTCCTCGACACGCGGAGCCGGCTGAGGATGAAGGCGAACTCACGGTCCCCGTGCGCCGCCTGGTTCAGATTCATGAAGTCCATGTCGAGGTCGGCCCAGGGCAGATCCCGATTGAACTGGGTGTGGAGATGGAGCAGGGGCTTGTCCAGGGCCATGAGCCCGGGTATCCACATCTTGGCCGGCGAGAAGGTGTGCATCCAGGTGATCACACCTACGCATGACGGGCTGGCATTGGCCTGACGGCAGGTCTCCTCGATCGACTCCGGGCTGGTGAGGACCGGCTTGGCCACCACCCGCACCGGGACCGGGTCGGCGGCATCGAGACCGGCGGCGATGACGGACGAGTTGTCCGCCACCTGGCGGAGCACATCTTCGCCGTAAAGCGTCTGGCTCCCGGTGAGGAACCACACCTCGAAGGCCTCGAGCGGTTTCATGACGACACCGCTGAGATCGCCCGGGCCCGATCCTGGACCGAGCGCAATCTCCTCATCTCCGAGGAGCCGGCCGACATTGTGTCGTGCAGGTCGAGGTAGATGCCGTAGAGGTCGTCGTAGACCTCCCTGCCCGAACCGTCGGGCAGATACTCGTCTGGGCCGAGACGGGCCATTCGCTCCGTGGCCGCGACGATGGAGTCATGGCCACCCAGATCCGGCCCGGCCGCCACGGCGGCGAACATGGCCGAGCCCAGGGCCGGAGTCTGGCGGGAGCCCGCGACCCGGACCGGTCGCCCGGTGATGTCAGCCGTCAGTTGCATCAGGAGCCGGTTCTGGAATGGCAGCCCTCCACAAACCACCATCTCGTCGACCCCGATTCCCGCCTTCTCCAGTGTCTCGATGATGACCCTGGTCCCGAACACGGTCGCCTCGAGCAGGGCCCGATAGATGTCCCCCGGACGGGTGGCCAGGGTGGCCCCAACGAGGAGTCCGGTGAGCTCGGCGTCGACCAGGATCGAACGGTTCCCGTTCCACCAATCGAGTGCGACGACGCCCGACTCACCGGGTCGGAGCGCTCCGGCCTCACGTTCCAGGGCTTGGTGGAGCTGACCGGCCGAGTCGTCATCCCCGGAGAGGAGGCCGGTGAACCAGGCGAACATGTCGCCCACCGCGGCCTGGCCCGCCTCATAACCGAAGAGACCGGGGATCACTCCGTCCTCGACCACACCACAGAAGCCGGGCACCACCCGTTCGACCTCGGCGACGGCCACATGACAGGTGCTGGTGCCCATCACTGCGACCAGGGTGCCCGGTGAGACGACTGTCGCCGCCGGGACCGACACATGGGCGTCGACGTTGGCAATGGCCACCGCCGTCCCTGCAAGCAGGCCGGTGAGGGAAGCCGCTTCTGTGCTGATCTCTCCCGCCCTCTCCCCGAGGCTCGAGATGTCCCGTGACATCTTCTCCTCGACGATGTCGGCGAAACCGGGGGCGAGAGCACCGAAGAACGACTCGCTCGGGAAGCCTTCGCGCTTGGACCAGAGTGCCTTGTAGCCCGCGGTGCAGCTGTTGCGGGTCTCGACACCCGTGAGCTGCCAAACGATCCAATCGGCCGCTTCGATGAGTCGATCGGCCCTGGCGTACAACCCGGGCGACTCGTCGAGGATCTGGAGCGCCTTGGCGAAGAACCACTCCGATGACGTCCGTCGCCCGTAGCGGTCAAGCCAAGTCTCTCCGCGATCCTCGGCGGTCCGGTTGATGAGGTCCGCCTGCGGCTGGGCGGCATGGTGCTTCCACAGCTTCACCCAGGAGTGAGGATCGGGGCGTAGGTCCGGGAAGCGGCACAGCGGAGTCCCGTCAGACGTGACCGGGAGCATGGTGCAGGCGGTGAAGTCGATCCCGATGCCGATCACCGACCCGGGGTCGATCCGGCTCTCGGCAAGCACCCCGCGCACCGTCGTCCCCAGGGCATCCAGATAGTCGTCGGGATCCTGGAGCGCCCAATCCGGGGGCAGGGCAGTGCCATCGGGCAACCGCTGGTCGATGACGCCTGATCGATACCGATGCACCACGCTGGCCAGCTCGCGGCCGGTGGAGACGTCGACCAAGACCGCACGGGCCGACTCCGTGCCGAAGTCGACCCCGACTGTTGTCCCCGGGTCGCTCATGGCTGTCCGTAGTAGGCCATGGGACCGTGCTTCCGGTTGAAGTGCCGGTCGAGCAAGGGAGCGTCTAGTGGGGGCTGGCCGGACCGAATGGCCAATGTCCGGCTGGCCAGCTCGGCCATCATCTCCATGGCGGCGGCCATTGCCACGGCCGAAGCCGCGCTCGACCCCCAGGCAAACGGGCCGTGCGATGCAACCAACGCACCTGGCACCTCGTCGGGATGGAGGCCTCCCGTCCCGAACATCTCCACGATCACGCGGCCGGTGTTGATCTCGTACTCCCCTGCGATCTCGTCGGGAGTCAGCGGCCGGGTGACCGGCACCGGGCCGCGGAAGTGGTCGGCATGGGTGGTTCCCAGACAAGGAATCGGGAGCCGGGCCTGGGCCCAGGCGGTGGCGAACAGAGAGTGGGTGTGGGCCACCCCGCCAACGACGTCGATGCCGTTATAGATGGCGCGATGGGTCGGTGTGTCCGAGGAAGGGCGGTTCTCGCCCCAAACCACCTCTCCGTCGTCCAATGCGATCACCACCATGTCGTCGGCAGTGACCTTGCGGCAAGGTATGCCGCTCGGCTTGATGGCGAAAACCGCTTCCCTTCGGTCCACCTGGCTGGCATTGCCGAAAGCCGCCAACACCAATCCGGCGTCCGCGATCTCGTTGTTGGCGCGGGCCGCGGCATCTCGCAGCTCCCCGAAGACACTCATGAGCCGGGAGCCCGCCCCGTCGACTTGCGCACCACGAGGCTCGGGGTGACGACGAATGACTGCATTGGGGGGATTTCGCCCTCCTCGGGCTCGTCCATGGCCAGCCGGGCGGCGGCAGCGGTCATCTCGGCGACCGGCATGTGGATGGTCGTCAGCGACGGCACGGTGTAGCTCGCCATCGGTATGTCGTCGAAACCGACCACCGACAGGTCCCCAGGCACGCCGATCCCCAGTTCGGCTGCGGCGTGAAGCACTCCGGTGGCGAGGTGGTCGGTGGAGCAGACCACTGCCGTCGGCGGTGTGTCGAGACTCATCAAAGTGCGAAGCGCGGCATCTCCGCCCGCCGGGTCGTTGCTGACGTTCTGGACGAATTCCTCGGGGACCGAACGGCCGCCGCCCTCTAGGTACTCGAGAAAGGCGGTGCGTCTCTCCCTGATGTCTCCCAAAGGCCGCCCGCTGATGAAGGCGATAGCGGAGTGGCCGAGATTGGTCAGATGATCCAGTGCAGCGAACATCCCCGCCCGGTTGTCGATGTTGACCGTGGGCACCCCTTCCAGCTCGGTCCCATGCCACAGCGCGATCACGGGGGTCTGCGCGGCACGGAGGTCCTCGAGGAACTTTGGCTCGTCCCTCATGTCGCCGAGGAGGAGGATCGCATCGCAGTGACGGGTCTCGAGGACCGCCCTGAGGGCTATGGCCTCATCAGCCTTGCTGTGGGCACTGCCGAGCACCACGTTGTAGCCCCTCGCCAGTGCCTCGGTCGACAGGGCCTCGATCGCCATCGAGAAGAAGGGGTCGGTGATCTCGCGGACGATCACCCCGAGCAGCATGGTGCGCGCCCCGCGCAGACCTCGTGCCAGCGGGTTGGGGCGATAGCCGAGCCGTTTGGCGACCTCCTGGACCCGCTCCCGGGTCTCGGCGGCGATCGGGACCGAGGTCGGGGTGTCGTTGAGCACGCGGGACACAGTGGATTGGGAAACGCCGGCGGCGCGGGCGATGTCCTGCATGGTCACCGGGCGCGCCGGCCCGCTCGAAGCCGTCACCGGCCACTTCCTCTCACCACGGCACTCGACCTTTCCCTCGATTGGCAGGCCCTCAGCGGGTGCGCACCGTCAACCTACCTGCACTTTCTATGTGCCGGACCCAGGATCGACCGATCCGTGGCCGATTCTGGATACGAATGTCAGCATAGCCTTGCCTGCATAGGTTTTCCACCCGCCGACCGGTCAGGGAACGACCATCACCTTGACCCCGCTCCGCTCGGTGAGCACGGCAAAGGCCTCCTCAGCCGCGGTCAGCGGGAAGGTGTGGCTGACCAGACGATCGATCCCGGTCAGGTTCTCCGCGGCGAGAGATGCGGCCCGGACCAGGTCCTGATGGACCATCCGCCGGCACAGGGCAAAGGTGAGCTCCTTGCGGCGAGCCATCGAGGCGACGAATGAGGTCCGATCCCGGGCCGGGATCCCGACCAGGACGACCCTGCCTCCCGGTCGGCTCGTGGCCAAGGCACTATGGAGAGCGGTGTCGGTCCCGGAGGTCTCGAAGAAAACATCGACACCTGCGCCGGTCGCGGCCTGCCAGGCGTCGAGCTCGTCGTCGTCCTCGGTCGCAACGATCGTCTCGGTCGCCCCCATCGTCGTCGCCGCCCGGAGACGATGGGCGAGCCGATCGCTCGCAACGATCCGGGTCACGCCCCGCTCGCGGAGGGCGGCCATGAGGAGCAGACCGATAGGCCCGCATCCGGCGACACCGACCGAGGCACCGGCTTCCAGCATCGCGAGATCGATCGCATGGAGCGCAATACCCAGTGGCTCGAGCAGTGCTCCCTCCTCGTCGGACAAATGGTCGGGCAGGGGGACGAGACATCTCTCGGGCCACACCAGATGACCGCGCAGCGCCCCATCGGTCGTTCCATGGCCGGCAAACCTGAGGTTGAGACAGAGATGTAGCCGGCCCGCCGCGCACTGTTCGCACGACAGGCAGGGGATCGCCGGGTCGACGGCCACCCGCTCCCCGGTACGTGGTCCGGACTCGATGACACCACAGAGCTCATGTCCCAGGACCAATCCATCGGAAAGGATGGCGTCTCCAATCCCACCCTCATCGAACCAGTGGGCGTCCGAGCCACAAAGACCAACGGCCGAGACCCGAATGAGCACCTCACCGGTGCCCGGCTCAGGGACCGGCATGTCGATGTGCTCCAGACGACCGGCACCCGTCAAGCGGACGGCGCGGGTGCTATTCGGGGGCACGTCGGGACGATTCAGGAGGCGGCGACCACGGCCGGCTTGACGACCTCGATCAGCGTCTCCATGGTCTCCCGATCGTAAGGCGCCGGCATCTCGACAAGAACGGTGTGAAAGCCCACGTCCCGGTAGGCCAGCAGTCTCTCGGTCATCTCCCCGGCCGTCCCCACCCAGAATGTCTCGTCGTCGGCGATGTTCGACATCGGTGTCCGATTGTGCTCCATCAGGTCCTCGAGGACCGCCTTTGCCGCGGTCCCGGTGTCTCTGATCACGATCTTGGCCCCTACGGTGCGCTCGATCTCCTCGTGATTCCGGCCGACCTCCTCACAGTGACGTCGGAGGACTGCATCTTTGTGGGCCAGGGTCTCTGGGCTGCCGAAGGCGTTCCATTGGTCCCCATATCGGGCGATGGTTCGGAGAGTCTTCTTCTCCCCCGAGCCGCCGATCATGATCGGCAGGTGACGCTGAGCCGGGCCCGGATTGAGACGCAGGTCCCGGAATCCGTATCGACCGTCGCCATCACTGCTGACCGTCTTGCCGTCGAGCAGCGAGCGGATCGCCGCCGTCGCCTCGTCCATCCAGTCGAGTCGCTGGCCGAACCCGGTCCCGAAGTCGATGCCGAAGGCAGTGTGCTCGAGACCGAACCAGGCGCCACCGAGACCGAGCACGGCACGACCGCCGCTCATGTGGTCGATGGTCACGACCGACTTGGCGATGACTCCCGGGTTGCGAAAAGTGTTGGCGCCGACGAGGAGGCCCAGATCGGCGTGCTCGGTGCCCATCGCCAGCCCGGCGAGAGCCGTGTATCCCTCCACGATCGGCTGGTCCGGATCTCCGAAGATGGCATAGAGATGGTCCCAGGTCCAGATCGAGTCGTAGCCGAGCTGGTCGGCCCGTTGCGCTGCGGCCAGGAAGCCGGGCCAATCGGTGGCCTGACTCCACAGCACAGCGCCAATCTTCAGCTCTGCCATGTGTGGATCTCCTCCGGTCGCCGGGTGCGACGTCTCAGAAACTCAATGTAGCATACGAATTCATGACCGAACCCGGACCAAACCGCCGATGAGGATCGTGGTCACAGGCGGCAGTGGCAAAGCCGGTCGCTGGGTGGTCCGGGATCTGCGGGATCGGGGACATGACGTCCTCAACGTGGATCATGTCCACGACGGCAGCAGTCACGGCCTCTGCGTGGTCGCCGATCTCACCGACACCGGTGTGGCGCTGGAGCTGATCGCCCGGTCGGATGCGGTGGTCCACCTGGCCGCGATCCCGGCCCCCGAGATCCGCTCCGAGGCGGAGACCTTTCGCATCAACACCCTGTCGACCTACAACGTCTTCTCCGCAGCCGTCGCCGCAGGCGTCCGCCGGGTTGTCTGGGCCTCCAGTGAGACCGTGCTCGGCCTCCCCTTCGATACCCCTCCCCTCTTCGCCCCCATCGACGAGACGATCGAGCGGAGGCCGGAGAGCTCCTACTCATTGTCCAAGCTGGTCGGCGAGGAGATGGCAGGGCAATTCTCCCGTCGGAGCGGTGTCCCCTTCCTCGGGCTTCGCTTCTCCAACATCATGGAGCCTCCCGACTACGAGGCGTTCCCCGGGTTCTGGGACGACCCGACGCTGCGGAAATGGAACCTGTGGGGATACGTCGACGTGCGGGACGTGGCCCAGGCCGTCCGCCTCGGGCTCGAAGCCGACATCGCGGGAGCCGACGTCTGCATCGTCGCCGCTGCCGACACGGTGATGCCTCAGCCGTCGGCCGAGCTGATGGCTGAGGTCTACCCGGACGTGCCTCTGCGCCGCCCCATCGAAGGGCGGGAGACGATGCTGGCGATCGACCGGGCCCGGGGATTGCTCGGCTACGAACCGGAGCATGGGTGGCAGGACCACGTCTCATGAGCGCCGGGTTCGACGGAAGGCCCGTGGTCCCCACTTCCGGTCGGCTCCGCCCGCTCGGGCTGGGCGAAGTCGAGATCACGGGTGGTTTCTGGGGAGACCGCCAGAAGGTGAATTCGCGGGCAACCATCGCCCATTGTCATGACTGGATGGAGCGACTCGGCTGGGTGGGCAATTTCCGTGCGGCCGTCGAGGGACGGCTCCCGCAAGACCGAAACGGGGTCGTCTTCACCGACTCCGATGTCTACAAGATGATGGAGGCCGCGGCCTGGGAGACGGGCCGATCGGGATCGACCGATGCCGACGACCGCTTCGTCGCCCTGACCGAGGTCATCGCTCCCGTCCAGGAGGACGACGGGTATCTCAACACGGTATTCGGGCGGCCCGGTCAGCCGGCCCGATACAGCGACCTGGAGTGGGGCCATGAGCTCTATTGCTACGGGCACATGCTGCAAGCGGCCGTGGCCCGGGCCAGGACCGGGAAGGCGGACATGTTCCTCGAGGTGGCCAAGCGGGCCGCCGATCATGTCTGCAACGCGTTCGGAAAGGGCGGGATCGAGCGGGTCGGTGGCCACCCCGAGATCGAGCTGGGCCTGGTCGAGCTGGCCCGGCTCACCGGTGAGGAGCGGTACCTCCAGCAGGCGGCGTTGTTCATCGGTCGAAGGGGGCACCAAACCCTGGCCGACATCCACTGGGGGCGTTCCTATTTCCAGGACGACGTCCCGGTGCGGGACCAGGCGGCATTCACCGGGCATGCGGTGCGCGCGCTCTATCTGGCGGCGGCCGCGGTCGACGTGGCGATCGAAACCGGCGACGAGGCATTGCTCGAGGCCATCATCGGCCAGTGGGAGCGGACCGTGGCCCGACGGACCTACCTGACCGGGGGGATGGGCTCCCATCACGATGGCGAGAAGTTCGGGGAAGACTTCGTCCTCCCTCCCGACCGGGCCTACTCCGAGACTTGTGCCGGCATCGCCTCGGTGATGCTCGCGTGGCGTTTGCTCCTCGCCACCGGTGAGTCGCGATTCGCCGACCTCGCCGAGCGCACCCTGTTGAACGTAGTGGCCACCTCTCCCGCCCCGGACGGACGTGCCTTCTTCTACGCCAACCCCCTCCATCAGCGGGTGCCGGGTGTCGTGCCCGACTCCGACTTCGTCAGTCACCGCGCCGCCTCCAGCCTGCGCGAGCCGTGGTTCGCGGTGTCCTGCTGTCCGACGAACGTCGCCCGTACCTTCGCGAGCCTCGCGGCGTACTTGGCCACGGTCGACGCCGACGGGCTCCAGGTCCATCAATACGCGGACAGCGTGGTCTCCACCACTCTCGACGACGGCCGACGGGTCGGGCTCGAGATCAAGACCGGCTTCCCGCACCAGGGGACCGTCTCGATAAGGATCTCAGAGACCGATCCCGACCCCTGGTCGCTGCGTCTTCGGGTTCCGGAGTGGGCGACCTCGGCCCGACTCTCGGATCGAGGAGAGGGGCGACGCGTCGGACCGGGAATGGCAGTCGTCGAGCGCACCTTCAC
>JBOGEV010000119.1:0-15900 GCA_050742015.1 Acidimicrobiia bacterium
CCGAGCTCGAGGTCGAGCCGGCCGCCTTCCCCACCCGGGGCTGACGGGTTTAAGACGACGCTAAGGACGGTGCGAATACTCCCTCGTCATGGACACCTTTGTGGTGCGGGTGTGGGGACCCATGGCCGACGGGGAGGAGGAGACGGGCTTGCGAGGCGTGGTGGAACACATCGCTTCCGGATGGAGCGAGCGTTTTCTGAGCGCCGAGGAGCTCGTTTCCTTTCTCCGGGCATCTCGCCCCAAGGTGGGGGAGGCCGGGGTAGCGGGAGAGGCCTGAGGCAGGGGTCGCGCCGGACACGTCGGCCCAGGCCGGGCGGGTGCCGGCTACACCCGACCTCAAGAACCCGGTTCAGGGCTGTGGACCGGTGCCCAGCCGAGGGGCGCGGCCACCCCGCACAACAAAGCACACCTTTACCATCGCACTGGCGTGTTACCGCTGCGCGACATCAACCCGACCCGGATAACGCCGGTCGTCACACTGATCCTGATCGGCGTCAACCTGTTCGTGTTTTTCGCGATCCAGAGCCGGGGGACTCCCGAGGACCAACAGGCTCTGGTCTACGAGCGCGCCGCGATCGCATGTGAGGTGACCACCGGCGCCCCGCTCGGCATCGACGAGATCCTCGGCGACGGGTGCATTGCCGGCGCCCAGGACCCGATCTTCCCCGAGAAGAACGTGTTCCTTGCTCTGTTCACCTCGATGTTTCTCCATGGGAGCATCGGCCACGTCCTGTTCAACATGTGGTTCCTCTGGATCTTCGGCAACAACGTCGAGGAGGCCTACGGCCACATCGGGTACCTGCTCATGTATCTCATCGGCGGGCTGGCCGCCACCGGCGCATACATCGTGATGAACCCGGAGGCGACTGTGCCCTTGGTCGGTGCCTCGGGGGCCATCGCCGTGACCATGGGTGCCTACATCGTTCTCTTCCCCGGGCACCGGGTGCTCTCTTTGGTGGGGTGGTTCCTGCTGCCGATTCCTGCTGCAGTGTTCCTCATCTTCTGGTTCGTCGCCCAGTTCGGGCTCGGGGGGACCAACACCGCATGGGAAGCACACGCAGCGGGGTTCGTGTTCGGAGCCGGGATCAGTCTCTTTCTCCGCGCCTGGCTCACCCGGCGAATCAGGGCGCCACGCTGACTTCGATCGCCGACTTGCTGTCAGTGAGGCTATGCAAAAGGGGTTGCAACAACTAAGCATCACTGAACAACGGCGCACAAACCGTGGGGATGATGATCCAGGGGTGTGTAGTGTCACTGTTCATTGGGCGTAGCAGCGTGATACCTGGGAAGACGGGCGTGGGATGAGTCGGACCTTGCTCAAAGGCGGCTGTGTGCTCAGCCTCGACCGGAAGGTGGGCAACTTCCAGACGGCCGATGTGCTGATCGACGGGGCGATGATCGCCGAGATCGGTCCCGACCTGCGCGCTCGCGACGCCGAAGTGATCCCGGTCAGAGACTCGATCGTCATACCCGGTTTCGTCGACACGCATCGACATGTGTGGGAGGGTCTGTTTCGCAACCTGGGCGACCATGCCCCGGTCCGAGGTGGCGACCCCGGCGCCCTCGCCAATCAGATCGGGCCGTCCTATCGACCCGAGGACGTCTATGCCGGGAACCTGGTCGGGCTGCTCGGTGCAATCGATGCCGGCATCACCACGCTGCTCGACTGGTCCCACGTCCAGGCAAGCCCGGACCACACCGGGTCCGCCATCGCCGCTCACCGGGACTCGGGAATCCGGGGTGTCTTCGCCTACGGCGTCCCATGGTGGGAGCCCGCCGACCCGGGTCAGAGCGGGTGGCTTCGTAGTGCTGCGAGCACTCAGTTCTCCTCGACCGACCAACTGCTCACATTGGCCCTCGCTCCAGCCGGTCCGGAGTTCTCCTCCATGGAAGCGACCAGGGCCGATTGGGAGTTGGCCCGGGAGCTGGGCGCGCGGATCTCGGTCCATGTCGGCGTCGGCGAGTACGGACGCAAGGGAAAGCTGGCCGAGTTGGCCGCGGCCGGGTTGCTCGGGGCCGACACCACCTATGTCAACTGCGCCACCTTGAGTGAGGAGGAAATCGGCATGATCGCCGACAGCGGAGGGTCGTTCTCCTTGTCGGCCAGTGCCGGGATGATGCTCGGGTATGGGATGCCCCCGATCCAGCAGTTGCTCGACCGCCAGCTCCGGCCGAGCCTGAGTGTCGACGCCGAGAGCAACGTCCCGACCGACATGTTCACCCAGATCCGCACCGTGATCTCACTCCAGCACGCCAACCTCTTCGACCTGAAGCTGGCCGGGAAGGCGGGCCTGCCGAATCTGCTGACCACCCGGAGGATCCTCGAATTCGCCACCATCGACGGCGCCAGGGCACTCGGCCTCGATGACGTGACCGGGTCGCTGACGCCGGGCAAGGCAGCTGACCTCATCGTGCTCCGATCCGACAAGCCCAATATCCACCCGATCAACGATCCCATCGGTGCCGTCGTCTGGGGGATGGACACCTCGAACGTCGACTCCGTCTTCGTGGCCGGCAAGCCGCTGAAACGGGGTGGTGAGCTGGTCGGCGTCGACATGGGCCGCGTGCGCGAGATGGCCTACGAGTCCCGCGATCACGTGGCGCGTGCTTCCGGCCTCGAGGTGCCCGCGATGAGGTTCGCCGGATGACCACCACCAAGTCCCCTTCGGCGGCAATCACATCGTTCGTCGTCTTCTCCCGCTACATGCCTGTTTACCTGGCGATCATCGTCCTCCTGGTGGTGGCTGCCATCTGGGCACCGGCCACCCTGGCATCCGCGGGGCTCGAGGCGATCGCCCCGCTCGGCACATTTCTCGCCATCACCGCCCTCGGCCAGATGCTGGTCATCATGACCGGTGGGATCGATCTCAGCATCCCGGGCACCTTTCTCCTCGGTGGTCTCCTGGTGGTCGGAGTCGGGCAGCAGTCCGACGACCGGATCTGGGTTGCGTTGTTGACCGCGATCGGTGTCGCCGCCCTGATCGGGCTGGTCAACGGGATCCTGATCGGGGGTTTGAAGCTGAATGCCCTGATCGTGACACTCGCCGTGGGTCAGGTGGTGGCCGGTCTGGCCAATCGTTACTACAACGAGGTGGCCATCCAGAAGCCGGTGCCCCCCGCCCTGTCCGACTGGGCCGCCGGGGAGTTCCTCGGTGTGACCCGTATCTTCTGGGTCGGGGTTGTCCTCGCCCTCGTCCTGGTCGTCGTCTTCAGGTTGACCGGCATCGGTCGGCGGTTCCAGGTGGTGGGGGCCAATCCGGTGGCGTCCACCGTGCTTGGCCTTCGGGTGAACCTCAACCAGGTGGCGGCCTACGTGGTCGCTGCCGTCCTCTACGCCACGGCCGGGGCCCTACTCGCTGCTGACATCCGGGCTCCGGGCATCACGGTCGGCGCTCCTTACCTGCTCGGCCCGATCGCGGCCGTCGTGATCGGTGGCGCCTCCCTCACCGGCGGGCTGGCCAGCCCGATATCGACCTGGGCCGCGGCATTCTTCCTCGCCGGCCTCAACCAGATGATGAGGGTGATGGGGCTGCCCACCGCACTGCAGTTCGTGGTGTTCGGCCTGGTCATCGTAGGAGGGATGCTGGTTTCGGGCGACCGAATCATCAAAGCCGTGGAACGGATTTTGCGCGACCGGTCGCGACCGGGGCGGCGCAACGAAGGGAGTCTCGCCGTCGAGGGCGGCGAGCCGTGAGAGAAGGAGAGTCAGTGAACAAGGCCGAAAGCGGGAGTTACAAACCAGCGAATGGAGGAGGACGATGAAACCCAGGGTTATTGCCCTGATCGCAGTGTTGGCACTCGTCCTGGCCGCCTGTACGGGCGACGTTGCCGGGACGACAACCACCGCGGCACCAGAAGAGGAACCCGCCACCACGGCTGCGACGGAGGAGCCGACCACAACGGCCGCGCCCGACGACGCCACCACGACGGTGGCAGCCGGCGAAGAGGGCGGGCTGAGCGAGTTCGGCGAGAGCACCGATGCCGACCCGGCGCTGGTCGAGAAGGCCCTCGGGCCGGTGGGCGAGGTCCCGGACATCGTCCTGGCCTCGATCGCTCGAGCCGAGCAGGATCTCGATCAGGCCACGATCGACAAGGCGATCGAGTGCTGGAGCTCGGTCGAATGTGAGACGGGCACCGGCGGCGAGGTGATCATGGGCTACGCCGACGGCGGTGGGCTCAACGTCTGGCGGCAGGTGACCCGCATGGAGGCCGTTCTCCAGGCGCTCACCTATCCCGAGATCGGCACCATCGTCTTCCGCGACGCCCAATGGTCGACCGACCCGGCAGTCCCGATCGGCGACATCAACTACATGGTTGAGCGCGGGGTGACGTTCATCATCGGCTACCCCGATTGGGGTCTGGCTCTCGGTGACGCCATCAAGGCCGCCGAGGCAGCGGGCATCCCCTACGTGCCGTATTCGGCCGGCTGGGTAGGTCTGCCCGGACAAGACGGGGCGCTCACCCCGGGAACGGACTACCTGTCGATCGTCGGTGAGGATCTCTGCGCCCTTGGTGAGAGCTTCTCCCAGGTGATCAACGACGGTGTCGGCGATGGCACGATTGGTGTCCTCGGCGGGACGCCGGGCAACGCCTTGTCGCTCGGCTGGCAGCAGTGCCACATGTCGTCGCTGGCCGACACGATCGAGGTGGTGAACCCGCCCGCTGATGAGAACTCGACGACCGGTGACACCTACTGGGCGAACGACATTGCACGCGATGTCGTGAGCGGGATCCTGTCGACCAATCCGGACATCGGCGGGTTCAGCTACGAATATGCCGACGGTCTGTACACGGCCCTGGCCGATGTCGAGATCGACACCATGACACTCGCCATCCGCACCGACGAGCAGACATTGTTCTGCGACTGGGTGGAGCGGAACAACCCGAATTACCGGATCTGGTACTCGGCGGGAGGCAACTTCCAGTCCCGGACCGCGGTGACCGCCCAGATGATGAACCTGGCGGGGGCCCCGATCCCGGCAGAGATCGTCGTCCCGCATGTGATGCGCGAGGTCACAGCCTCCGATTGCAACCCCGATCGGGTGACTCCGACCGTGTCGAACACGTCACTGGTCCCGGATTCCGTGCTCGCACTCATGTATCCGGAAGGGTGAGTTGACCACCGGCAATCCTGAAGGAGGGTCGACCGGCCCGGAGACGGTTCTCGAACTGAGCGGGGTGTCCCGCCAGTTCGGGGCGGTCCGGGCGCTGACCGATGTCAGCTTCGACTGTCGAGCCGGCGAGGTCCACGCCCTCGTCGGTGAGAACGGGTCAGGGAAGTCGACTCTCCTCGGGATTGCCAGCGGGTTCGTAGAGCCGGACCGGGGGTCGGTGACCATCGGGGGGAGACGCCTCCGCACCGACTCCCCGGCTCTCGCTCGCAAACTGGGCTTGGCCATGGCATATCAGGACACCTCCCTGGTCCTCTCCCAACCGGTCAAGAACAATCTCTATCTCGCCGCCCCACCGGACGACAGGCCGCCTTACTGGCGGCGCAAGAAGTGGGCCAGACGGCTGCTCGGTGAGTTCGACCTCGACATGGAGCTGTTCCCGGACGTCCCTGCCGGCTTCCTGACCCTGGCCGAGCGTCAGATGTTCGAGGTGGCCAAGGCCCTGGTCTCCAATCCCAAGGTGCTGCTGCTCGATGAGCCGACCACGGCCCTCGGTCCCGACGAGGTCGAAGCGTTGCATCGAACGATCGCCGCTTGCCGGGATCGCGGGGTGGGAGTGGTCTATGTCAGCCATCGTCTTCCCGAGGTACTCGAGATCGCCGACCGGATCACCGTCCTGCGCGACGGGAAGGCGCGTGGAACCTTCGATGCCAGGGCGACCACCGAGCACGACCTCGTCGACCTGATCGTCGGCCGTCCCTTCGAGGCCGCCTTCCCTCCCACCTCGGTCGCTGCCGGCGAACGCCGGGAGGTCCTGGTAGTCGACGGTCTCCAGGGACAGTCGTTTGGCCCGGTCAGCTTCACCCTGGAGAGCGGGGAGGTGGTTGGGATAGCCGGTGCCGAGGGCAACGGTCAGCCTCAGCTCTTCGACACCCTGGCCGGGAGAACGCCACCTCGAGCCGGCCGGGTGGTGTGCGACGGCAAGGAGTTGACGCTGATCTCGACCCACGAGGCGGTCAAGTCCGGGATCATGCTCCTCGCCGGAGACCGGAAACGGGAGGCGCTGATGCCGGTGCTCGGGGTCCGAGTCAACTCGACGGTCCAGTCACTGCGGATGTTCAGCATTCTCGGTTTCCTCAGGCGGCGCACCGAACGCAAGGCCGTGGCTGAGCTCGTCGACGAGCTCGATGTCCGCACTCCCTCGCTCGAGCAACCAGTCGAGTTCCTCTCCGGCGGGAACCAGCAGAAGGTCTCCGTCTCCCGCACCTTCCTCCGCGATCCTGCCGTGATCCTGGCCTATGAGCCGACCCAGGGCGTCGATGTCGGGTCCCGGTTCGATATCTACACGGCACTCCGTGCCCGCACCGAGCACGGGGCGGCCCTCATGGTCAAGTCCAGTGACCCCCTCGAGCTCTCCGGTCTGTGCGACCGGGTGCTCGTCATGTCGCGAGGTACCATCGTCGAGGAGATTCCCGGTGACGA
Organism: Acidimicrobiia bacterium; assembly: GCA_050742015.1. GTDB lineage: Bacteria > Actinomycetota > Acidimicrobiia > Spongiisociales > ZC4RG35 > JARDZU01. The sequence continues at coordinate 6,594 of JBOGEV010000119.1, forward strand.
GCTGGACGAAGTGAGGATCGTCGAGGCCATCGTTCGCGGTCCCGGTGTCTCACGTTCCGGGCGGTCGCCCTTTGGAGTCGCCATGCCCAAGGCACCGGTCAACTCCGATACGCCATGACCAGCCAGTACACCGCTTCGGGTCCCATCGACGCTGCCCGGCAGTGGGTGCGCAAGGTCGTGCGCAACGCCCGTGACAAGAACAAGTGGCGCAAGGTGGTCAAGGTCCGGCTCTGGATGCCGGTCGCGCTTCAGGTTCTGCTCATCGGTTTGGTCGTCTGGTACACCGACTCCCAGTTCCCCGGCTTCATCAACCGGACCAACACCGTCAACATCCTGCTGCTCGCGATTCCGCTGGCCGTTGCGACCATGGCCCAGATCCATGCCCTCCTCGTGGGCTATCTCGACCTGTCGGTGGGGGCGATGATCAGTCTCGCCGTCGTCATCGCCTCGTTCCTGATTCGCCCCGAGTCCAGCGCAGGATCCCAACTCGCCGGAATCGGTGTCATCTTCCTGTGCGCGCTGGCCCTTGGCCTGGTCAATGCCGCCCTGGTGCGAGGGGTGAAGATCCCGTCGATCATCGCCACCCTGGCCACGCTGAGCATCCTCGACGGGATCTCCCTGACGCTGCGGCCAACCCCGGGTGGGACGATCGATCCGGCATTCACCTCCATGCTCCGCGGCGGTATCGGCCCGGTGCCGCTCGCACTCATCCTCGTCGTGCTCGGAGCCGGTGCCCTCGACCTCTGGCTCCACTCCAGCGGCTCGGGGCTCCAGGTGAGCGCGGTCGGCTACGACGAGCGGTCGGCCAAGAGATCTGGGGTGAGGACCAACTGGATCCGGGTCCGGGCGCTGCTTCTGGCCTCGATCCTCGCCGCCTTGGCCGGCCTGTTCGTGACGACGCGCTCTGGAGTGGGCAACGCCCAGATAGGCACCAGTTACGCGCTGAACAGCATCACGGCCGCGGTGCTCGGCGGGGCCGCCCTGTCCGGTGGTCGCGCCACGTTCGTCGGGGGAACCGTCTCCTCGATCCTGTTGGCCGTGATCATCACCGTTTTGCCGTTCCACGGCCTCCCGTCCGACGTCGGGCCCATGGTGATCGGGGTACTGGTGCTGATCGGGATCATCCTCTTCCAGGTCGGTGACATCAAGGAGCTGGTCAAACGAAACTACCGGCGCGCCCGGAGGCTGGTGATCGGCAGTCGCCCCCCCAAGGCGGCGGAGATCCCGCAGCTCTACCCGGCGGGGAACGACTTCAGCGTGGTGCCCAGCGGGCGTAAGTTGATCAAGGGTGGGCTCGTCCTCAGCCTCGATCCGGGCATAGGCGACTTCGCCACCGGGGACGTCCTCATCGAGGACGACAGGATCGCGGCTGTTGGCCCTGCCCTCGCCGCCGGAGACGCCGAAGTGGTCGACGCCAGCGGGATGATCGTCATGCCCGGGTTCGTCGACAGTCACCGTCACATTTGGGAGGGGCTCCTCCGCAACATCGGCACCGACATTCCCCTCGAAGGGCGGACCAGCTACATCACGTTCGTGCTCCGGACCTTGGCCCCCGCCTACCGTCCGGAGGACGCATACGCAGGCAACCTGGTCAGCGCCCTGGGTGCGATGGACGCCGGGATCACGACCTTGCTCGACTGGTCCCACATCCAGGCTTCTCCGGCTCATACCGACGCCGTGGTCCAGGCACTCGAGGACTCCGGGCTCAGGGCGGTGTTCGCCTACGGATTCCCCTGGTGGGGAAAGTGGGAAGAGCGGCAACCCAGCTGGTTCGTCCGCGCCGCCACCGAGCACTTCTCGTCGAAGGACCAGAAGCTGACGCTGGCTCTGGCTGCCCCCGGCCCCGAGTTCGTCGATTTCGAAGTAGCACGGGATCATTGGAAGCTTGCCCGCGAGACCGATGCGCGGATCACCGCGCACGTGGGCGTCGGGACCTACGGCCAGGACGCCAAGGTCCAAGAGATGGGGGAGGCCGGTCTCCTCGGGCCCGACACCACCTACATCCACTGCACGACTCTGAACGACGTCGAGATCCAGATGATCGTCGACACCGGGGGCACTGTTTCCCTCGCCACGCCGGTGGAGATGATGATGGGTCACGGGATGCCGCCGATACAGAAGTTCCTGAACCGTGGCCTCAACCCGTCTCTCAGCGTCGATGTCGAGACCAACGTTCCTGCAGACATGTTCACCCAGATGCGGTGCGTGATCGCCCTCCAGCATGCATTGGCCAACGAGGCCGGGCTGGCCGGCATCACGATGAGAGACGTGCTCACCTACGCCACGATGGAGGGAGCCAGGGCCAACGGCCTGGAGGAGAAAGTGGGCAGCCTCACCGTGGGCAAGCAGGCCGATGTCATCATGCTGCGGACGGATCGGATCAACGTGACCCCGATCAACGACCCTGTAGCCGCGGTCGTGGCCGGCATGGACACGTCCAATGTCGATTCGGTATTCGTGGCCGGGCGTGCGATGAAACGAGGGGGTCGTCTTCTCCACGTCGACTGGCCCGCGGTGAAACGAATGGTCTCAGAATCCCGCGACTACGTCGTCGACAAGTCCGGGTTCAAGCTCCCCGGGATCTAGACCGCGTACCTAATGCAGGGCGTCACATATCCGTGACGCGCTGCATTACGAATGGGATTCTACGTAAGTCTTGACTGACGGTAAGCCGTTGCTTACGATGGGCCTATGGTCGATGCGCAGCTCGATGCTCTGGCGGTGGAGACGAGGAGGACCATCTACACGATGCTCCTCGAGCGACCCCGCTCGGTGAGCGACATCGCCGCCCTGCTCCCGGTGAGCCGGCCCGCGGTCTCCCAGCACCTCAAGGTGCTCTTGGACGCCGACCTGGCCGGGGTCACAAAGGTGGGCAACCGTCGCGTCTACTCCGCCAACCCGGCCGGGATGGCGGCGTTGCGGGATTGGGTCGACCAGATGTGGACCATGGCGATGGGCAGCTTCGCCGGATTCGCCCAGAGAGAGATGGAGAGTCAGATGAACGAATCAGGTTCGGATCGGATCGCCCCATTGGTGAAGACGATCGTGGTTGCCGGGGAGGCGGGAGTCGTGTTCGAGTTGTTCACCTCGAGGATGGGGGAGTGGTGGCCGCTCGCCACACACTCAGTGGCAGGTGACGACGCTGTCGACGCCCGGATCGAAACCGGTGTCGGCGGTCGAATCTTCGAGGTCACCAGGGATGGGGCAGAGCACGAGTGGGGCAGGGTCCTGGAGTGGAAGCCGGGTCGACGCCTCGCATTCGACTGGTACCCGGGTCTTCCAGTATCGAGCGCTACTCACGTCGAGATCACCTTTCGCCAGACCGCCGAAGGCACCGAGTTGACCCTGGTCCACGACGGATGGGAGGCGCGGGGCGCCGACGCCCAGGCGATGCGAGAGAGCTACGACACCGGTTGGGACCTCGTCCTGACCCGGCTCCCCGGCGCGGTCCCGGCCACGTATGCAGGCTGGTGAACCTGATGCAGGGCATCACGGATCCGTGACGCCTGCATGACTTGCGCCCAGGCGGTCCCCCTTGCCCGAGTAACCCAAACGCGTCTCCCACCGATTACCTAGGTGAACTTGTCGGGGAGAGATCGGAGGGACTACCCATGCGAAGACTCAAACGCCCTGGACTCGCCGTCCTGATCTCTATAGGCCTGTTGGTCGCACCCGGTGCCGCGTGGGCTCAGACCGACGAACCTGCAGTGGACGTCGAGGACACCGAAGATCGTGCCGACACTCTGTTCAACTTCGGGTACGACCTGATCAACAGGCTCTTCGTATGGAACCTGTCGGCATTGGACGGGATCTACGACTGCACCCTGGAGAACGGACCTCTGACCGCCACCTACGGCGAGACGTCTTCTGAGGGTGTCGTCCCAGTGGACAACCTCGAAGACGATGCCGGCGTGGTTTCGTTCCCCAACCGGCCGGAGGAGGAGGTCGCCGACGACCTCGAGGCCGCCGACGCTCCCATCGAGTACAACGGGGCCGATGGTGACTGCGGGGTGAGCGGCGGGGACGTTTCCGGGCCCAACGGCCAGGTCAATCACGGGATGTTCATGAAGCTGTTCAATAGTCTCTACGACGGCCCAGGTCGGGGCTGTGTCATCCGCCACCTGGCCCAATCGGACCTGGGCAAGGATGATCAGCAAGTCCAGGCCGGTGACGTGACCATCGTCGATCCGGTGCAGGCGGGTGATACCGGGACCATCGACTTCTCCAGTGCTCAGGCCGACTGTGAGCATGGCAAGAAGGACGCCGGCGATGAGGTAGCCGAGACCGAGGCTGCGACCCAAGGCGGGAAGCCCGATCACGCCGGGAAGCCGGATTCTGCCGGCAAGCCAGACCAGACCGGAAGTCAGGGCTCACCAGGGAACTCAGGTTCCGCTCCGGGTCATAACAAGTGACCAGCTCTCCCTGATTACCCGCCCGGAGCGCGAAGGAAGGGGGTGGCCGTCGAGGCCACCCCCTTCGTTTACGCCACCAGGTCAGTCCAATGTGCCGATGTCGACGTTGTACGCCTCGAAGACCAGGTCCGACCCCGCTTGGCGATGCATTGTGAGCCGGCCGAGCAGCGTGGTCACACGGCGCCGCACTGGGGCGACCGCCTCGGGCAAGTTTCCTGCCGCGGTCCTCACCGTGGCTTCGGTTCGCAACCACGCGCCGAGGAGTGCGACGTGTTCGTGTCTCAGGTCCTCCGTGTTCGGGATGAGTCGTGGGGCGAGGTCCACGATCTCGGCCAGTAGGCCTCCCGGCCCCTCAACCTCGTCGATGTGCCCGTCCAAGGCGTCCCTTAGCCTGGCCATGCTGATCCCGACCCGATCCAGCCAGCCATCGGCGGAAGACGGGCCGGCCACAACCCTCTCGAGATCGGTCATGGCCTCCCCCAGGTCGCGGCGCCGCGTGGTGGCTCTGGCCAGCGGTGCGGCAGGCAGATCCGTCTCGCTCATACCCGATTATGGGTCGAGGTGCTGCCAAGCCGAAAGGGTCCGAAGTCCCACAATGTCCGGCCCAGCGTCGGTCGTCGTGAGCCCGTTTCCCGACGATGATCATTGGAAAAGGAGGTCTCATGATCGTCGTTGTCGGGGTCGACTCGTCGGCCCACGCCGTGAAGGTCCTCGAACAGGCCCTCGAGGATGCCCGGATACGATCCGCCGAATTGCACGTGGTGCACGTGTTCAACCCTCCCACGGCCTACATGGAGGTTCCTATCGACATGGTCGCAGTGGCGCAGGGAGAGCGACAGGCGGTTTGGTCCCAATTGGAGCCAGCACTGTCCGCGGCCGGTGTACCGATCACGAGAGTCGACCTCGACGGGTATCCGCCGGATGCGCTGGTGGACTACGCAATCGGGGTTGACGCCGCGCTCCTCGTGGTGGGAACCCGGGGCCGGGGTGAGCTCGCTTCGCTGATCCTCGGCAGCACCAGCCACCGTGCCATCCAACTCGCCCGCTGTGACGTTCTGGTGGTGAAGCCCGACCTGGTCTGAGCTGTCGTCTACCCCGGAAATGTCCTTAACCTGGCTTGGTGATCGCTGATCGCTACCAGCCGATCGAGCAGATCGGCACCGGTGGGATGGCCACCGTGTGGAGGGCCAGGGACACGCTCCTCGGCCGTCTCGTGGCGGTCAAGCGCCTGCTTCCTCACCTTGCCCGGGACCCCGACGCGGCGGCGAGGTTCGAGAGGGAGGCCCGGGCGGCTGCAGGCCTCAGTCACCCCGGGATCGTCACGGTCTTCGACAGCGGCGAAGATGACGATGGCCCATTCATAGTCCTCGAGCTGGTCGAGGGGACAACGCTGGCGAGCCACCTCGCCGAGACCGGCCCGTTGGATCCGGGAACAGTGACCGACATGGTGGCCCAGGTCGGGTCGGCCCTCGATCACGCTCATGCCATGGGCGTGATCCATCGTGACATCAAGCCGGCCAACCTGATCCTCGACTCCGAGGGGAGGGTCCGTCTCGCCGACTTCGGGATCGCTCGCACGGTGGACGCCAGGGCGACCATCACCGAGTCGGGTGAGCTGGTTGGCACCATCACCTACCTCGCGCCCGAGATCCTGTCCGGAGACCCGGCCACTCCCGCCTCGGACGTGTACTCGCTGGGAGCGGTCACCTTCGAGCTCCTGACCGGTCGACCGCCATTCCAGGCCGATACTCCGGCGGCTCTAGTCGAGGCGGTCCGAGGCGCAGACCCCCCGACCCTCCGCGGCGTTGCTCCCGATCAGATGGCTTCTGCTGTGTCCGCTGCCATGGCGCGGGCACCCTCGGCCCGACCAGCCTCTGCCGGCGAATTCGCGGCCGGGCTCATCGGCTCGGCGACACTGGTGATGGCGACCGGAATGCCCCCGACCCCCGCCGTGGCGACACAGTCGGAGGAGCCGACTGTGGTCACCTCGACCTCATCCGGGGCCCCGCCTCCGGCTGGTGACCCGGAGCCGACCAGCCGGGTTCGGTGGTCCTTGGCTGCGCTCCTTCTCGCGCTCCTGGCACTGGCCGCGGCTGCGATGTCCGACCGCCCGCCAGCTGGGACCGAGGACTCAGGAGGGCCGGTCGCAGCCGAGCCCACGACTTCGGCCGTGGCCAGCACGACCACGATTCCCACCACCACCACCATGCCGACGACAACGACCACGACCATTCCCACCACGACGACGACGGTGGCCACCGCCGAGAGTGTGGCCGGCGACATCGGCGCGATCCTCGCCCTGCTCGCCCCACCCGAGTTCAAACCCAAAGAGGTGCGCCAGGTCGAGGACCGGATGGAAAAGATCATGGAGGAATGGGAGAACGACAACCGAGAGGACCTGATCCGGGAGTTGGAACGTGCTTTCGAGGAGGTGGCCGACCTGGAGGAATCCCAGGAACGTGACGAGTTGGCAGCTCGATTGATCGAGCTCGCCGAGTTGATGGGCTTCGAGGTGGACCAGAGTGGCCAAGGGGACGGGGGCGGCGACGACGATTGACTCCGGTGTTAGGTTGAGCCGGTGGCCACCGCGCGAGAAATCTACCGAGCCGGCGCCTCCATGGAGGAGATCGAGGACCTCCTCACCAAGCGCTTGAACGCCACCATCGGGACTCTCAACCCGGAGGGTTCGATCCACCTCGCCTACGTGATCTTCCTTTACGAGAACGGTCTGTTCTACTTTGAGACCTCATCGGTCACACGCAAGGCCCGGAACGTGCAGGCGAGGCCGACAGCGTCATTCATCGTCCAGGGCAGCGTGTCCTCGGGGCGTCACATCATGGCCGAGAACGAAGGAACGGCCCGGCTCCTCGCTGGTGACCAAGCTCGGGAGGTCAACCGGCGACTCCGGGCGAAGTACATCACCGACGATGCCCTCGACCGGGTCGACAATGCCTGGAACGAGTTCGATGACGTCGCCATCGAGATCACCCCGGGCCCGCGCTGGAGATCATGGTGTGGGGAGATTTTCAACGCCGAGACCATCGGCGCGATGGGCGGCACCATGCAAGGGGTCTGGCGGCCCGACGACGATTAGTTCCCCCGGGCATGTATCGCGACGTCACCATCGACACCGGGACCGGGCCGGCGCTCGAGGCGAGCCAGGGGGGCACGGAACGCACCACGCAGGGGGTCGTGGTGTTCGCCCACGGGAGCGGCAGCAGCCGGCACAGTCGGCGCAACCGGTACGTAGCCGATGTGCTGCGCGGCGCCGGGTTCTCGACCCTGCTCCTCGACCTGCTCACGACAGACGAGGAGGAGGTCGATCTGCGAACCGGCGAGCACCGATTCGATGTCGGGATGCTGGGTGGGCGGGTGATCGCCGCCATCGACTGGCTTCGTCGTGAGGAGACTTCGCCCATCGGGCTCTTCGGCGCATCCACGGGCGCGGCGGCGGCGCTCATAGCCGCCGCGGGCCGACCGGAGGAGATTTCGGCGATCGTGTCCCGGGGCGGGCGTCCCGACCTGGCCGGAGATGCGTTGCCCCTGGTCCGGGCGCCGACGCTGCTCATCGTGGGTGGACGGGACACGGAGGTGCTCAGGATGAACACCGACGCCCGGTCGAAGATGCGGATCGAGACCTCGATGGAGGTCGTCCCCGACGCCACCCACCTTTTCGAGGAACCGGGGGCCCTAGACATGGTGGCCGAGCTTGCCGCATCCTGGTTCCGGCGTCTCATGTTGACCGGCGCCTGACCTCCTTTAGCTTGGTGTCCTCTCCAAAGCCGGCCCGTAAACCTCGTCGATGTAGTCGCGGAGCATGCGGGCGGCGGTCACCTTGGGCCCGAGCGTGCGCCAGGCGTGGCGGATGCGCTCGTTGAAGCCCGCTCGATCGGTGTGATAGAGGTCCTGGATCGAAGACAGGGTGTCGAACAACGACGCCGCTTCCGCCTGATCTCGAACGTCTGGGTCCTCCTCCTCACTGGCGTCGATTGCCCATCCGTTGGCCCCGTCGTACATCTCCGCCCACCAGCCGTCGAGGATGGAGCAGTTGAGGCCGCCGTTGAGAACCGCCTTCTCCCCGCTGGTCCCCGACGCCTCGCGGGGGCGGATCGGGTTGTTGAGCCAGATGTCGCACCCGGCGACCAGGATGCGCGCCACCCCCATGTCGTAGCCCGGAACGAAGGTGACCCGTTCGTTGGCTGCCGGTGACATCGAATAGCCCACCAATTCGGCGACGAGGGCCTTGCCCTGCTCGTCCTGGGGGTGTGCTTTGCCCCCGAACACGAAGTGCACCGGCTGTGACTCATCTTCGAGGAGATGGCGGAGCCGGTCCTGGTCGCGGAGCAGCAAGGTCGCCCGCTTGTAGGGGGCGAACCGACGGGCGAACCCGACGATGAGGGCCTCAGGGTCGAGGAACCGTCCGGTGAGGGTCGAAACCAGGGATGCCAGACGTCGGGAAGCCCCATCCCTGACCTCCCCAAGGCGACTGTCATCGATCGACGCGACCCGGTCCCAGGCTTCGGGATCCCCCTCGCCCCATTCCGGGCCGAGGACTTCGTCGAATAGATGCTGCACCGCTGGGTCGGCCCAGGTTCGAGCATGCACGCCATTGGTGATCGAGATGATCGCGTCCCCGATGCCGACACCGGCGAACAGGCTCCGGCTCACCTCCCCGTGAAGCTTGGACACCCCGTTGGCGCTGCTCGACAAACGGAGAGCGAGAGCGGCCATGTTGAACTGGGCTTCGTCGTCGGGGTCCTGACCCAACCCCCAGATCTGCTCGATCGGTGTGGCCCATCGCTGCGCCCAGTGCTCGAGGTAGGGCAGGATCAGGTCACGGTGGAAACGGTCGATCCCGGCCGGCACCGGGGTGTGGGTGGTGAAGACCAGACCGG
>JBOGEV010000120.1:0-9795 GCA_050742015.1 Acidimicrobiia bacterium
CCTCGTCGAGCTCGATCGGCATTCCCCCGACATTGTCGAGGTTGAGCCTGATCCCACGCGCCCCCTGCCGGTGCAACTCCCCCAGCTCGTCGTCCGTGATGTCGGCGCCTACCGCCACCACCGCCCGGGCCCGATCCCGGATGCGATCGGCGGCGTCGAGAATGGCCGAGTTGTCGATTCCGTACACCGAAGGTTGGGTGAAGACCACCCGGTCGATGCCCAGCCTCTGGTGCATGGCCAGCATGTCGTCGAGGTCGGACTGAGGCGGGTTGTAGCCCCGCTCCGCGATCAGCGGATAGCCGTCGACGAAGACGTGGGTGTGACAGTCCACCGAACCGGGGGGCACCGCCAGCCGCGAATGACGCGTGTCACGGACCGGCGGCAGACAGGTTGGGATCTCGGCCATCAGTCCCGAATCGGGATGGTGAGATGCCGGAGGGTGATGTCGACCAGCCGCTCGGAGTCCCCGGAGCGAATGGCGTCCAGCATCTCGTGATGATCCTTGGTCGCCGTCTCCTTGAGGATCGGGCTCTTCCGCAAGGTGGCGCTGACGAACACGACCTGTGTGTTCTGCAAACCGTTGATCACCGAGACCAGCCGGCGCGAGGAGGCGGCTTCGTACAGCTTCTGATGGAACGCACGGTTGCCGTGGACCCAGACGTCCCAGCTGTCGGAAGCGGCCATCTCGTCGAGGATCTCTTCGGCCGCGGACAGGATCTGGGGCGTCATCCCTTCGACCGCCTCCCGTGCCGCCATCGGCTCCAGTGCCTGGCGGATCCTGATGATCTCCTCGACCTCCGGTTTGGTGACGGCGGTGACCACCCCGCCCCGATAGCTGTCGATTCGGACCAGACCCTCGAATGAGAGCTCACGGAGCGCCTCGCGGACCGGGGTGGTGCTGACGTCGAATGTCGAGGCGATCTCGCCGAGGCTCAGCCGGGTGCCGCCAACCAGGTCCCCATTGAGGATCGAGCGGCGTAACGAGTCCGAGACGTAGTCGGTTGCGGTGCGGGGCCGCGCTGCCCGGCGCAACACCGCAGTCGGGGAGCCGCCTTCGATTTTCTCTCTGTCCACCACGTTCTCCTCTCAGATGACAGGATTGCGCAGGGCGCCGATCCCGTCGATGGAAATCTCGACCACATCCCCTGATGCCAGATAGCGAGGTGGGTCGAAGCCGATCCCTACTCCCAGACCGGTCCCGGTGGCGATCACGTCGCCGGGTTCCAGGGTCATCACCTCGGTGAGAGCGGCGACCAGGGTAGGGACATCGAAGATGAGATCGCTGATCGGCGCCTCTTGACGGAGCTCTTCGTTCACGGTCGTCCTCATCCGTGACACGGTGATGTCGGGGAGCTCGTCGATGGTTGTGATCGATGGCCCCATCGGGCAGAAGGTGTCGGGGCTCTTGCCCACGAACCACTGCACGTGTCGCTTCTGCAGGTCGCGGGCGGTCACATCATTGACGATGGTCCAGCCGAAGACGTGGTCGAGTGCCTCCGCCTCGGTGACATTTCGGGCATGGCGCCCGATCACCACGGCCATCTCCCCCTCGTAGTCGGTGGTGCCGGTCGGGTCGTTGGCGAGCACGATCGGCTCGTCGGGGCCGATCACCGACGTGGGGGCTTTGGTGAAGATGACCGGGTGATCCGGGATCATCTGCTTCTCGGAGGCGTCGAACCCGGAATCGGAGAACTCGCGGGCATGGTCCCGATAGTTGCGGCCGACCGCGATGACGTTCTTGCGGGGCACCAGGGGGGCGAGGAGACGGACATCGCCCAAGGGGATTCGGGGCGCACCGGTCAGGGCATGATCGACTTTGGCGCGGTCCCACTGGGCAATCAGGTCGATCGTGTCGTCGGGCAGCCCCGATTTGGACAGATCGACGACGCTGTCCATCTCGATCACACCGAGACGACGCTCTCCTTGTACCTCGAAGTTGGCCAACCGCATGACCGTCGATGGTACATCGTGCATGATGCATCCTGCATCAGGTGACTCGACCGGTCATATATTGCAGTGGTGAGCACACCTGTCATCCCCGAATCCACAGCCGAGCAGTGGTGGCCGGAGCTGGGACCGAAATGGACCCCGTCGGCCGCCGCCAAACCTCCCTACCTCACCATCGACATCCACACCCATGTCGAGGTGCCGACCGCAGCCGAGATCGCCGCCCCTCTCTTCCGACCCGAGTACGACCCGAGGATGCAGTTCCAACCCGAGGAGAGCACGAGGTACAACCGGGAGCTGCGTGCCACCCAGACCGCCCAATTCGTCGACACCGACACCCGTATCGCGGACATGGACCTGCAGGGCATCGATGTCCAGGTCCTGGCCATCGCCCCGCCCCAGTACTTCCACTGGCTCGACGAGGACACCGGACCGCGGGTCAACGCCATGCAGAACGACGCCATCGCCGGGATGGTCGCCGAGGCCCCCGACCGATTCGTCGGCGTCGCCAACCTCCCCATGGACCATCCGTCGGCAGCGGTGGCCGAGATGACCCGGGCCCATGACGAGCTCGGGTTCAACGGGTTCGAGGTCAACTCCGACGTCAAGGGCGGCGACCTCGACGACCGCAGGTTCGACCCGGTCTGGGCCCGGGCCGAGGAGTTGGAGATGCTGGTGATCCTTCATCCCCACGGCTGGACCGAGCCCCGCCGCATGGACGACTACTACCTGATCAATCTGGTCTGCATGCCCCTCGCCTCGACGGTGGCGGTGTCGAGGATGATCCTGGGCGGGATTTGGGAGCGGTTCCCCGACCTCCGGATGCTGGTCGTTCACGGCGGCGGGTATCTGCCCTTCTACTTCGCCCGCACCGACCATGGATACAAGGTGAGACCGGAGGCCAGACGCCACATCTCCCGCCCGCCCAGCGAGTACCTGCACAAGCTCTATTTCGACACCACGGTGTTCGCCCCGTCCGCGGTGGAGTACCTCGTCGGCGAGTTCGGGGCGGATCGTGTCCTGATGGGCACGGACTACCCCTTCGACATGGGCCCCACCGATCCCCTCGGCTTCCTCGCCGATGCCCGGCTCACCGGGGAGGAGCATGCCCTGATCGTCGGAGGCAACGCGGCGCGGCTGCTGCGGATGTGACCGGGGGCGTGTGAATCAGTCCTCGCCCGAGACCTCGATCACCGCGCTGATGTCGCTCGGGCCCCAACCCTGGCTTTGGGCCCGACGGAGGATGGCGGCCGCGGTCTCGCCGACGGGTCCGGCGACTCGGCGGTTGTCGGCCAGACCGAGGTCCTTGGCCATGAGGTCGACGGTGAACAACGGAGCATGGTCCCGGGCGGCCATCGGGCCCGCTTTGTAGTCGAGCAGCCTGGGGACGGCACCCTGACGCAGCAGCTCGATACAGGGTTCGGGGTCGAGCCCGGCCGCCTCCATCTCCAGGATCGCCTCGGCGATGGCGACCAGGTGGGCGTTGAGGAGGCGATTGGTTATCAGCTTCATCTCCAGCCCCGACCCGTTGCCCCCCAGGTGATGGATCGAGGAGCTGAACGCCGAGAGAAACGGCCGGGCGCGTTCCAAGGCTCCGGCGTCTCCGCCGACCATGACCGCCAGGGTCCCAGCCCGCGCATGGACCGAGGTCCCACTCACCGGGCAGTCGAGGAACTGGTGCCCGCGTTCCGCGGCGGCGTTACCGATCCGTTGTGACAGGGCCACATCGACGGTGGAGAGATCGAGACAGAGCGACCCGGGCTCGAGCCTCTCCAAGAGCCCGCCCAGGTAGACCTCCTCGACCTCGGCGTCACCGGGCAGCGAGCTCAACACGACCGGCCCCCGCAGCTCCTCGAGTTCAACGACCTCGAGCCCGATCGCCCGTGCCGCTTCCCGGGCCTCGGGCGACGGATCGACCCCGGCCACCCGGTGCCCGGCTGCGAGGAGATGGACCGCCATCGCCCCACCCATGCGACCTAGTCCGACCAACTGGACATCGACGCCGAATGGACCGGTCATTGCCGGCTCCTCTCCAGGGCCTCCCAAACCCAGGTGGTCGCCGAGCGGAGACCCGGGTCGGTGGGAGAGATGCCGACCCGGGGACGCCGGACGTCGACCTCGATGGTGTCGACGAGGGGGCCCGGCCCCTCCCGCATGACACTCACCCGGTCGGCGAGCAGGATCGCCTCGTCGACGTCGTGGGTGACGAGGAGGATGGTCCGCGGATCCAGCTGCCAATGGGTCTCGAACTCCTCGTGGAGCTTGCGTCGGTTGATGGCGTCGAGGTGGGCGAACGGCTCGTCGAGAAGGAGGACCTCCGCGTCGTGGGCGATGCCCCGACCCAATCCGGCCATGGTCTGCTGGCCCAAGGAGAGTGTGTCCGGCTTCTGGGCACGCACCCGGCCCAGACCCATCCGCCTCGTGTGAAAGTCGCGAATCTTCTGGTACATCTCGTCGGGCTTGTCACTGAACTCGGCCCCGATGGCGACGTTGCGCTCCACCGTCCACCATGGGAGCAGTCGCGGGTCCTGGAAGACCAGAGCGGTCTTCTTCTCGTGAGTCTGGGGCCCGATGAACTCGACCCGGCCGGTCGTCGGCGTCTCCAGACCGGCCACGATCCGGAGCAAGGTGCTCTTGCCACACCCATTGGGGCCGACCACGGCGTGCACACTCCCGGTCTCCACCTCGAGGTCGAGATGGGACAGGACGAGGGTTTCGGTGTCGGCGCCCCGGTACCCGAATCCGAGATCCCGGGTCCGCACTTTCACGATCGCGAGCCCCCGAAACCAGGGCGCCACAATCGATTTTCATACGACATGGAGTTCACGCTACAAAGTATGGATTGTCTGATATATGATCGCGGCGGCCCTCCCTTCGGGGCGAGCCATGCACAGACAGCGACGGGAGGTAAAGGTGCGACCAAGATCGAAGTGGCGGTGGGTGACACTCATCGCCATCCTGGCACTGGTGGTAACCGCCTGCGGTGGAGATGGTGAAGGGGAAGGCTCCGACACCACGACGGCCGAGGAGGCGCGGACGGTCATCCGCTTCTCCTTCGCCCCGGACCCGGTGTGGGACTACATGAACGACACGGGAATGATCGTCGAGTGGGAGGATGAGTTCAACACCAGGGTCGTGACCAGCGCCACCTGGGACGAGTTCACCTACTTCGCCGGCGGCCATGGCGACATCGTCTCCATCGGTACACAGGAGGTCCCGGTGGTCGAGCAGGAGACGGAGATCGAGACGGTGACCTTCGGGAAGTACAACTTCCAGCGGTCGCCGATGATGACCCGGGCCGACACCGGGTACACCACCCTCGCCGACGTGCCTCCAGGCTCGCCGATCTGTGTCAGCAGCCCGGTGTCCAACACCCAGTTCTGGTCGGTCGCCATGAACGAGCTTCATGACATCGACTACTTCGTGGGTGGCGGCGACTACGAGTTGATTGTCAACGACCACTTCGTCAACCCGCAGAACCTGCTCAACGGGGACTGCGAGGCGGCAGTGATCATCCCCGAAGCAGCTGCCCCGTATCTCCGCACCGGTGAGATCGTGTTGATGTACGACGGTCTGATGCCATTCCAGCTGTACAACCAGTTCTCCGGGTTCGAGAGCGAAGAGGGGCATGTGATGTCGAACCTCTTCACCTCCACTGCCGAGTTCTACGACGCCAACCCGGAGGCGGCGCAGGCGTTCCTCGCCTTGTGGGAGAGCGGAATCCAGGAATGGGCCGACCCGGCGATCCAGGCGGAGATCATCTCCACCTACCCGCAGCACTTCGCGGTCGAGGCGGAGGAAGACATCGCCTTCATCCAGGAGTTCATGGCGGGTGAGAACGACTGGTTCGTCGACACGGTGTACCTGACCGAGGACTGGATCGAGGCGGAGCGGGCGATCTGGGACTTCATGGTCGATCTGCATCCGGACAACCAGAACAAGTTGGAGGAGGGCTTCCCCCAGCCTCGTTTTGAGGCGGTGGCCGCGCCCTGATCGACACCGATCTGTAGTGAGGGGTGGGCCCACGGTCCACCCCTCACTCAAATAGACTCAGTCAACTAAGAGGACCCACGTGGCGACGACACTCGAGCAGACGACACCAGGCCCGAGATCGGCCGAAGAAGAGCGGCTGATCGCCCTCAAGAAACGAGAGACCAGACAACGCTGGTTCTGGCGGATCGCCGGCTATGTGGTGGTCCTTGGTGTCTGGGAATTCCTCTCGGGCCGGGTGCTCGAGGAGAATCTGCTCCCCGGCCCGATCCGGATCATCCAGACTTTCCCCGAGCTCATCGAGAGCGGGCGATTCTTCAGCAGCTTTGGCGCCACGCTAACCCGGATCGGGGTGGGGTTCGGTCTCGCCTTCCTCTTTGGCGCACTCCTCGGTGTGTTCACCCAGAACAAGTGGATCGATGGGTTCTTCAAGGATGCCACCACGATCAGCCTGGTCTCCCCAGGGCTGATCTGGGCGCTGACAGGCCTGGTGATCTGGGGCTTCGAGCCTCCAGGTTGGATCTTCGCCATCTTCATGACCACCTTCGCCCTGGTGACCGTGAACATCGCCGAGGGGATCCGGGCACTCCCCAAGGACCTCATCGACATGTCGAAGGCGTTTGGTGTCTCCACCTGGCGGCGTCAACGTGACATCGTGCTCCCTTCCCTGGCCCCCTTCCTGTTCACCGGTCTCAGATTCGGGTTCTCCATCGGATGGAAGGTGACCGTGCTCACCGAGGTGTTCTCCTCGAACGAGGGGATCGGCTTCGAGATGCGGGTCTCATCCCAATTGTTCCGGCTCGACGAGTTCTTCACCTGGGTGCTGTCCTTCTTCGTCTTCGCCCTCATCCTGGAGAAGTTGGTCTTGCAGCGGTACGAGAACAAGTTCTTCCGCTGGCGACAGGAGGCGATCTGATGACCACAGTCGTCTCCACCGCTCCGGTTCGGAAGAGCACGCTGCGCCGCGTCGTCGGCTCCCCGTTGACGGCTCGCATCCTGTTCCCGTTCGCGGTGCTCGCCGTCTGGTACGCCATCTACTACACGATCGACTCCCGGATCTTCCCCACCCCGCAACAGGTGGCGGAGTTCATGTGGGAGGAGATCACCCTCACCAGCGGGGTGCGCTACAGCAGTGTCGCCGAGAACCTGTATATCCAGTTCGCCATCTCGCTCGGCCGGCTCACCGTCGGGTTCTTCATCGCCCTCGTGGTCGGGACGATCCTCGGGCTGGCCATGGGTCTCTCTAAGGCGGTCGACGCCTTCTTCCATGATTGGGTGATGGCGGTCCTGGCTATGCCCGCCCTCGTCTGGGCTCTGTTTCTCGCCCTCGCCTTCGGGTTCGGGCACCTCGCTCCGGTCCTGACGGTGATCCTGTCCGGGATCCCCTTCGTGATCATCAACGTCCGCGAGGGGGTGCGCAACACGCCCAAGGAATTGTTCGACATGGCTCGGGCCTTCGAGGTGCCACAGAACAAAATCACAAGACACGTCCTCCTTCCCTCGCTGCTGCCGTTCTTCTTCGCTGCCATCCGTTATGCCTATGCGATCGGCTGGAAGGGCCTGGTCATCGCCGAGGTGTTCGGGTCCACCGTCGGCATGGGATGGACCATCAAGTTCTGGTACGACGCCCACCGGGCCCATGGTGTGATCGGCTACGCCCTCTTCTTCATCATCTTTGCCATGGCGCTGGAGAAGCTGGTCTTCGACCCGCTGGCCGACAAGGCGTTCAAGTGGCGGCCGAAAATCGACGCGGTGCAGATGGCGGAAGGTGACTTCGGAGCAGTGAGGAGCGAGGCGTTCCTCCTGGCCGAGAGTCAGGAAGTAGAAGAGGGTGTTCCGATGACGAGCATGGAGGACAGGTCCAGGGATGGCTGAGATCAAGGTCGAGAACCTGCACAAGGAGTTCGGGGTCGGCGAGGACAGAGTCGTCGCCCTGGAGAAGGTCAACCTCGCAGTGGCGGGGCATGTGTTCGTGTCCATCGTCGGGCCGTCGGGATGTGGCAAGTCGACCTTGCTCAACATCCTGAGCGGGATCGAGACCCCCAGCTCGGGGACGGTGACCATCACCCAGGACAACCGCGAGGCCGACCCGGGTTATGTGTTCCAGGCGGCACGGCTGCTCCCCTGGCGGACGGTGATGGACAACCTCCTGTTCGTGCAGAAGGACCGGAGCGAGGAGACCCGGGCCAGGTGTCAGAAATACCTGGACATGGTCCAGCTGGGCGACAAGGTCGACAAATACCCGGGTGAGCTCTCCGGTGGCATGCAGCAGAGGGTGGGCATCGCCCGGGCCTTCTCCATCGAGCCGGATGTGTTGTTCATGGACGAGCCATTCAGCCATCTCGACGCCATCACCGCCCGAACTCTGCGCCGCGAGCTGCACGAGATGTGGACGCAGACCAAGAAGACGGTCCTGTTCGTGACCCATGACGTCGGCGAGGCGGTCGAGCTCTCCAATCGGATCCTCGTCTTCGCCAAGGGCGGGCGTCTAGAGGACGACCTCCAGATCGACCTCCCCTTCCCCCGCGATCCTGCCGAGGAGGATGTGGCTGTGGCCAAGGCCCAGGTCCTGCGCAAGTTCGAGGAGCTCGACCTCGTCGCCAGCTGAACGGTGGGGTGGGCCCGGCCCAATGCAGACTGCATGGTATGGAGTGTTTGATATAGGATCGGCCTCGCATCGAGACCTGGCGTCCCGGTTGCGATCATGACCCAAGCGAACCTGGAGGAGAAGGTGCGACCACGATCGAAGAAGTGGTGGATTGGTCTACTGGCCGTCATGGCCGTTCTGGTTGCCGCCTGCGGCGGCGACGGGGAAGGGGGGTCCGACACCACTGCCGGTGAAGGCGGCGAGGACAGGACGGTGATCCGGTTCGCTTTCGCCCCCGATCCGGTCTGGGACTTCCTCAACGACAACGGATACCTCGTCGAGTGGGAGGAG
Organism: Acidimicrobiia bacterium; assembly: GCA_050742015.1. Classification (GTDB taxonomy): domain Bacteria; phylum Actinomycetota; class Acidimicrobiia; order Spongiisociales; family ZC4RG35; genus JARDZU01. The sequence continues at coordinate 8,876 of JBOGEV010000120.1, forward strand.
GAGAACAACATCCGGATCGTGACCAGCACGACATGGGACGAGTTCACCTTCTTCGCCGGTGGCCACGGTGACATCGTCTCCATGGGCACCCTCGAGGTCCCGGTGCTAGAGCAGGAGACCGACATCCAGACCGTGACCTTCGGCAAGTACAACGCGTTGCGTGACTCGATGATGACCCTACCCAGCACCGGCTACGAGACCATCGCTGACATCCCGCCCGGTTCCACCCTGTGTGTGGCCAGCCCGGTCTCGGCCACCGGGTTCTGGGCCGTTGCTGCCCAGGAGTTGCACGGTCTCGACTTCCGGGTCGGAGGAGGGGACTTCGAGCTGATCGTCAACGATCACTTCGTGAACCCGCAGAACATGGTGGAGAACCAGGACTGCGAGGCCGGGATCTTCATCCCCGAGGCCGCGGCGAGCTATATGCGGACCGAGGACATGGTCGTCATGTACGACGGGCAGTCGCCGTTCCAGCTCTACAACACGTTCTCGGGGTTCGAGAGCGACGAGGCGCACATCATGTCCAACCTCTTCACCGCCACCGAGTCGTTCTACGACGCCAACCCCGAGGCAGCGGCGGCCTTCCTCGCCCTTTGGCAGCAAGGCATCGAGCTGTGGGAGGAGAACCAGGCGGAGATCATCACCACCTACCCACAGCACTTCGCAGTGGAGGCGGAGGAGGACATCGCCTTCATCCAGGAGTACATGGCCGGGCCCAACGACTGGTTCGTCGACTCGGTGTACTTCACCGACGAGTGGGTTGAGGCGGAGCAGGCGATCTGGGACTTCCAGACCGAGCTCAACCCCGACAACGCCAACTATCTCGAGTCCGGTTTCGACGCCCCCCGCTTCGAAGTGGTCCCCGCCCCGTAGGCTGAATCATCGTTTTGGCGCGGAGATCTCGACTTATAGGTCGAGAT
>JBOGEV010000121.1:0-2470 GCA_050742015.1 Acidimicrobiia bacterium
CGGGGACGCACACTGACACCGCTGAGATGTCGTCGCGCTTCAGGAGTTCTCCGTAGCTCTCGTACGCGGCTTCGGCGTTGAATCTGCCTGCCACCTCTTCGGCCCTCTGTATATCGGGGTCGGAGACTGCAACTGGCGAGCACCCCGATCGGCACTGGCCTCGACACCCTAGGCGTGGGCTGAGGCCACCCAGCCACACCCGATGAGCCCGTATCCGAATGTGCGGTCAGCGATGGCCACCCAGAATCCTCCAAAGAACCGAACGATTGGGCGTTTGCCCGGTATCATAAACTTGCGCGCAGGCGCCCCAGAGCGTGAGAGGTGAGCCTATGCCCGCAAGTCCTTCCTTCGTTCGTAGGGGGGCGCACTCTGTCCCTATCGGAGCTGTGCCCTAGGCCAGAGCAACGGATCGAAGCCATGGGCCATGCCCTGAGCCACCTGTATTTGGCGGTCGACCTCGACTACTGAGCCGGAGCAATCAACCGTCGGGTGATTGCTCCAGGATCACGATGGCGGTCTCACCGGACCGGAGCCGGGCGTAGCCGTCCAGGTTCTCGTCTATCTCGCTCCATCTCGCCCAGAGACGCGATCGTTCCTCTCCCACAGCCGCCCGGCCCTGGACCCGGCGTTGGCCCTGGCGGACATCGACGGTGGCTTGGGGATTTGCCTGCAGGTTGAGCCACCATGCCGGCTCGGGATCGGCCCACCCGTTCATTGCCATCGTGACCAGGTTCGGGCCATCCTCGATGTAGCCCAGGATCACACTCCGCTCTTGCCCGCTGCGACGACCGATGGTGGTCAATCGCATCATGCCCCACTGGCCGGGCTTGGGACGACGCAATCCGAACCGGCCACCGGTGATGCGGTACAGACCGCGATGCGTGTGCCATGCGGCCCGAACGAACCACCTGGGCGGAAGTCGGACTGGTCTGTCTCCATCTGGCATCGAGCGCCCCTCCGGGAAGCTGGGAGAGCGACCCTACTTCGGGGATCCCCCGTGGTCGTCGGGCGCGGGTACCCTCGCGGGTCATGAGCAACGAGCGGGCGACGTCTTCGATCAGGAACTTCTGGAGACTCGCTCTCGCCATCATCGGAGTCATCGCCATCATCCAGGAGCTCCGCAAGCCACCGGAGGAGAGGACCTGGCACGGCACGGTGGCCGACTTCGTGCCCTACGACTTCCGGATGCCGACCGCGGGACGGATCCGGGACACTTACTGGAATCCGGAGGGTCCGATCCTCACCGGCAAGGTCTTCGGTGTGGGCTGGGCGCCCAATCTCGGGGCGCTGACCCGGATCGCCGGCGACTGGCGGGCCGACGCTGATTCGAGCCAACCCTCAGAGCCCTAGACGACTCGGTCCTGGTACCAGGTGCGGAGCCGGGCTAGAGCGGCCTGCATGAGACCGCTGTTGAGAGCACCCTCGATGTTGCCGTCGCCGAACCTCTCCGCTCGCTGGATCGCCGTGAGCAGACGGACGGCGTCACCGACGGGGGCGGTGGCCAGCGCAGTCGGGTTCTGTTGGTAGCGAATCACACCATCCCAGTTCATCCAATCGAACGGGACGATGAGCCCAAGTGCGCCGACACACTCCCGCACTCGCTCCACCGACGCGGCATACACCGGATAGGGCACCTGGTGGATTGGGCGTTCTTCGCCGTCGACGATGGTGGTCCCGACGACGTCGGCTCCCGTCCAATTGGCGAATGTGGCCTCTTCGACGAGGTCGTCGACGGCGTTCCAAAGCGACTTCCAGTCCTCGTCGCGTCCGCGGGCCAGAGCTGCGGCTATCTCGGCGTCGACCGAAGTGTCATCGAAGTGCGGCATGAGGCCGAGAGTATGCGCCCGGCCGGCCGAAAAGCATGGCCCGGTCTGTAGCTTCCCGACGGTCCGAAGGCTCATCTGAGAGACCGTGTCAAAAGTGCGGGGGTGGACCTGGTCTCCTCCTTCCGACACCTGGTCGAGGCGCCGTGTGTCGAGGACATGAGGCGGCGCGGGCGGTCACCCAGATCCGCATGGACGAGTTGGGGATGTGACTGTGAGAATCAGGTCAGGGCTTGGGCCACCGGTAGCCGAGTAGACGTTCCTTGGGGTAGGGCTCGACCGTCACCTGGTTCCCCTGGTTGCCGCCGAGCACCGAGACGTGCGTCGAAGTCTCTTTGACATAGAGGCCCACGTGCCCTTTCCCGGACGATTTGGACTCCCTCCAGAAGACCGCGACCGCGCCGAGCTCGGGGGTGGCCAGCTTTGATTCCCAGCGTTCCCAGGAGCGGGCAGTCGCGCTGTCGGTGCCCTTGATGTCCGACTGTTCCATGCACCAGTTCACGAATGAGGAACACCACGGGATCTCGTTCTCATCGAAGCCGCCGACGACGGAGGCGTGATATTCGAGGATGCGAGGATTGTGGTTCTGACCGGGGAACTCGACGATGCCGTCATCCATCTCTCGCTTGGCGACCCGGTACCAGGCG
>JBOGEV010000122.1:0-3228 GCA_050742015.1 Acidimicrobiia bacterium
AGCGCATTCCCGACAGGGTGGTCTGCCCTCCTAGACTGACCTTTCTCCTAAGGAACAAATGGCAAAAGACGAAGACGAATACATACGGATGCGAGGCACGGTGCTCAAGATGCTCCCGGACTCCACCTTCGAGGTGAAACTGGAGAGTGGCTTCGAGTTGCTGGCCAAGCCCTCAGGCCGGATGCGCCGGGGGCGTGGCATCCGTGTCCTACCTGGCGACACCGTGGATGTCGAGGTGTCGACCTACGACCCCACCCGAGGTCGCATCGTCTGGCGTTATCGCTGACCGACGATCAGTCCTTCCCCGACCGGATCCTTTATGAAATGTGTCAGGGTGATCCGGCATGATGACCACATGGAGCTGGTCATGAATCTGGTGGCTGGGGCGGCCGCGGTGCTGATGATCCTGGTTGGCGGCTATTCCATTGTCGCCATCTGGTGGGACGACCACTGAGTCGCACCATCGGGGAGTAGCTTCGCCGAGGTGAAGCTCAGCAACGTAATCCTCCGGGTATCCGACATCGACGTGTCGGTCGCTTTCTGGCGGGACAACGTCGGCCTTGACCTGAGCTGGTCGAGCGGTGAGTTCGCCTTCTTCGTGGTGGGCAACAACCAACTCGCGCTCAATCAGCCGACTGTGTTCGAGCCTCAGGTCACCGACACCGAGCTCGTCTTCGAGGTGGACGACGTCAGGTCGGCCTTTGCCGACATGAAACAGAGGGGGGTTCCCTTCGAAGTCGAACCGAGGGCGGTCACCTCGGACGGAGAGCGAACCTTGCTCGCTGCCCACTTCCGCGATCCCGATGGGCACCTCGCCAGCGTCACCGGCTGGGTGGAGGGGGTCGAGTAACTCCGAGCGCGTTGGAGGGCGCCACCGGGATGGCGCCCTCCAACAATCGCCGGCGGCGTCAGCCAGCGACGGTTGTGGTCGGTATCTCTTCCACGAGGGTCGTGGTCACGCCCGGATCCAGGGGATCGGTCGGGTCGGTGCCGGGGTCGTCTGCCTCACAGGCGGCGAGGGCCAATGCCAGTGTCACCGCGGCTGCGATGGTCTTCGTCTTGCGGAGTCTGCGATCCGTCATATGTCCTCCATTTCAGGGACACGTGCCGCCCGACCTACCGGACGCCCACGCTGAACGACGACAGTTACCCCTCAAGTTCGAGGGCTAAACCAATCGGAGCATGATTGTTTGGTGCTCACTGGGCGGTGAACGCACCGTCCACGAGGTAGTAGCCGCCGGTGCAGAACGAGGCATCGTCCGAGCCGAGGAAGGCGACGAGATTGGCCACTTCCTGTGCCGTGCCCAACCTCCCGATCGGATGCATCCCCACGATCGCGGTCAGGGCCGCCTCGTCGAGGTTCTTCTCGAGCAGGGGCGTGGCGATGAATCCGGGGCCAACCGAGTTGACCCTGACCCCCTGCGCCGAGTACTCGATGGCCGCCGACTTGGTCAAGCCGAGGACCCCATGTTTCGCCGCCACGTACGCCGAAGAGGTGGCGAAGCCGACGCTCCCGAGGATCGAGGCCATGTTGATGATGGAGCCACCATCCGAGGCCAGCATTGCCGGAATCTGATAACGCATGCCGTAGAACACGCCGTTGAGGTTGGTCTCGATCACCTGACGCCACGAGTCGATCGGGTACTCGCCGGTCGTGGCCTGGGCTCCGCCGATGCCGGCGTTGTTCACAGCCACGTGCAAGCCGCCGAATTTGTCAACGGTCATCTTGACCATCGATTCCACTTCTTCGACCTTCGAGACGTCGACGGCGACAAAGGCGCCCTCGCCGCCATCACCCTTGATTGCTTCGGCTACCCGCTCTCCGGCGGCCTCGTTGAAGTCAGCGACGACCACCTTGGCCCCGGAACGGGCCAGGGTCAACGCGGTTGCCTCTCCGATCCCTGAGCCACCACCGGTGACGATCGCGACCTTGCCGCTGTAGTCATGCTGGGACATATCGGACCTCCATTGGTTGGAAACGGTTCCTACGACTGTCTGCGACCGGATTGGACGCCGACAGGGGCGAAGGCCCCTTTTGCCCTAGCGGCCGACTCTCGCCGACAGTACCCCAGACCACCTCGAGGTCGGCAGGGGCCGCTGCGCGATCGCGTCTTATGGTGGGGGAGTGACAAGGACCTCCGACCTCGACATCCCTCGCCCTCCTGACGACAAGGACGTGGTCGCCCCGCAGAGTCGCGCGGCCTGGCGTGAGTGGCTGGCCTCGAACCACGAGCGGCAGCAGGGCTTGTGGGTGGTTTATCGCAAGAAGTCGAGCAGTCTCGAGGGCCCGTCGTACGAGGATCTGGTCGAAGAAGCGCTGTGCTTCGGCTGGATCGACAGCCTGACCCGACGTGTCGACGACGACCGGATGATCCAGTGGTACTCGCCCCGGCGGCAAGGAGGCATTTGGTCGGCTCTCAACAAGGAGCGGATCGATCGTCTGGAACGTGAGGGGCAGATGACCGAAGCAGGTCGAGCCGTCATCGAAAGGGCAAAGGACGACGGCTCGTGGTCCCAATACGACGACGTCGACGCCCTCATCGTCGCCGATGATCTGGCCCTGGCCTTCGCCGTGGCTCCGGTGGCAAAGGCGGCCTACGAGGGGCTGGCCGATTCGGTCAAGAAGCAGCTTCTTTTTTCGGTCTACAGCGCCAAGCGTCCGGAGACCCGTGCCAAGCGGATCGAACAGATGATCCGAGACCTTTCGTGACACCACCCCGGTGACGTTCTCGAGGTGGGGGACGTCTTTTCGAGAACGGCGACTTGACTCAGGCCCTCCGAGGTAGAAGTCGATTGGTCCCATCGCGTCCATCGGGAGCCGGGGGCCTCACTGGCCCCGTGCGCCGTCGCAACCGGGTTCGGTCCGCAGTCCCCGGCCCCGGTATTCGGCCGAGACGAGGTCGGTCAACTCCTGGACCGAGGTCTCCCCGACCGGTTTCTCGTAGGCGATCCGCCCGTGTTGCAGGAGGTTGACCCGGTCGCAGACCTCGACGACCTGGGCGAAGTTGTGCGCGATCAGGATCATCGACACGTCGCCGCGTTGTTTCAGCTCGAGGATGAGGTCGATGATCATCGCGCTCTCCTTGGCTCCCATCGCAGCAAGTGGCTCGTCGAGCAGGATGACCTTCGCCTCGGAGTAGACCGCGCGGAGCGGAGGTGAGAGAAGCAGGGAAAGACTGGGAACTCGAGGGAGGTTGGTCCAAACTGGGACCCGCGAATCGTTCAGGG
>JBOGEV010000123.1:0-27443 GCA_050742015.1 Acidimicrobiia bacterium
CACCAACTCGCTCGTGATCGAGGGCATCGAGCGCCAATTCGCCCGCTCCTTCTCCCTCGTGGAACAAGACCTCCCCCCTGCGGTGCTCGACCGGGCGGGGGGCCTCGTCGACGATCACCTCCCCAACGTTGCGTGATGCGGTTCCTCGTCATCAACGGCCCGAATCTCAATCTCCTCGGCAGCAGAGAGCCCGATGTCTACGGCGCTACCACTCTCGACGACCTCGAGCGCCAGATCGCTGATTGGGGGGAGGCGGCGGGCTGGGTGGTCGACACCGAACAGTCGAACAGCGAAGAGCGGATCCTCGACTTGATCCAGGGCTTCGACGGGGAGGGGATCGTGATCAACCCTGGCGCGCTGACCCACACCTCTCGGGCGATAGGAGATGCGATAAGGGCGGTCGGCGCACCGGTCGTCGAGGTCCACATCTCGGATATCCGCGCCCGGGAGGCGTGGAGAGCAGAGTCGATGATTGCCGACGCCTGTGTGACCAGCATCTACGGACGCGGTGTCACCGGGTACCGCGACGCCCTGCGTCACCTCGCCAACCGGTCGTCCCTGCCGTTCGAGACCGTCCGCTACGGGCCACACCAGGACAACGTCGGCGACTTGCGTATCGGGGGCGGAGATCTGGTGGTGCTGGCCCATGGAGGGCTCTGGCGCCATCAATTCGCTCGTGACGGCACCGAGTCGCTGGCGGTGGACCTGACCGGCCGGGGCTTCGACACCTGGAACCTCGAGTACCGGCGGACCGGGGCGGGAGGCGGCTGGCCCGCATCGGGGCACGATGTCCTCATGGCCCTCGACTTCATCCCCCAGATGGGTCTCGACCCCGACCGGGTCGTGGCCGTCGGCCATTCGGCAGGGGCGCACCTGCTCATGTGGGCGGCGCAACGATCCCTCACCCCGGTTGCCCTCCACATGGCGATGGGGCCACTCCTCGACCTGCGCGCCGCGGTGGAGAGCGGGGACGTCGGTGCCGAAGAGTGCTCCCGGATGCTCCACCAGGGGGCTCCCCCGGTGATGACACCGGGACATGTCGAGACGGTCGTGGTCCACGGTGAGGCCGATCAGATCGTCCCTGTCGAGCGTTCCGTCGCCTACACAGACGTTCAGGGTCTCCAGCTCCACCAGACCGACTGTGACCACTTCTCGCTGCTCGACCCGACCAAGAAGGAGTGGGCATGGGTGATCGATCGGATAGGTTCTCCGGCGTGAGCACACACGCCGAGCGATTGCGCAGCCGGGGCGGGCTCAAGTGGACCTTCTACGACGAGGACGTCCTCCCCGCATGGGTGGCCGAGATGGACTTCGCGCCCGCCCCCGCGGTCAGCCGGGCCCTGCACGAGGCAGTCGACAAGGGTCTCACCGGGTATCCGTACCCCGAAGCTGAACAGGCACTGGCCACGGCCGCGGTCGATTTCTGGGCCGACTGGCTCGATTGGAAGGTCGAACCTTCGTGGGTTTTCCCGGCACCCGATGTGATCGCCGGCATCGGCCGGGCGATCGAGCATCTCACCCGTCCCGGGTCCCCGGTGGTGCTGCACACCCCGGTCTACTTCCCCTTCTTCTCGATGGTGGAACAGGCAGGGCGCGACTTGATCGAGGTTCGCTGTCAACCGGACGACGATGGGCGGTACACCCTGAACCTCGCCGGGATCGATCGCGCCCTGGACGAGGGTGCGGGCTCGGTGGTCCTGTGCAACCCGTGGAACCCGACGGGGCGTTGTCTGACCGAGTCGGAGCTGGCTGACCTTTTGGAGGTGGCCGGGCGCCACGACGCCCGGGTCATCTCCGACGAGATCCATGCGCCGATCACCTACTCGGGGGCCCGCCACGTCCCGTTGGCCACCCTCGACTCCGATCGGACGGTGACCGTCACCGCGGCCTCCAAGGCCTGGGACCTCCCCGGTCTCAAATGCGCCCAGGTGGTCCTCACCAACGGGAACGACCGGGAGAAATGGGAGCGGCAGTACGCCCCATACCAGGTGGGAGTGGGCACCTTTGGCCTGCTGGCGGGGATTGCCGCCTACTCAGACGGCGTCAACTGGCTCGAACAGACCCTGAAGACCCTGGAGTCGACCCGGGACCTCTTGGCGTCGCTCGTTGAGGAGCATCTCCCCGGGGCGGGCTTCTCCCCGCCCGAAGGCACCTATCTCGCCTGGCTCGACCTGTCGGGGTACGACGTGGACGATCCAGCCGAATTCCTCCTCGAGCGGGCCCGGGTGGCCCTCATGGGCGGCGGCCCCTTCGGCACGGGTGCTTCCCGACATGTTCGGCTGAACTTCGCCACCGACCCGGCGATCCTGACGATGATCATGGAACGGATGGGACGTGCGCTGTCCGATGCCTAGAGCTTCGAGTCTGAGTTCCCCGTGCATTGTTTTCCACAGTTCGTTAGGGTTGCCTACCTCGGGTGTGGGTCGACGACCCACACGGAGTCAAAAATCCGAATGCGTTCGAGACGTCTCTCATTTGTCGCTGGATGGGCCGCTGTCGCCCTGCTCGCCATTGCCGGTTTTGCCGCGTTCGGCACACCCGACATCGACCCCGAGAACGTTCAGGCCGAGGCCGCTGCGGCCTCCATCGGCCACACCGCCGGAGCGTATTCCGGGTTGAACTTCACTCTCATGGGTGAGGACCCCACCGCCGCCGTCGTCGTGGCCGAGGACACCGTCTCGGCCTCCCCCGAAGACGAAGCGGAGGCGGAGGGCGCCGCCGACGACTCATCGGTGTCAGGGACCATGGCGTCGTCTACCTCGGGATGGCTCTCCGAAGTCGAGGTGAGGGCGCTGGTCAGCCTCTACTTCGAGCCGGCCGACGTCAACCGGGCGGTCCGCATCGCCTGGTGTGAGTCCCGGTTCGATCCCAATGCCACCGATGTGCGCACCGGAGGCGTCGGTCTGTTCAACCATCTTCCCCGGTACTGGGCCGAGCGGGCCACCAACGCCGGGTTCCCCGGCGTGGCCGCCACCGACGCGGAGGCCTCCACCGCCGCCGCGGCGTGGGAGGTCTACAACGGAGCCGGGTGGGAGATCTTCAACTGCCGATAACGGTTATCTGAAGTCTCTCGACTGGACGGTCTGCACCCCGATCGGCTCGAAGTCCCTGGCGACGATATTGGTGACCCCGTCGTAGAACTCGAGACGGCCGTGGATGATCAAGGCGGGGCTCTTGCGCACCACATGACGGTGCCGCGCCCAGACGTCGGGGAGCACCACGATGTTCAACAGACCGGTCTCGTCCTCGAGGTTGAGGAAATAGACGCCCTTGGCGGTTCCCGGCCGCTGACGGTGGGTGATCACCCCCGCCACCTTGACTCTTGCCTGGTTACGACCCACCTCCAGGGTCTCGGCCGCGGTGAGACACCCCTCCAACCGGTCACGGACAAAGCTCATCGGATGACGTGACGACACCGACGTCGCCCACAGGTCGGCGCGGTGCTGCTCCTCATCGCTCCTCTCCGGCAGGGCGGGAGCCTCGACCCCGGGGGAGAGGGCCAGCCGCCCGGGGTCTATCTCGGCCAATGCACCCGCCGCCCACATCCCCTCACGTCGCCCCAACCCGATCGACTCCAGGGCACCGGCACCGGCCAGACCCTCCAGCGCGTCGACGTCGAGACCGGTGCGAAAAGCAAGATCCTCGGGTGAGTCGAACTCGCCTCCGAGGATGCGGGCGGCCTCGATCCTGGTCACCTCTCTCTCCCCCAGGTTCCTCACATATCGCAGACCCATCCGCACCCCCAGCGCGGGTCGGATCGGATCGTCGACGTGGCCTCTCCCCCTCCGCCATCTCTGGCCCAGATAGACGACGACGTCATCGGGGTCGGCACCGACGGGCTCGACCGTGCAGTCGTGCCAGGAGACGTTCACGTCGGGGCCGAGCACCACCACCCCGTGACGCTGCGCATCCTGGACAAGTGAGTTGGGGCTGTAGAAACCCATCGGCTGGGCATTCAAGAGCCCCGCCAGGTACTCGGCCGGGTAGTGAAACCGCAGCCAGGCCGACATGTAGACGATGTAGGCAAAGCTCACCGAGTGGCTCTCCGGGAAGCCAAAGCTGGCAAAACCCTGCAGCTTCTCCCAGATCTCGTCGGCGGCGTCATCGACGATGCCGTTGGAGGCCATCCCGGCATAGACCTCCTCCCGGAGCCTGGCCATGGCCTCTTCGGAGCGTTTGTGGGTCATGGCCTGACGGAGCCGGTCGGCCTGTGACCCGTCGAACCCGGCGCAGATGCGGGCCAGCTCCATGAGTTGCTCTTGGAAGATGGGCACACCCAGGGTCTTCTTCAGGATCTCCTCGGTGGACGGGTGGGGATAGCGGATCGGCTCCTCACCGTTGCGTCGTCGCAGGTAGGGGTGGACCGACTGACCCTGGATCGGCCCGGGGCGGATCAGGGCCACCTCCACGGCCAGGTCGTAGAAGGTCTTCGGCTTCATCTTGGGCAGAGTCGCCATCTGCGCCCTCGACTCGATCTGGAACAGGCCGACGGTGTCGGAGCGGGTGATGGAGCGGTAGATCGCCTGCTCCTGGGGGATGGCGGCCAGGTCGATGTCGACCCCGTGGGTGTCCTCGATCAGGTCGTGGGCCAGGTGGAGGGCGTTGAGCATCCCCAGCCCGAGCAGGTCGAACTTGACGATCCCTACCGCCGCCGAGTCGTCCTTGTCCCACTGGAGCACCGTCCGGCCTTCGAGCCGGCCCCACTCCAACGGGACCACCTGCCACAAGGGGCGGTCGGCGATCACCATCCCCCCGGAGTGGATCCCGAGATGACGGGGGTAGCCGTCGAGCCGCCAGCAGATGTCGTAGATCATCTCGGCGGTCATCCCTTCGGGAAGGGGCGAGTCGAGCCGGATCTGACCGGGATCCCTGGTGTCGACGTACTTGGAGAGACCGTCGACCTGGGCCTGGGTGAACCCGAAGGTCTTGGCCACGTCACGGAGAACCGACTTTGCGCGATAGGTGATCACGTTGGCCACCATCGCCGCCCGCTCCCGCCCGTAGGTTCGGTAGCAGTACTGGATCACCTCCTCACGCCGGTCGGCCTCGAAATCGATGTCGATGTCCGGGGGCCGCCCCCGCTCCTCGGAGAGGAATCGCTCGAAGGGGAGCTGGAGACGGATCGGGTCGACCCGGGTCAGGCCGAGACAGCGGCACACAGCTGAGTCCGCTCCCGAGCCCCGGATCTGGCAGTAGATGTCCTGGGTCCGGGCGAAGTCGATGATGTCCTTCACCACAAGGAAGTAGCCGGGGAAGCCGAGCCGATCGATGATGTCCAGCTCGTGCTCGAGACGACGCCGGGCCGTGGGGTCGATCCCGTCTTCGCTCCCCGGGTAGACGTCCCTGGCCCCCTCCCAGGTGAGATGTCGCAGATACCCCATCTCGTCCCGGAAGTGGCCGGGCATGGGGAAGTCGGGAAGATTGGGCGCCACCAACCCCAGGTCGAAGGCGAGACGGCGTCCCAGCTCCCCTGCCCGGGCCACCGACCCCGGATAACGGAGGAAGCGACGGGCCATCTCCGCCGGGTGCTTGAGAAACCGCTCATCGGTGGCCGGTCTGAAACCGTCGGCCATGGCCAGCGTGCGTCTCCCACCGATGGCGGCCAGCACTTCGGACAGATATGCATCACCCCGATCGTGATAGTGGGCCTGGTTGCTGGCCACGGTGGGCAGGGACAGCTTTTGGGCCACCTCCCACATCAGGTCGTTGCGAGGGTCGTCCTCGGGCATGCCGTGATGCCACATCTCGAGATGGAGCCGTGTCCCGAACAACTCTCGGAGCCGTGAGGCTTCCCTGATGGTGGCCCCCAGGTCGTCACCGGCGGCCGCCTTGGGCACAGCCCCGGCGTGACATCCGGTCAAGGCGTGGATATCGGTGTTTCGGGCCGCCTTTGCCAGGTCGTCCCAGATGTAGACGGGATGGTCCTTCTCCCCCCGCATCTGGGCTTTGGTCACCAGGTGGGAGAGACTCCGATAACCGTCGGGCGACCCGGCGAGGAGCACCAGATGATCGGTCTCGGGGAGATTGGTCGGCTTGGCGCCGTGAGAGCGGACACTCCGCCCCCGACGCAATCGACCCTGGCCGCCTTTGGTCCGGGCATGTCGCAGTTGGTCCCATTCCTGGGCCCCGGCCAAGGGGTCGACCGGGCCGGTCGGATCGGCTTCGAGGCCGATCTCGACCCCGTAGATGGCGGGAAGACCGGTCTCTTTGGCCGCCTGCCAGAAACGGGATACCCCGTAGAAACCGTCGTGGTCGGTCACCGCCAGAGCCTCGTAACCGAGCTCGATTGCCTTGTCCACCAGGTCTTCGGGGTGTGAGGCGCCATCGAGGAAGGAGAAGTTGGTATGACAATGCAGTTCGGCGTACCCGGTCACCCACCCACTATATCGAACGTATGTTCGATCCAGTTTTGCTGTGGTTCGAAAGTATCCTCCCCCGATGAAGCGGCTCACCCTTTGTCTGGTCCTGGCACTCGTGATCGGGTCCTGCGCCGACCCCGACACCGGCGCGACGACATCGGCCGCGCCCACCACGGTGGACACCACACCTGCCACCGAGCCTGCCACCACCCCCACGACCGCTCCCACAACACTGCCTCCGACAACAGTCACCACGGTGGCACCGACCACCACCGCCCTTCCCCCATTCCCGCCCGGGCGCGAGACGTTGGAACACGGGGGTGACGCCTGGGTCGTGGTCCTCGCCGGATCTGCCGACGAGAACGACCCGGTCCTGGCGGGGGCGACGCAGGCGGCAGAAGATGCCGGCTACGTGACTGGTCCCACCGATTGTGACGAGGGAGCCGACGCGGCACTGGGCATGCCGGACGGCACCAAAACCGTGAGCGTCTACCTCGAGACTGAGGCCGACGCCCAGGCCGCACTACTCGCCTTCGAGGCGCGTGGGGTCAGCGGTGTGGTCGCGTTGGTGCAGACCTTCTGTCTCGACTGAGTCGATTAGCGCAATTTTTCGCGACCATTCGCACGACCCCGGGTCATGGGTTATAGTTCCGCTCGAAGCCCCGACGGGTAGGAACTTCGGTTCCGACTTGTTGGGGCTTCACTAATTCCCGGGGCCCACTCAACTCCCGCTCTGCGAGAAATGCATCCAGTCCTTGAGTGAGTTCCAGTTGCCGCCCCATCCCCAGCCGATCCCGGCAAAGGCCTCGTTGGCGACATCCCCCGGCACGATCATGCCCACCCTCACCGTCTCCCGGTCGGTGTACACCGACGCCAGTTCCGGCAACACCAGGTCCCCTTTCAAGTAAGGGTTGTGGAATGGGTTGACGTCGACAGCGAAGCCGTAGGCGTGCTGGGACCACGATGTCGACCCCACCGCCGGACGACACACGAATGAGGTGGTGTCGTTCCAGTCCCCAGTCGGATGAGCGTCGATCTCTTCTTTGGTGACGACCCTCATCTGCTCGATGGGAAAACGTGCCTCGTGCAGTTGGCGGAACACCTCGACAACGTCTTCGGCCACCGAGGCGTTGACGATCATCTCCCCGGTGTGGAAGCGTTGATCGAATCCGAAGTGGGTCATCGTCAGGTACGACAACTCGTCGAGGGTGACCGGGCACTCGGGGACCCAACTCGATCGAGCCAGCACATCCGGTGGAATGGGGTCGATGGTCGCGAGGAACTCGTCGCCCGTCGGCGGGGGCAACAGGTCGAGCGTCTCGAGCTGCCGGTCCTGGAGCTCGGGCGGGGTCGGCTGCACCTCGCCGAACTCGTCCGGTCTCAGGGGCAGCAGCCTCGTCCCCAGCCAGTCGGGCCGGGCATAGCGGTTGACCGTGGTCGTAGTCGCTGGGATCGTGGTGGTCGTCGCCGCGGTGGTGACCGTGGTTGCCACGGTCGTCGAGGAGGTGGTCTCGGGCACCGACGGTCCGGAGGTGGAAGCGGGGTCGACACTCGCCACCGTGCAGGCCGCCAGCAGAACCAGCGTGGCGGCAAGAAAGCCCCGTCGCATGGCCGCGACCCTAACGACGGCCCCGTGCAATCGGCCGCACTAGTGCCCCGACCAAATAGTGTTCGCTGCGTTCAGGACGGCCAGATGACGTCGCTGGCGGCGTCCTCGTCCTCGACGAACGGCCGGGTGCGCCTTGCGCCTGCATCCTTGCCAGTCGACGCCGCCCCTGACTCGCCCTGAACATCGCCAACGTCAGTCGCCAGAGCACTAGCGTCGTGGCCGAGGAGGAACCCGATGTCATCCATCACCAAGACGATCCGGCTCTCCGGTCAGGCTGCGGATTCGATCGAAGACGCCGTCCGAACTGTCCTGGCCCGGGCCGCGGCCACCATCTCCGACATTCAGAGCTTCAAGATCGTCAAGGTCGGGGGCACGGTGGACGACTCCGGTGTGCCCACGCTGTTCAGCGTGACCCTCGACATCACCTTCGGAATCAAGGACCCCGTCGAGCACGGATGACCATCCCCCAACCCGAGTCGTTGGGGAATGGGATCCATCTCATCCCGGCGCCGCTGCCATTCAAGAGCCCGGCATGGGTCAACACCTACGCCGTGGAGGCCGACGGCGGCCTCTTGCTCCTCGACTGTGGCACCGACTGGGAGCCGGGGCGAGACGCCATCCGCGACGGCTTCAAGCTCCTCGGGCTCGAAGAAGCGGCGGTCCACACGCTGGTCGTGTCCCATCTCCATCTCGACCATGTCGGCATGTCCGCTCGGCTGGTCCGGGAATGGGGTTGCCGGTTCGTCATGCATGAGCGGGCCGCGAAGCTGGTCGACAGGTACAACGACACTCCCGGCTACGTTGACCGATTGCTCCGGATCGGGCGCACCCATGGCGTTCCCCGTCAGATCCTCGGCTCGGTCACGAGCGACCTTGGCGCACGTCCCGACTACATGCCTCTGATCGAGGCGCCCGACCACACGGTGGTCGACGGGGAGCAGATCGACATCGGTGACGGCCGGTCGCTGGAAGTCATCCACACTCCGGGTCACGAGCCCGCCCACATCTGCCTCCGCGATTCGCGAACCGGGATCTTGTTCTCCGGCGACCACGTACTCCCTCGCATCTCCCCGGTGATCATGTGGGACGAGGACCTCGGTGACCCACTCGGCACTTATCTCCAGTCGTTGCAGAGACTGTTGGGGATCGACATCGAGATCACCTACCCGGCGCACGGCACACTGGTCGACCAGGGCGAGGACAGGGCGCGGCAGATCCTGCTCCATCACGATCGGAGGCTGCTCGACATGGCCGAACTGGTCCGGTCCCAGGACTCGACCGCATGGGAGGTGATGCTCAAGTCGTTTCGCCCCAACCTCACACCGCTGGAATCGCGGCTGGCCTTCCTGGAGACGGTCTCACACCTCGAGCATCTGCGGATGGCCGGCCGGGTGCACGGCGAGGAACGCGACGGGGTGGTCGTCTTCAGACGATGAGTCAGCCGGTGTGCCGGAGCGCCCCTGAGCCGAGGCCGCGGATCGTGGCCAGGGCCGCCTCGACCTGATCGCCGACCGGGGCCGGGTCGAAGCGGCGCACGAGGTTTCCGTCCCTGTCTGAGATGATCAGGGCGTGACGGGCTCGGCCGTCAGGATCGTCCACCCCGAAGTCCCTGATCATCGCCCCCGAGGCGTCGGCAAGGATCGGTAGCTGGAGATTCATCCAATCGGCCAGATCGCGCACGGCACGGGCCCGTTCCTTCACCACGCCCATCAGCTGGGCGCGTTGCCTCCCGAACTCGGCCAGGCGCTGGTTGTACGCTTCGAGCAACGCCAGGTCCTCCTCCATCTCGATCCCGGGCAGGAAGAAGATGGCCAGCGGCGTCTTCCCCCGGTACGAGTCGAGCGAGAGTGTCTGACCCGTGCTGGCAGGCACCTTGAAGTCGGGTATGGATCGGCCGGGCGCGGAGGGACCACTCATCTCGGCCCCTTACCCCTGTGCTCCGATCCGAAACTCGGACCCGGTTTTCCCCCTACATTTTGAGCCCTGTTCAGCCCGAGAGAGGCCCGGTCATTGGTTTGCCTCACTCCGCCGCTGGGTAAATCGAGGGCGGCAGTCGACCAACACGGAGGAAGCCATGCCGGTGCATCGCGGCAAGGACAGCAAGGGGCCTTACTACCAGTGGGGCGACTCCGGGAAGAAGTACCACTACGAGGCCAGTGCCAAGAAGAGCCGCGAAGCCGCAAAGCAGAAGGCGACGAAGCAAGGCCAGGCGGCCCGGGCCGCCGGCTACAGGGGTTGAGCCTCAGCCCTCCAGCAGGTGGATGCCGTAGGCGACGATGAAGCCGAGGACGGTCACGAATCCGACCGGGCGCCCCGCCTTCTCGTAGGCCTCCGGGATCATCGATGTCGCCAGCATCGTGAGCACCGCCCCGCCGGAGAAGGCGTAAACGAACGAGAGGACGCCGTTGGACGCGTCGTCGAGCAGCGCATAGCCGACACCGGCTGCCAGGGCGCACGCCAGGACGACCACGACCCAGATTCGAAGCACCGACGTCTTGCCCCACCCGCCCTCGATGAGAGTGGTCGTGGCAGCGACGCCCTCCGGGAGGTTGGAGATGAACACGGCCGCCAACATGGCGACACCCACCTCGCCGGTCTGTAACACCGTCAGGCCGAGCACTGCGGTCTCGGGGACGCCGTCGAGCAGTGCGCCGAGAAGGATCGAGAGCCCGGAGCCACCGTCTGCGGCCGGCATCGCCTGTCCCTGTTGTCGTCGCTGGAACCGGCCGATCAGGATGTCCCCGAACGTGAAGACGGCAGCCCCGGCCAAGAATCCGACGATGGTGCCACCGGTACCGCCTCCGATGGCGGTTGCCTCGGAGATCAGCTCGAAGGAGACGGCGCTGAGCAGCACCCCGGCGCCAAAGGACATCACCAGGCCCAGGGTCCTGACATGCGGAGGCCGGCGAGCGGCGAGGAGAGCCCCGATCAGGAGCGAGCTCGCTGCAAAAAGACCCCAGAGCAAAGCCTCGATCATCGCCCGGATTGATACCAGGTCATCGGCTCAGATCAGCGACATGGCCAGAGCGCCGATCGAGAAGGCCAGGAACCAGCTCGCCAGCGAGCCGATGAGGACATACTCCGGGTCGATGGCTGCCGGTTTGCCGCTTATCTCGGGGAATCTCAAGATGCTCTTGGCGGCCACCACCAGGCCGGCGGCCGCGGCGGCGCCGATCAGCATCAGGACAAAGATGAGCAGTCGCTCGAGGACGCCGATCCAGCGGCCCGCTTTGTTCTCACTGGGCGGGGCCTCATGGCGTGCCAGCCGGAGGACCTGTCTCACCGCCCAGTTGGATGGGATGGTCACCAACAGGCCCCCGGCCACCACTACGGCGATGGTCTCCCAGTTCATCGCCCCTCCTCGAGTGGCAGCACGCCGATGCTCCTCGATTCGACCAAGGCGACTATGCCGTGGCTGTTGGCCCTCCGGCTCACCGAGCTCTTGTTGAGGCCCAAGACCTCGGCCAGCTCGGTCTGAGTCCGTCCCGCCAGTAAACCGAGGGCGATGCGATTGTCGGTCGCATCGAACCCGCTGATCACGGTGTCACGAAGCAACAGGTAGTCGTTGAGCAAGGTGTCCAGGGAGGTTTCGGTCCGGATTGCGGTCGCCCGCTGGGCCCCCCTCCCCCGGCTCGAGCTCTCGGCCAGCTCGATGGCATCCCGGGCCTTCCACCAGCACGGGCCGTCCTCCCCGAACGGCTTGCGGGCCGGGTCCTCGGCCAGCAACTCGCCCCAGCCGATCCCAATTCGCAGACTGGTCAAGTCGGCGGTCTTCAGGTGGAGCAGCAGTGAGGCTTCGATGGCCTCGGCCACGGTTGGGTAACGCACTTGGAATTCGTCACCGATGGTGAACAATGGCGTCTGCCCGAGCCGTTCACCCACCTCGTCGAACACCGCCTCCATGTCTGTCTGGAGACGCTGACGATCGGGTGCGCTCCGTGAGCCGACGATGTCCCCGATCAAGGCGGCCGACCGGAGCGTTGGTTGCGCCATTTGCACAACTCTAGCACTAGTGCACTATGCATGCAACTGTGTTGTGCTAATAGCACAACTCGACGAGTGTTGCGTGCTAGGCGCAATCTTGTCCTCATCCGTCCAACATAGATCCCGACCCTGACAGAAATCGCAGCTCCCGGTCAGACGTCGGCCAGGATCACTTCTATGTCTGGATCGCCTTCGGCGTAGGTGACCTGATCAGCCCTTGCCGCCGCCAGTAGGTCCATCTCGGCTTGCCGGACCAGGTCGAGCCGGTCGGCGGCGGCCGAGAACGACACCAACCTGACTTCGGTCCGCATGGAGGTCTTGGCGTCGGACTTGGCCTTCCTCACCGCGGATAGCACCGCTCCGGTCTCGGCCAGGATCTCCCGGTCACCGGCGTGGGGGGCCAACTCCTCGATCGACGGCCAGCCGGCCCGATGGACCGAACCTTCGCGCCACCACGACCAAACCTCCTCGGTGACGAACGGGAGAAAGGGGGCGAAAAGGCGAAGATAGACACTCAAAGCCAACTGGAGGCCGGCATGAGCCGAGACCCCAGCCTCTCCCCCGTCGTAAGCCCGGCCCTTGACCAACTCCAGATAGTCGTCCGTCCAAGTCCAGAAGGCGCGTTCTGCCACCTCCAGTGCCCGGGCATAGTCGAATGCCTCGAAGGCATCAGTTGCTTGAGACACCACTTCGGCCAGAGCATCCAGCATCGACCGATCGAGCGGCTCGGTGATCGCCGACGGATCGACATCATCGGCGAATCCGAGGGCGAAACGGGAGGCGTTGAGGATCTTCGTCGCCAGCCGGCGCCCGATCTTCATCACCCCGAGGTCGACTGCGGTGTCGGTGCCGGGGCGTCCCTTGCACGCCCAGTAGCGAACCGCCTCGGCTCCGTGTTCCTCGATCAACGGCATCGGCGTCTCCACATTGCCCTTCGACTTCGACATTTTCTTGCGGTCGGGGTCGAGGATCCAGCCGTTGATCGACGCGTTGGCCCAGGGCAGGACGCCGTGCTCGTAGTGGGATCGGACCACGGTCGAGAACAGCCAGGTTCGGATGATCTCCGGGCCTTGGGGTCTCAGATCCATCGGGAAGACTCTGGCCCAGAGGTCGGGGTCGTTGTCCCAGTGCCCGGCGATCTGGGGAGTGAGCGACGACGTGGCCCAGGTGTCCATGATGTCGGGATCCCCGACGAAACCTCCCGATTCGCCCCGCTGGGTCACATCGAAACCGGGGGGTGTGTCCGACGTGGGATCGATGGGAAGCGTCTCCTCATCAGGGACGATGGGATGGTCGTAGTCGACTTCGCCATCGTCGGTGATCGGATACCAGACCGGGATGGCGACCCCGAAGAACCGCTGTCTCGAGATCAGCCAGTCGCCCGTGAGGCCGTTGACCCAGTGCTCGTACCGGACCCGCATGAAGTCCGGGACCCAGTCCAGCTCCCCACCCCGCTTCAGGAACTGGGCCCGCAGATCGGAATCGCGGCCGCCGTTACGGATGTACCACTGACGGGTCGAGACAATCTCCAGAGGACGATCACCGTTTTCGTAGAACTTGACCGGATGGGTGATCGGACGTGGCTCCCCATCGAGATCGGCCGACTCCTCCAACATCTCAGCCATCCGCTTCTGAGCCTGATTCGGATAGAGCCCGGCGATCTGCCGGTAGGCCTCCCGCCCCTGCTCGCTCTCGATCCAGTCCGGGACGTCCTGACTGAGCCGGCCGTTGTGCTGAATCAGAGCCCGGGTGGGGAGATCGAGCTCGCGCCACCAGGTGACATCTGTGGTATCGCCCCAGGTGCAGATCATGGCAACGCCACTCCCCTTCTCCGGCTCGGCCAGCTGATGGGAGAGGATCGGGAGCTCCACCCCGAACAGGGGCGACGTCACGGTCGTGCCGAGCAAATCTCGATACCGGTCATCATCGGGATGAGCGACCAGGGCGACGCAGGCGGCGATCAGCTCTGGACGCGTGGTCTCGATGAACAGGGGCGAGCCGTCGCCCTTCTCGAACCCGATCCGGTAGTAGGCGCCGGGCCGCTCCCGATCCTCGAGCTCCGCCTGGGCGATGGCCGACCTGAAGTCGATGTCCCACAGCACCGGTGCCTCCTGGGAATATGCCTCGCCCCGGGCCAGATTGCGCAGAAACGCCTTCTGACTGGTCCTCCGACTGTGCTCGTCGATGGTGGCGTAGCTCTGCGTCCAGTCGACGGAGAGACCCAGTGTCCGCCACAGGTACTCGAACTGCTTCTCGTCCTCGACCGTCAACCCATGGCACAACTCGATGAAGTTGCGCCGGCTCAACGAGATCGGCGGGTCGGCCGGCTCCTCAGGAGGCGTGAACGACGGGTCGTAGGGCAGCGATGGGTCGCAGCGCACCCCGTAGTAGTTCTGGACCCGGCGTTCAGTTGGGAGGCCGTTGTCGTCCCATCCCATCGGGTAAAAGACCTCGTCGCCCTTCATCCTCCGATAACGAGCGTTGGCGTCGGTCTGGACGTATCCGAATACCGAGCCCATGTGCAGCGAGCCCGAGACGGTCGGTGGCGGGGTGTCGATCGAGAAGATCTCGTCGCGGTTCCGGGAGCGGTCGAAGCGGAAGGTCCCATCGGACTCCCATCGCTTGCTCCACTTCGCCTCCAACCCCTCCAGGGCCGGCTTCTCGGGGACATTTCTGCTCATCGAAGCCCGAGGGTAACGGGGAATATCGGGGAATCATCTCCCGTGTCGCTGCAGTCAGCCGCGGTCGGAGTTTGGCTCAGGTGAGCCCGGAGAGTTGCCATCTGCACCGTATCCCGTAAGCTCATACCCGACATGAACCGGCTTTCCGCCCACACCCATCATCATCACCACCCCTCGAGGGTCGGATGACGATGGGCTGACGCAAGAAGCCACCCACCAGACGCCGACCCGAGCGGTCGGCGTTTCTCGTTTCCGAGGTAACCCGACCGGAGCGGCGGGAAGGAACCCGAAATGAGAACCGAACCCACGATTCACCTGGCCATCCCCAAGGGGCGCATGGAGACCGGTGTCTTCAATCTGCTTGCGGCCGCAGGGATCGAGGTCCACGTCGGGCAACGTGGCTACCGGCCAACGTTGTCGGAGCCGGGGTTCGAAGTGAAGCTGCTCAAGCCCCAGAACATTGTGGAGATGCTGGGCGTCGGGACCCGCGACATCGGTTTCGCCGGCGCCGATTGGGTCGCCGAGCAACGGGCCGACCTGGTCGAACTGCTCGATACCGGGCTCGACCCGGTTCGAATCGTCGCCGCGGCATCAGAGGACCTCCTCGCTGACGGTCGCCTCCCCGATCAGCACCTGGTCGTGGCCAGCGAGTACGAGCGGCTGACCCGGACCTGGATCTCGGACCGGGGCCTAGATGCTTCGTTCGTCCACTCCTATGGAGCCACCGAGGTATTCCCCCCGGAGGATGCCGACATCATCGTCGACAACACCGCCACCGGCGAGACGCTGTCTGCCAATGGCCTGGCCATCGTCGAGGACCTCATGTCGTCTTCGACCCGGCTCTACGCCAGCCCGGAGGCGGTGGCCGACCCCGAAAAGAAGACCGCGATCGATGGGTTGGTGTTGAGCCTGAGGTCGGTGCTCGAGGCGCGGAAGCGGATCATGCTCGAGCTCAACGTCTCGCTCCAAGACCTGGACGCCGTGATCGAGGCCCTGCCCAGCATGAGGGAGCCAACGGTGGCAATGCTGCATGGTGGGGCCGGGATGGCAGTCAAGGCAGCTGTTCCCCGGATTGAGCTCCCCCGGCTCATCCCCCGGCTCAAGCAGCTCGGCGCCACCGATATCGCCGTGTCCCGACTGGAGCAGATCGTCCCATGACCCGCCCCACCGTCTATGTCCCTCCGATGTTCGATCCCGACGTCGACCTCGACCTGTCCCGAAACGAGGGACGGACCAAGGCCGATGAGCTCATCGCCAAGGTGGGCGACACCGGCCGGGCCGTGTCCCGCTATCCCGACACGTCAGGTGTCCGTTCCCGTCTGGCCTCCCTCCATGGCGTCGACATGGGCCGAATCCTGGTCACCGCCGGTGGCGATGACGCCCTCAACCGGTGCTTTCTGGCTCTGACCGGTCCTGGCAGGAATGCGGTCACTACCTATCCGACCTTCGAGATGATCCCCCGCTACGCCGAACAGCGAGGGGTCGACCTCGTCGAGGTGCCCTGGTGGTCGGGGCCATTCCCGGTCGATGAGGTCATGGACTCGATATCGAGCGAGACGGACGCGATGTTCCTCGTCTCGCCCAACAACCCCACAGGTGCAGCCCTCACCGGTACCGATCTCAAGCGTCTCGCAGCCGGGGTCCCCGTTCTCATCCTCGACGCGGCCTATCTCGAGTTTGGTGACGAAGACCTGACGCCGATCGCCCTCGCCCTCGACAACGTGTTGATGATCCGCACGCTGTCCAAGGCCTACGGGCTGGCCGGGCTCCGAGTCGGCTATCTGCTCGGGCCGGTGGCTCTGGTGTCCAGGGTGACCGCCTTCGGAAGCCCCTATCCGGTGGCCGCTCTGTCGGCTTCGGTGGCCGAGGCCCGCCTTTCCTGGCCGGAGTCGGCAACCAGCGACTTCGTCGCCACCATTCGAGACGAACGTGAGACGCTGACCGAGCTCCTCGGCCGCCTCGGAACCCGTCCCTTCCCCTCCCAGGCCAACTTCGTCCTCACGTCCTGCGACGACCCCGAATGGCTGATCGGTGCCGCCCGTTCGCTGGGGGTGGCCTTTCGCCGGTTCGCCGACCGCCCCGGGATGGAGCAGATGGTCAGGATCAGCCTCCCCGGAGACGAAGCCGACTTCCAGCGCCTGGTGACGACCCTCGAGGCAGTGATCAGCCCGGAGGCGATCATCTTCGATCTCGACGGGGTGGTCGCCGACGTGAGCCGATCCCAGATCGTGGCCATCGTGGAGACAGCCCGCGGCTTCGGAGTCGAGGTCGACACCTCGGACATCGAAGCGGTCAAGGCGGTGGGAAACAGCAATGACGATTGGGTCCTCACCCGTCTCCTCCTCGGCCAGAAGGGCATCGACGTGCCGATCGAAGTCGTCACCGAGCGTTTCGAGACCCTGTACCAGGGCAGCGATGCCGGGCCGGGGCTCAAACTGGAGGAGCGGCCACTGGTCGACCTCGAAACCTGGAATCGCTGGGCCCAAGCCCGGCCGCTCGCCGTGGTGACCGGGCGACCTCGAGCCGACGCCGAGGAATTCCTCGATCGGTTCGGGTTGTCCGATGCGATCTCTGCCCTGGTGACCAGGGAAGATGCCCCGCTCAAGCCGGATCCGGCCCCAATACGCCTTGCCTTGGAACGGCTCGGAGTGAGCCGGGCCTGGATGCTGGGGGATACACCCGACGACCTGAACGCGGCCCGCGCTGCCGGCGTGGTTCCGATCGGGGTGATCGCCGCCGGCGACCACCCGGTGCGTGCCCGGGAACGACTCGGTCGCGCCGCACGAATTCTGGACAAGACCACCGACCTGGAGGAGATGCTGCCATGACCCGAAGTGCCGAGATCGATCGACAGACCACGGAGGTGACTATCACGGGTCGTCTCGAACTGGACGGGACCGGGAGCTCCGAGGTCAAGACCGGGCTGGGCTTCCTCGACCACATGCTGACCACTCTGGCCCGGCACGGCCGGTTCGACCTGAGTCTGGCGGCCAGCGGAGACACCACCGTCGACGACCATCACACGGTCGAGGACTGCGCCATCGTCCTCGGTCGGGCGCTGGACCAGGCCCTGGGTGACCGGTCCGGGATCACCCGGTTCGGCTCGGCGTATGCTCCGCTCGACGAGTCGCTGAGCCGGGCCGTGGTCGACCTCTCGGGACGGCCCTGGCCCGAGATCTCGATGGACTTCGCCCGCGACACGATCGGTGAGGTGGCAACCGAGAACATCGTCCACTTTCTCAGATCCTTCGCCATGGAAGGTCGCATGGCGCTCCACGTCGATGTCATCCGGGGCGACAACGACCATCACAAAGCGGAGTCGGTGTTCAAGGCATTGGCCATGGCGTTGCGCACCGCGGTGAGTATCTCCGGGAGCGGAGTGCCGAGCACCAAAGGGACACTGACGTGAGCAGCGTCATGGTCGTCCCCACAGGTACCGCCAACATGGCATCGGTCCGGGCCTCTTTCAATCGGCTCGGCACCGACCTCATCGAGGCGACCGACCCTGCCGATGTCAGCAAAGCCGCCGGAGTGGTCCTTCCCGGAGTCGGCGCCTTCGGGGCTGCGATGTCGCAGGTCGATGCGCTGGAGATACGTCAGGCCCTGCGGGACCGGGTCGACCAGGGTCGACCCACGCTCGCGGTCTGCGTCGGGATGCAACTGCTCTGTGGAAGCAGCGAAGAGAGCCCTGGTTTCGAGGGGCTCGGCGTCATCGGCCGCGCAGTCTCCCGTTTCGGCGGCGAGGAGAAGGTCCCCCAACTCGGCTGGAATCGCGTAGAGCCGGGGCCGGGATCGAGATTCGTCGAGCCCGGGTGGGCCTACTTCGCCAACTCCTACCGTCTCGACGAGATGCCCGAAGGCTGGGTCGGGTCAGGGACCGATTACGGGGGGAAGTTCGTCTCGGCCCTGGAACGGGGGGACGTCCTCGCCTGTCAGTTCCACCCCGAGCTCTCCGGGCCGTGGGGGGCTGGTCTACTCGGTCGCTGGCTGGAGACCACCCGGGTGGCGGCATGAGTCTCGCATCCCGCGTCATCCCCTGTCTCGACATCAAAGACGGCCGCGTGGTGAAGGGGATCCGATTCCAGGGTCTTCGCGACGCCGGGGACCCGGTGGAGAGCGCCGCCCTATATGAGGAGCAGGGCGCCGACGAAATCGTCCTCCTCGATGTGTCCGCCACGCCGGAAGGACGGGGCCACGCCCTGGAGACGGTGCGCGGGGTGCGTACTGCCCTGTCCATCCCGCTCACGGTGGGCGGCGGGGTGCGGGCCGCCGACGACGCCGGGAGACTCCTCGAGGCCGGCGCCGACAAGGTCGGCGTCAACACCGCTGCCGTGAACCGGCCCGCCTTGGTCGGTGAGATCGCCGAGCGCTACGGCAACCAGTGCACGGTTTTGGCCGTCGACGCCGCCGCCGGCGCCTCGGGTTGGGAGGTGGTGACCGAGAGCGGGCGGAAACGAACCGGGATCGACGTCGTCGAGTGGTGCCAGAAGGCAGCGGCGGTGGGTGCAGGTGAGATCCTGCTCACCAGCTGGGACCGGGACGGCACCCGGGATGGATACGAGCTGGAGCTGACATCGGCGGTGTCGTCGGCTGTCGATGTGCCGGTGATCGCCTCCGGTGGCGCCAACGAAGCGCAACACCTGGTCGAGGCGCTGGACGCCGGCGCGTCGGCGGTGCTGATCGCCTCGATCCTCCACGACGGCGACACCACAGTCTCGGAGCTGAAACGGGTGTTGCACCAGGCGGGGGTGGTGGTGCGCCCATGATCATCCCCTCCATCGACATCTCGCGTGGCCAGGCGGTTCAGCTGATCGGCGGTGAGACCCTGGCCATCGAGGCGGGCGACCCGATCCCGCTTCTCGAGCGGTTCAGCCTGGTCGGCGAGGTGGCCGTCATCGACATCGACGCCGCCCGCGGTGAGGGCGACAATGCAGAACTGATCACCGAGTTGTGCCGTCGAGGCACCGTCAGGGTCGGTGGCGGGATCAGGGACAAACGCACCGCCTTCGAGTGGCTCGACCGGGGGGCGGGCAAGGTCATCATCGGGACCGCCGCCAAGCCGGATCTCCTGGAGGAGTTGCCCGCCGAGCGGGTAATCGTGGCCCTCGACTCCCGTGACGGAGAGGTGCTCAGCCACGGCTGGCGACAGGGCACCGGCACCGACCTCATGAGCCGGATCGAAGAGCTACGTGAGCTATGTGGCGGCTTTCTGGTGACATTCGTCGAGCGCGAAGGCCGTCTCCAGGGCACAGACCTCGACCGCGCCAGGGCGGTCGTCGCCGCCGCGGGCCAGACAAAGGTGACGATCGCCGGAGGAATCACTTCGGCCGAGGAAGTCGCGGTCCTCGAGCAGCTCGGCGCGGACGCCCAAGTCGGCATGGCGCTCTACACCGGTGAGATGGCACTTGGCGATGCGCTGGCTTCGATCATGCGCTCGGATCGGCCCGACGGTCTATGGCCCACCGTTGTGGTCGACGAGTCGGGAGTCGCCCTCGGTCTGGTCTACTCGAGCAGCCAGAGCCTGAGCCGGGCCGTCGAGGAGAGACGCGGGATATACCACAGCCGGTCGCGGGGGGTGTGGGCCAAGGGCGAGACGTCGGGAGCGGTCCAGGAGTTGATCGGCGTCTCTCTCGATTGCGACCGCGACACACTCCGCTTCACCGTGCGTCAGCACGGGCCCGGCTTCTGTCACACGGGCACCCGGACCTGTTGGGGACAAGATCACGGTTTGGGCCGGTTGGATCGGCGTTTGAGTCGGATCGTCGAATCGGCGGACCCGGCATCGAACACACACAAGCTCTTGGGCGACCCGGTGTTGCTCGCAGCCAAGTTGAGGGAAGAGGCTGCCGAACTGGGCGAAGCTACCCAGCCCGACCAGGTGATCCATGAGGGGGCCGACCTCCTCTACTTCCTGCTGGTCCGCGCCGCCGCCGCCGGAGTCCACATCGACGACCTCGAGGCCGAACTCGATCGTCGGGAACGGCGGGTGACCCGACGTCCCATGGCGGCGAAGAAAGACCGGGCATGACCATCCGTTTGCCACGGCTGGACAAACTGCCGCCACGTCGCAGTCCCGTGGACCCCGAGGTATTGCTGGATGCCGGCTTGATCGTCGAGGACGTAAGACGTCGTGGTGAGACAGCGTTGCGTGAGCATGGGGAGCGTCTCGGGGATATCACCCCGGGCCAGGACCTCGTGCTCGACCGAGACCGGTTGAACGAGGCGGCCGCGAGGATCTTCCCGGCCGAATCGGAAGTCCTGGAGCGCGTGGCGAGGAGGATCCGGGACTTCGCCATCGAGCAAAGACGCGCCCTGGTCGATTTAGACATCGCGGTGCCCGGTGGCCGGGCCGGTCATCGTTGGATCCCGATCGAGTCGGCCGGCGCCTATGCGCCCGGTGGCCGGCACCCACTTCCTTCTTCGGTGTTGATGACCGTGATCCCGGGCCGGGTCGCCGGAGTCGAGACCGTGTGGGCGGCATCGCCTCACCCCACGCCGATCACGTTGGCCGCCGCCGCTGCTGCCGGTGCCGACGGTCTCCTGGCCATCGGGGGCGCCCAGGCCGTCGCCGCCCTCGCTTTTGGCACGGTATCCCCAGCCTGCGCCCTGATCGTCGGACCCGGGAACAAGTGGGTCACTGCCGCCAAAAGGCACCTCTACGGCGAGGTAGGCATCGATGGGCTGGCCGGGCCGAGCGAGATCCTGGTCATCGCCGATGAGTCCGCCGACCCCGAGCTCGTCGCCGCCGATCTCCTGGCCCAGGCCGAGCACGATGTCGAAGCGACGCCGATCCTGATCACCACCAGCGCCCGGCTCGGCGATCAGGTCGACTCCGCCATCAACCGCCAGCTCGCCGACCTGCCAACCTCGGAGACCGCGTCTGCGGCTCTCGGCAACGGCTTCACCCTGGTTGTGGGGTCCATCGACGAGGCCGCCGATGTCGCCGACCGCGTCGCACCCGAGCATCTCGCCCTCCATATCGAGGACGCGGGCCAACTCGCCGGCTCGCTTCGCAACTACGGGTCACTGTTCGTTGGTGACGGCAGCGCCGAGGCCTTCGCCGACTACGGAGTCGGCCCCAATCACGTCCTCCCCACCGGTGGCGGCGCCCGGTACCAGTCCGGGCTCTCGGTGCTCACCTACCTCCGCTCTCCCACCTGGTCCCGGCTCGACGATGCGAGCTCGCTCATCGACGACACGATGCACCTGGCCCGTCTGGAAGGGCTCGAGGCCCATGCCCGAGCGGCGGGATTACGGGTCAGACCCTGACCACCTCGAGTCCCGGTATCGCCTCATAGTCGGCGTCCTGGGTGATCACGGTCATCGAATGGCGAATCGCGGTAGCCGCAATCCAGACGTCGTTGACCGGGGCGCGCTTGTCCTGTTGCCTCAGCTCGGCGATGATCCGGGCCCATTCGTCAGCCACGGCATGGTCGATCGAGAGGGGCTCGAGCCCGGAGGCGAGTTGCCAGCTGGACATTCGCCTTTGACGCACGGTGACATCCTGTGCCAGGAGCACGCCGAGTCTGAGCTCGGCGAGAGTCACCACCGAGACTGCAACCTGTTCGGGAAGACGGTCGTAGTCGAGATCCCGCGACTCGACGCCAACGAACACCGAGGTGTCGATCAGCCCAACCATGAGCCCAGATCATCGGTGGTGTCGCTCACGGCGTGCCGGATCTCGGTGAGAAGGTCCGGATCCCTTCCAATCCTCGCGACCGCGGCAAAGAACACGTCCGTCGGCATGGTGCCGGGCCGACCGTGGATCGGGACCACCCGCGCCACCGGTCTTCCTCGCACCGAGACAACAAACTCGTCCCCGGCCTCTACCTGGCGAAGAACCTCGCTGACATCATTGCGCAACTGGCGGACACCGATTGTGACGCTCATGCTACAAGTGTAGCACTAGTGCTACATTTGGGTGGATCAATCGCTGGGTCCATGCAGCTCCTTACCGGCGATGGGCCATCAGCCCTTTCGACCGTAGAGCCACACCGTGAGTGGTGCGAACACGGCGGTGAGGGCGGCTGATGCCACCAGAGCCCAAATCACGTCGCTCGAGCTCACCGCGCCCTGCATCAGCCCCCGCACCGCGGTGACCAGATGGCTGACCGGGTTGAGGTCGACAACGGTCTGGAGCCAGTCCGGCATGGTCTCCGGGTCGACGAACACATTGCTGGCGAACGTGATGGGAAAAAGGACCATGAGCCCTGCGTTCAAGACGGACCCTGGAGTCCGGACCACGAGCGCCAGGCTCGTCCATACCCACGAAAGGGCGAAGGCGAACACCAGGACCAGGGCAATTGCGCCGAGAACTCCTCTCACACCGGCAGCCGGCCGAAAGCCCAGAGCTAGCCCAAGGCCGATCACCAGCGTCGCCGAGATCAGATACCGGCCAACGTCGCCGAGGAGCGCACCAACGATGGGCGCCGGCCGCCAGATCGGCATCGACCGGATCCGATCAAACACGCCGGTGGTGATGTCGGTGTTCAGCCCAACGCCCGAATAGATCGTGACCAGCAGCACAGCCATGACCAGGGTTCCGGGGAGGATGAACCGCAGATACTCGGATGTCGACCCGGCGAGCGCGCCGCCGAACAGGTAAGTGAACATCAGGGTGAAGATGATCGGGATCCCGATCACGTCGCCCAATTGCTCGGGAACGTGTTTCACCTTGAGGAACGCCCTCCAGCCGAAGGCCACACATGCCGCCAATGCGCTCGCTCGAGGCGGTCTCGACCGGTCGGCGAGCACTGGCCCGAGAGGCTGCACCCGCGACGTGCCAACCAGGTCGGGGGTTGTCATACGCTCTCCAATTCGATCGCTTCCTCACCGGCTGTTGTCGGGTGTCCCGTCAGGGTTAGGAATACGTCGTCAAGACTCGACTGGCCGAAGGAGAACCGGCTCAAGGCGATGTCGGCCCGGCTCAGCGCGGCCAACCCGGCGACGACACGATCAGGGTCGACGATCGGGGCGGAAAGCCCAGCCTCGTCGGTATCACGGTGCACGGGCACCTCGAGCAACCGGCGCAGGAGGGTCACCGCGTCCTCGCGTTGTCGGTGGTCTGTCAGCTGGACCCGCAAGGTCCCGGAGCCAACGGAGCTCTTGAGCTCTCCAGGAGTTCCCTCGGCTATCACCCGGCCTCGGTCGATGACCGCAATTCGGTCGGCCAGTCGGTCGGCCTCCTCCAGGTATTGGGTCGTGAGCAAGACCGTGGTCCCCTCGCCGACGAGCGCACGAACGATGTCCCATACCTGGTTGCGGCTGTGGGGGTCGAGTCCGGTGGTTGGTTCGTCGAGAAAGATCAACTCGGGGGTGATCACGATGCTGGCGGCAATGTCGAGCCGTCGCCGCATGCCACCGGACATTGTCCTCGTGAGGCGGTCCGCGCCCTTCTCCAGCCCAAACGCATCCAACAGATCGGCGGCTCGGGACCGAGCGTCGGCTCGCGAGTGACCGAGCAGCCGGCCGAGGAGGATCAGGTTCTCTCGGGCTGTCAGGTCATTGTCAACCGACGCGAATTGACCGGTGAGGCTGACCAGACTGCGCACTGCGTCTGCCTCGAGCGCCACGTCGTGGCCGAGCACTCGAGCCCGACCCTCGTCCGGTGCCAGCAAGGTGGCCAGTACGCGGATGGTCGTGGTCTTGCCCGCCCCGTTCGGCCCCAGGAACCCATAGACACCACCGACAGGCACCGTCAGGTCGAGTCCATCGATTGCTCGGGTGGCTCCGAACATTTTGACCAGCCTCTCGGTTTCGATGGCAAAAGGCCGTTGTGTGCTCATCACATCCCTGGTAGTCGCTTGCTTCTGATAGCAACTATCACTTTAGACACAGACGGTGGGATCATGCAAGTCACTATCAATTGGTTGCGACTGTCAGATCTGCCGGGTACACTCCCTGAACATGGAAGGCGAGAGCGTCGGGCTCCGGGAGCGCAAGAAACAGACCGCCATCTGGCGAATCCAGGGGGTGGCCCTCGATCTCTTCGACGAGCACGGGTACGACAACGTCACGATCGAACAGATTGCCGAGGCTGCCGAGGTCTCGCCCAGCACCGTCTATCGCTACTTCGGCACCAAGCAACAGATCGTGATGCGGGACGAGCTCGAGATCGAGCTCGTCCGTGCTGTCGAACGGGAGTTGGAGGACCATCCCCCAGTCGAGGCCGTGCGTCGTGCGGTCTCGGGAATGATGACCGACTATTTCGACCGTGACGAGGAGCTCTCAAAACGCCGGACTCGTTATGCCTTGAGCGAGCCGACCCTCTGGGCGGCCGAGTTGACGCTGACCGACCAATTCGTCCAGATGGTGGCAACCACCCTGGCGCGAACCTCGGGTAGGGAAGAGATCGCACTCGAAGATCGCGTGATGGCCTCTGCTCTCATGTGGTCGCTGGTGGCGGCCGTCCGTCATTGGCACGAGAACGGCTACCGGAGCTCACTCGTCGACGACATGGATCAAGCCCTGGCCGTGGTAGAGAACGGCCTTGGCCAGGTCAAATCGGATCGTTGACCGAGATCAGCCCGTCCACGAAGCGCCTCACCTCCCGTCGACTCCTGAGCCGGATCACATGGAGATGCTCCCAGGTCCCATCCTCGGACATTGCCCCGTATTTCTCCCGGTAATGACGGTGCCTGGTCCAAGACCAGAGGATGATGTTCTCCTCCGGTCGCCGATCCACCTCCCCCACCTCTCCCGGTTCCCGCTCCACAACTCCTCCCCGATGAGGACCCTGCGCAACGAGCGCCGGACCACACGAGACGTCACCAGGAGCCGGGGAAGATCGAGCCAGACCAGGGTGTCGGCCCGAGCCCAGACGATCCCGGCCACGCCATTGCTCGTGTAGTTGCCGTCGACAACCCATCCGTCCCCGGCGACGAACCGGGCAACGATCTCCCTCATCTCCTCATCTGGGCGAAACCTCCAGTCCGGCTGGTGATGGACCGAGTCCAGCTCGAGATGAGATAGGGAGAGTCGGTTCGCCATGGCTCGGGACACCGAGGTCTTGCCCGATCCAGAGTTCCCGACCACCGATATCCGTCGCACCACAGGGTGGGCGCCCAGTCTCTGTAGCCGGCCACCGGGACGCTTCTCTGTTCCTGGATCACGGCCGAGGACGGTACCCAACCCTGGCCCGGTTCAATGATGCGTGTTGGGACGGGCAGACTCGGGTATCTCCGGGCACATGGAGCTATCGGTAGATCTTTGGCCGAGCCGGGCCGCCTTCGCGGCCGCCATCTGGTCGGGGGTGTATGCCGGCCTCGGGGTCTACTGGTCGGCTGGTGGCGCCGGCTTCCCCTTCGGGCTCGACAACGACCCGACAGGCGAGGTCTCGATCCTGAGCTGGGTCCAGACCGATCAGGCGGCGCCGGTCATGGCCGCAGTCGCCTTGGTTGGATTCGCTGTCGCCCTGGCCATGTCTCGGGGCAGAGGCTCTGGTGCGGTGCGGCTCCTGCTGCTCGCCTTAGCCTGGGCGACTGCAGTAGTCGTGGCCCTGGTGATCCCCGACTACAGGGTGCTGGTGGTGATTGCCTATGCCCCGATCATCATGATTGGCACACCGCTGGGGTTGGTGGAGGATGCCAACCTGGCCGAAGCGATCACCTGGCCCCTGATCAACCAGGTCCTGTTCGTGTTCGGAGGGCTGCTCTGGGCGCTGACTGCGATCGGCTACCACCGCCGCACCCGCGACGCATGTGTCGTCTGCGGCCGCGACGACCGGGGCGAGGGTTGGACCGGACCCGAGCGCGCCGCAAGCTGGGGGCGGTGGGCGGTCTACATCGCAGTCGTCGTTCCCCTCCTCTATGCGGCAACCCGTCTCGCCTGGGCGTTCGGGGTCCGTCTCGGCATCTCGGACGAGTTCTTTCGGGAAGGACAGGAGGTCGGCCTCTGGGAGCTGGGCGGGGCACTGGGGGCGATGGCGGTGGTTGGGGCGGTGCTCACGATCGGGCTCATCCGGCCCTGGGGTGAGGTATTCCCGCGCTGGCTTCCCTGGATCGGAGGCAGGAGGGTCCCAACCGCCCTGGCCATCGTCCCTGCCACCCTCGTCTCGATACTGGTGACCAGCGCCGGGTTGATGTTCGTCCGCCTTGTCCTGTTCGGGACTTTCACACTCGGTGACATCGATCTCGGCCTGGACCAGAACTGGGCCGCGATCGCACCTGAGCTGCTCTGGCCGGTCTGGGGTGTCGCCCTGGGGACGGGCACTGCCGGCTACTACTACCGGCGGCGTGGGATGTGCCAGCATTGCGGACGTGGCGGAGATGTTGTTGGACCTCCGGGTGTACCGGATTCGAGATGGGAAACGGGACGAATTCCACGCCCTGGCCCGTGACGAGACCATCCCGATGGCGCGCCGCCACGGCCACAACGTGGTCGGATTCGGACCTTCACTCCATGACGAGGACAGCTATTACCTGATTCGGGCCTTCGTCGACGAGGAGGAGCGGCGGCGCTCGCTCGCCTCCCTCTACGAAAGCGAGGAATGGCTGCAGAACTACGACGAGCGGGTGATGGGCTTGATCGACTCCTACCAGACCGCCGTCATCACGGCTCCATCCGAGGCTACCGGGCTGACTCGATTCGATTACACGGGAGCATCCGGTGGTAGGTGAGCACAATCGATCCAAGGAGTTGAGAGATGTCCGGCGAGTTGGCGTTTGTCGAGATCGGGGTGGACAACGTCGAGAAGGGACGTGTCTTCTACGAGGGCCTGTTCGGCTGGAAGTTCGAGACCGGGCCGTCCGGTGGCTACGTGATCTCGATGCCCAACGTCGGCGGGGGCATCCACGGCGGCGACAAGGAGTC
>JBOGEV010000124.1:0-8221 GCA_050742015.1 Acidimicrobiia bacterium
TCGAAGATCTCGCGGGCCACGTCGAGCAGGATCTCGAACCGGTAGCCGGAGAGGATGTCCGCCGCATCCCGCTGCCCGTTGCCGGCCCTGAGGGCACGAAGCCCCTGGACCACGTCGGGGGTGGCGAGCAGAGCCGACTTGAACTCCGAGATGAGCTCTTCACGCTCGGCCGCCGGCCCATGCAACAGACCGGAGAGTGTGGTCCCACCCTCGGGTCCCCACTCCGCCCTCTGGTTCCCGCCCTTGTCGAACGAGACATCGAGAAGGAGGACGCTTCGTCCCGAGACGGCAACGGCCACGGCGATATCGGAGGTCAGGTCCCTGATGTCGTCCTTGAACACACCGCTGCCCTGGAAGGCGACGACTTCGTTGTCGTAGTCGTCGAGCTGGCTGCGCAGCATCTGGATGGCCGCCTTGCGCTTGCCACCTGGGGTCTCCAGGTACCAAGGCTGGGTCGTCGGGTGCTGGAAGGTGCCAAAGGGCCGGGGCGGGAGCTCGACGATGACCGGAGGCCCCTCGTCCAACGCCTTCTGCGACCACATCACGCCGCGCCCACGCTCGATGGCGACCAAGCCGATCAGAGCGGCGGCCAGTGCGCCGACCAAAGCCATCATCTGGTTGCTCTGGACCGAGGCGGCGTCGAGGGTCACAGGCTGTGGGTCGACGTCACTGAAGTTGGCCAGCGACTCGAGCTGGCGCTCGGTGGTGTACCGCTCGTTCCACCTCGTCTCCAGGTTGGTCAGCTCCAGCTGCTTGAGGAGCAACTCCTCGTTCTGGGTAGCCGCCAACGCCGGATCGGGCGGAGCAGGCAAGGTGGCGAACTCGGCCTCGAGCGTCTGGAGCTGCTGCAGGGTCCGGTCCATCTCGGCCTGGATCGACTCCGGGGTCCGCAACACGAGCTCGGGGTTCATCAGCTGGGAGCCCAGGGTCCCGTAGTGCCCGCGCAGCGCCGTGATCTGGCTTTCCAGAGCGGCACGCCGGGTTTGCTCCAGCTGCTCCTCGGCAGTGAGCGGCGAAGCCGCCTGCAGGTCCTGGATCTCCTGACGGAGGGTGTTGATCTGCCCGGTGAGCGCCTCGAGATCCTGGCGAGCGTTGGCCAAACCGGCCCCGATGTTCGAGGCGGCCAGGTAGTTCTCCCGCATCGAGAAGGCGAGGTCGCTGGCCTCCTGCTGGGAGTAGGCCCGACCGATGAACCTGAGCTGGTTCAGCTCGTTCTCCAGATCGACCTCGGCCAGCAACCAGGGGACGAACGATCCCGGGGTCTCGTCGAGGACACCCGAGTTGACGTCGGTGGCTCGGGCCAGCTCGGCCTCGAGCATCGTCTCGAAGTCCTCACGCTCCAAGGCCTGTGGGTCCTCGATGAAGGTGATCGTGGTCACGGCCTCAAACGTGGGCATGTTGTCGTTGCGGTACTCGGCCAGTTCGCCCGAGACCACCCACGCGATGGCGGCGGCCGCAACCAAGACCCACCACCGGGACTTGGCAATACCTCGAATCGTTGTCATATCCATTGTCTTACCTCGCTCGTCTCCCTCAAATCGATCGTCTCAATCATCGGCCACTCGCGGTTGGCGAGGGCCAGCAGAAGGTCTTTGAGCTCCTGCCTGCCACCTGAGGTGGACATCTCTTTCAACTGCCGGACAGTGGCCTGAAGCACATCGGGCCCGGGCACCCTGGTCTCGGCGATGTTGATCTGCGGGTGGGAGCTGCTCAGCAGCGGGCCGTGCGCCAGCTCCTCGACCAGCTTCTCCCCCGGACGGGCCCCGACCGTCTTCACCTCGATGTCCCGCCCCGGAACCAGACCACCCAGGCGGATCATGCGGTGGGCCAGGTCGATGATGCGCACCGGCTGACCCATGTCGAGGACGAAGACCTCGCCATGCTCGGCCAATGCCGATGCCTGGAGCACCAGCTGGACCGCTTCGCCGATGGTCATGAAATAGCGTGTCATCCGGTCGTCGGTGATCGTGACCGGTCCGCCGCTACGGATCTGCTCCATGAAGGTGGGAACGACACTTCCGCGGCTGCCCAGGACATTGCCGAAACGGACCGCCGCATAGATGCAGCCGCTCACGTCGGTGTCGGCGGCCGACTGGACCAGCATCTCCGCCATCCGCTTCGAGGCGCCCATGACCCCCTTGGGGTCGACCGTTTTGTCGGTGGAGATGAGGACGAAGCGCTCGATGCCGATGCCGCGGATCGCCTTCAACACGTTGTTGGTGCCGACGACGTTCGTCTTCACGGCCTCCTCGGGCCACTCCTCGAGGATCGGCACGTGCTTGTGGGCTGCGGCGTGATAGACGACCTGCGGCCGGTATTTGGCGATCATCGCCTTGAGCTTCTTCTTGTCCCGCACGTCGCACAACGCCGGGATCAGGTCGGTGCCGGCCGGCTCCTCCCACTTCAACATGTTGTCGTGGAGATGGGTCTCGTCGTTGTCCATGGCCACCACCCTGGCCGGCATGAAACGGAGCACCTGGCTCACGATCTCCGAGCCGATCGATCCTCCAGCGCCAGTCACCAGGACGGTCTTGCCGTACAGGGTCGACTCGACGGCATCGAGATCGGTGCTCACCGTCGGGCGGAGCAGAAGGTCCTCGATCTCCAAGTCCCTGATGTCGGGCCCGCCGTCGTAGCCGGTCAGCAACTCGTCGAGGTCGGGGACAATTCTCAGCCGTACGTCGACATCGACGCAGAGATCGACCAGACGGCGGGCGAGCACGCTCGCCCCCTCGCTGGCGACGATGACCTGCTGGATGCCGAGCTTGGTCACCAGCTCGGGGATCTCCTCGAGCTCGCCGACGATGGGCAGGTTGGCCAACTTGCGGGAACCTGTGGTCGGGCCCGAGGTGACGAAGCCGACCACGTCGAGACCGTAGGGGCCGCGGGCTGCGCCACGGGCCAGGTCGGCGGCCCGCTTCCCGGTGCCGAGGATGAGAGCGCGCTCCCGGGTGTCGAACTTGAGACCACGATGGAAAGAGAAGAGACGGGAGCGGAAGCGGACCACCCCGAGCAGGCCCACCGAGATCAGCGACCCGAGAATCAGGACCGACAACGGGATCGGACGATCACCAGGCCCCTCCACGAACTCCCAGTCGCCGAGGGCCAGGGTGGTCAGGATCAGGATGGTGGCGGCCCAGAAGGTGGCGCCGATGACCCGCCGTGCCTCACTGACGCTGGCGTACTCCCAGACATGGCCGTAGGCGCCCATCGCCACATTGGCCACGAGATGAACACCGATGATCACTGGAAGGGCGACCGCGACCCTCACCCACCAGGCGGGATTGATCCCACCGTCGAGGGAGAGGATGCCAAGTGCCCCCAGATAGGCGACCGCTATCACAACCGCGTCCACGAATGCGAACGAGATGTCGGCCCGCAACTGCGCCAGCAGTGTCGCCACACGAGCCTGAATGGAATTGCCCCCGCTTCCAGAAAACCGCTTTGTCACGGTGTCCGCCCTCTTTGTCCCAGTCGGATACGCACAGGGACAAAGAGCCCCAAGGTGGCATCCGAATACCTCCCAGTATTTCGAGTCAGGAATCGACGAAGTCGATAAGTCCCCCAACCCAGTTGCGGCGTCGCCCGACGCCCAACCCGGCGATACCTTAACCACTCAGCGTGCTGGTTACCAGTACGTAATTCATTTTTTTTCGAAATCTGGATTTTGACGATGAGACAAGGCCTGGGAGGACATGGAAAACCTTGCCCCTTGAGACACGATCACGCTCCGTGTTATATTTCCCGATCTCAGTGGGGAACAGATCAAGGGGGATTCACCATGAAGGCATTGGTGACGGGCTCGGCGGGCTTCATCGGCACGCACGTGTCCCGTGCACTCCTGGGCGACGGATTCGAGGTCACCGGTTTTGACCAGCGCGAGTCCACCGAGCCCGGGGTCAAGACAGTTGTCGGCGACCTGCTCGACATCGATTCGCTGACCGCCGCAGTCGAGGGGCATGACGTAATCGTCCACATCGGGGCGATCGGCGACGTCTACCTGGCAGCGACCAATCCCGAGTTGGCCGCCGCGGTCAATGTCTCGGGTAGCACCAACATCGCGCTGGCCGCCGAGACGGCCGGAGCCCGGGTGGTATATGCCTCGACCTGGGAGGTCTATGGCGATCCGGTCTACGAGCCGGTCGACGAGAAGCACCCGTGCGAGCCGGACCACCCCTACAACATCACCAAGCTGGCCGGCGAGCGCATGCTGATCGCAGCCGATCGGCTCCGGGGTGTGCCGGTGGTGGCCCTCCGGTTGGGCACCGCCTACGGGCTGGGGATGCGACCCAACTCGGTGTTCGAGATCTTCATCGACCGTGCCCGCAAGGGAGAGCCGATCACGATCCAGGGCGACGGGTCCCAGGGCCGGCAGTTCACCCACGCCAGTGACATCGCTCGGGCCTTCGTGGCCGCAGCCAAGAGCGACGTCAGGGGGATCCCGCTCAACGTGGTCTCCTCGGAGATGATCTCGATCAAGCAACTCGCCGAAGTCGTCACCGAGCGCTTCCCGACCGAGGTGACCTACGGCCAGCCGCGGCCGGGCGACGTGACCCCGTCGTACGTGTCAGCGGCCCGCATCGAGGAGAAGCTCGGCTGGAAAGCCAAGGTCACCTTCGAGGAGGGTATGGCGGAGCTACTGTCCGCTGATCGTGGCTAAGCATCTGGACCCGGACAAGGTCCGTGTCCTGGTCCTGATCAAAGGCCTCGGCATCGGCGGGGCGGAGAAGCTGATTTCGGAAGGGTCCCGGTTCTGGGACCGCGACCAATTCGACTACACGGTCGCCTACGTCCTTCCCTGGAAGGACCAACTCGTCGGCGACCTCGAGTCTCAGGGGGTGCCGGTCCACATGATCGGCAACGCCAAGGGCCTCACCCCGGGCGCCCTCCGCCGTCTCCGCCGACTCGTCAAAGACCTGGACGCCGACCTGATCCACGCCCATCTGCCCACCATGGGCATCGCCGCCCGCATCGTGTCGCCGGTGCCGGTGGTCTACACCGAGCACAATATGTCCGACTCCTACCGGCCGCTGACCCGCATCTTTAACCGCCTCACCTACGGGCGCAACGCGGTGGCCACCGCCGTCTCCGGAGCCGTGGCCGGGTCGGTGAGCTCCTGGCCTGGGGAGCCGCCGCGGGTCATACCCAACGGGGTCGCGGTCCACGTCACCGACGAGGAAGTCGCCGCCGCCCGCAAGGAGTTGAGGCTGGAGGGGTCGGAACCGCTGGTCGCCCACGTGGGCAACATCCGCCCCGGGAAGGGCCATGACACCCTCATCGACACCGTGGCCCATCTCAGCTCGCGGATGCCCTATCTCAGATTCGTCTCGGTCGGTGGAGAGAAGTTCCCCGGCGACCTCGACCGCGTCCGCAACCGTGTGATCGACGAGGGGCTCGAGGACCAGCTCCGGTTCATGGGCCGCCGCACCGACGCATTGAGCTTCGTCGGGGCGGCCGACATCTTCGTCAACCCCTCCAGTGTGGAGGGCCTGCCGGTGGCCATCCTCGAGGCGATGGCCCTGGGCAAGCCGGTGGTGGCTGCCGCCGCCGGCGGCGTGCCCGGGATCGTCAAGGACGGCGAGACCGGGATCCTGGTCGAGCCCAACGAGCCGATCGCTCTGGCCCTGGGGATCGAGAAACTGCTGAACGATCCCTTCCTCGCCGAGCGTCTGGCCCAAGCGGCCAAGGACATGGTGGAGAAGGAGTACGGGCTGGAGCCAATGGTCCGTGCTACCGAAGACCTGTACCGCGAGGTGGCCCTTGTCTGACACGATCACCACCAGGGAGCTCGACGAACGCGACGTGATGTCCGTGCTCGACCTGCTCCGGGCCGCACTGGGCGAGCCCCCGCTGCTCCGCCGCACCCCCGAGCTGTTCGCCTGGAAGCATTTCGACAATCCTTTCGGCCCCTCCCTGGCCCTCGTCGCCGAGACCGACGAGCGCATCGTCGGGCTGCGCGCCTTCATGCGATGGGACCTGATCACGCCGGGCGGACCGGTGCTGCGATGCGTGCGTGCGGTCGACACCGCCACCCACCCCGAATTCCACCGTCGGGGCATCTTTCGGAGGCTCACCGAAGAAACTTTGGAATTAGCCGTAGCCAAAGACATCGATCTGGTGTTCAATACACCGAACGAGAAATCGGGTGCGGGGTATCTCTCCATGGGGTGGAAAGAAGTTGGGTCAATTGGTGGCATGGTGCGTCCTTCGACGCGCCTGCTCACCGATCGCACGCCTGGACCTCCCACCGAACCCGAGCGTTTCCTCGATGCCCCGGTGCCGGCCGACACGCTCACGGTCAGCGATCGGGAGCCGCTCGGTCTACGCACTCCGCGTAGCGATGCCTATCTCCGCTGGAGGTTCGCCTCCCACCCCACCGCCCGCTATTTCCGGGTGGACTCCGGGGATTCGGTGGCGGTGGTGCGCCCCAACGTCAGGAAAGGGCGTCGGGAGCTGGTCTTAGCCGATGTGTTCGGGCCTCGTCCGGGTCGGGCAATGCGCCGGGCCGGACGTCGGTCCAAATCCGAGTATCTCGCCACCTGGTTCTCCCCTCATACCCCGGAACGGCGGGCTGCGGTCCAAAGCGGCCTCATCCCCGTGCCCGGGGTGACCGCCCTGACCCTCATGGCACGGCCGTTGCGGAACCTCGAGGTCGACGTCGCTTCGATGACCTCGTGGGATCTCGCCATCAGTGATTTGGAGTTGTTGTGACGAATGCTTTGAACCTCGGTCTCACGATCCTGGCCCAGGAGGACGGTCAGGCGGTTTCGAATGGGATGGAGGTGTTCGAGGCGTTGATCATCCCGGTCATAGTGCTGATCGGGGTCAGCTTCCTGGGCAATGCGGTCGCCACCAAAGAGGACCGGGACTGGCTGCCGACGATGATCATGTGGGCGGCCATCGCCAAGCTGATCGGGGGCTTCGGCCGGTACTGGATGGTCACAGTCCTCTATGAGACCGGTGACTCCTACAGCTACCACATGTGGGGCGGGATCTTCGCCCAGGTGTGGCGGGGTTTCGCGGTGCCGGTCTCCAACTCCAGCCAGCCGGGCACCGCTTTCACCGAAATCGTCACCGGGTTCATCTACGCCCCGTACACCCCGTCGATGCTCGGCGGGTTCCTCATCTTCTCCATGATCGCCTGGCTCGGGATGTTGCTGTTCTTCCTCGCCGGGAGGCACTGGCTCAAGGGTTACCAGCTCAAGATGTACGGGCTG
Source organism: Acidimicrobiia bacterium (assembly GCA_050742015.1). Classification (GTDB taxonomy): domain Bacteria; phylum Actinomycetota; class Acidimicrobiia; order Spongiisociales; family ZC4RG35; genus JARDZU01. The sequence continues at coordinate 7,218 of JBOGEV010000124.1, forward strand.
GCGGTGTTCTTCGCCCCGAGCCTGATCTTCTGGCCGTCGAGCATCGGCAAGGACGCCCTGATGGTGTTCTTCCTCGGTCTCGCCGCCTACGGCGCGTCTCGACTGCTCAAGTTCTACCAGTTCAGCTCGTTGCTCCTGATCGCTCCCGGTCTCTACATGGCCGCGAGCATCCGATCGCACGTGGCGGCGGTGATGGGTCTGGCCATCGTCCTCGCTGCCATCTTCGGCAAGGCCCCGAAGAAGTACCAGGGGACTCCGAAGCGGGCGGTCATGATCCTGGCTTGTCTCGCCGGCGCCGCACTTTCGCTGGCCACCTTCTCCAGCACCTTCGGGGTGACCGTGGACGGAGGCAGTGGGACCACCGATCCCGAGCAATTCCTGTCCGACGTGTCCGATCAGACCGCCACCGGCGGGTCCGAGGTGTCGGGCGGTGCGGTGGGGAGCCCGGCCCAGCTTCCAGGGGCCATCATCAAGGTGCTGTTCCGACCCCTGATCTACGAAGCAGGCAACTCGCAGGCGCTGCTCAGCGCTCTCGAGGGCACGACCCTGCTCCTGATCACGATCTGGAACCTGCCCGCGATGTGGCGGAACAAGCGACGACTGCGGGAGAAACCGTACTTGTTCATGGCGTTCTTCTACACCGGTGGGTTCATCGTCGGGTTCAGCGCCATCCTCAACCTCGGTCTCCTTGCCCGTCAGCGGGTCCAGGTGCTCCCGTTGTTCTTCATCCTGATCGCCGGTCTGGCCTGGGACGAGACCAAGGGCAAGAAACGCCGCAAGAAGGGCGAGCCCGAGGAAGAACCCCCACAGTCCATCGACGAAGCCGTCGACCACGTCATCCGCCGCGGCCCGTCCAGGACCGCCCTGCCCCCGGCCGGCGGGTAATCGAACCTAATGCAGGGCGTCACGGATACGTGACGCCCTGCATAAAGAAGGAGCCCGGTCCTATGGACCGGGCTCCTTCTTTTTTGGGGGACGGCCCACCGTTTTGTGCGGGTCTACCG
>JBOGEV010000125.1:0-1920 GCA_050742015.1 Acidimicrobiia bacterium
GATCTCGACCTATAGGTCGACATCTCCGCGCCAAAATGGGTGGAGGGCATCAGCATGAGCGACAGCAGAAGACACCTGCTCATCATCGGAGGGGGCCCGGCCGGCACTCAGGCAGCGACCACCGCCGCCTCCAAGGGCGCACGGGTGACATTGATCGAGAAGGAGATCGTCGGCGGGGCCGCCCACCTCTGGGACTGCATCCCGTCGAAGACGATGGCGGCTGCCGCGCTTCGCCACTCTTCGGTGCGCAACGCCGCCAACCTGGGTCTGGCTACCGAGCCGACCATGGTCGACACCGGCGTCCTGGCCACGAGGATCAAGGCCATCACCGGCGACATCAACCACAACTGGATCGAACTGCTCGAGTCACAGGCGGTAGAGGTGATCTACGGCCAGGGTCGTTTCACTTCCGACCGCGAGGTGGCGGTCGACACCGACTCGGGCGAGCGTCGGATTCGATTCGACCGGGCGATGATCTCGACCGGGTCCGCGCCTCGGGTCCCGGAGTGGGCTCCGGTCGACGGGGAGCAGGTGCTGACCACGAGGCAGTGTTACGACTTGAGCGAGATCCCCGAGCACGTCATCGTCATCGGCTCCGGGGTGACCGGGGTCGAATTCACCCACATCTTCCAGAGCCTCGGGGCCGAGGTGAGTCTCGTCGTCTCCCGCCGTCAGATCCTCCCCTATCGCGATGCGGAGGTGGCCGCCGTCCTCGAAGAGGACTTCCTGGAACGGGGAGTGCACCTCGTGATCGGGGCGCGGGCGGAGAAGATCGATGTAAACGAAGGCGGCGTATCGGTCTTTTGTGACGACGGAAGGGTCATCCACGGGTCGCATGCCGTGCTCGCGGTCGGATCGGTCCCTCTCACCGACGGTATCGGCCTCGACGCCGCCGGCGTGACCATGAGCAACGGATACGTCGAGGTCGACGAATACCAGCGGACTTCGGTTTCGCACATCTATGCGGCGGGGGATGTCACGGGTCAGATGCCGCTCAGCTCGGTGGCTTCCATGCAGGGGCGGAAGATCGCGCGACATGCCCTGGACCTGCCGGTGACCCCCCTCGACTACTCGAAGGTGGCGGAGGCGATCTTCACCGAGCCCGAGATCGCCTCGGTAGGCCTCGTCGACGTCGAGGCAGCAGCCCAGGGGCGCAAGGTGAGAACCATGAAGGTGCCCTTCGCCGCCAATGCCCGCTCCGTGCTCCAGCATTTCACCAGGGGCTTCGTCAAGCTGACTTCGGACCCGGCCACCGGTGTCGTCCTGGGCGGGACCATCGTCGGTCATCGCGCCTCCGAGCTGATCGGGATCCTCACCCTCGCCGTCCAGGCCGATGTCACCGTCAACCAACTGGTCGAGACCCTGATGGCCCACCCGACGATGACGGAAGCCATCTCGGACGCTGCTGAGTGACTCTTACCTGACGTACATAGCGCCAGATAGGCGAGCCCTATTTGACTATCGCTATGACCTGGCCCGGGGTGACGGTGTCACCGGGTTGGACCCGGAGGTCGACGACCTCGCCGGTGGCAGGGGAGCGGACCTCGTTCTCCATCTTCATGGCCTCGAGGACACAGATGGGGTCCCCTTCGCCGACCGCGGACCCAGCGGCGACGTGGACCTTGACGATGGTGCCCTGCATCGGAGCGGTCACCACACCGTCCGGGGCTCGGGCCGGCCCCGAGAGCTGGAGCTTCGGTGGGCGGCGTCGAATGCTCGCCCCGACCGCAGGCTCCGGCGCCCAATAACTCACCGCGAAACGACGGCCCCCGACCTCCACGGTGATGTCGCGTCGCTCCAGGCTCTCCTCCTCGGGAAGCGATGGGCTGGCATCCGGCTCGCCCCCTCCCAGGTCGACGTGGTCTTCCATCCACTTCGTGTGGTGGGTCCCGTTCACGAAATCGGGGTGGGCGAGGACGG
>JBOGEV010000126.1:0-1347 GCA_050742015.1 Acidimicrobiia bacterium
GGCCCTCCACCAACGCCTTCATGCTCGCGGTGGTGCCCGGCTCCACCTGCTGGCCGTCGATGGACTTCCACGGCGCGAACCACTCCGGCGTGGCGTCCCACATCCCGTGGAGCGTCGTGACACCGTCCGAGACCACCGTCACAGCATTGAACTCGAAGAGCTGAGGGATGTCGTGGCGATAGTGGGCGAGCTGGTTGAGCGCGTGCTCGACGGTCGGATGGGGATCCCAGGGATTCTTCAGCTCGAAGACGGCGAGCGGCATCCCGTTGACGAAGACCACGAGGTCGGGACGCCGATCGTTCTGGCCCCGGACCGGGAGCTGGTTGACCACCAGGAACTCGTTTCGCTCCGGCCGGTCCCAGTCGATCGGGTAGACGTGCGCGTGCTCCACCCGGCCACCGGGACGCTCGACCCGGACCTCGATCCCGCGGGTGAGGGCCTCGTGGAACGCCAGGTTCCGGCGGAGGGTGTCTACGCCCTCGGGCGTGGAGAAGCGCCTGAGCGCTTCGTCGATCGCGTCGGGCGGCAGATCGGGGTACTGCCGGGCGAGGAAGGCCCTCAGACGATCGCGGAGAACGACCTCCTCGGGCGGCCGGTCGAGCTCGATACCGTGGACGTAGCCATATCCGAGACCCTCCAGCCGCTCGATGGTCGCAAGCTCGAACTCGGTCTCGCTGCCCCGGTGCGGCACGAGCTCGTCGGCTACCCGGAGTGGCTCACGTCGATGGGCTTGCCGGTGGCGCGGGCGTAGAGCACGTCGGGATCGAGATCCGCTCCGCCCGGCCAGCAGATCGTCCCCAGCTCGGGATGAACCCGCAGCTCGGCGAACCGCAAGGGGTCCCGGAGGGGCGCAAAGACCCCCTCGAAGCGGATCACCTCGCCCAGGTCCAGGTCCGCCTCGACACCGTCCTCGAAGCGGAGGTGCACGCGATAGCCCCCAAGCGGTCGAGCCTCAACAATGTCCACGAGCATGCTCTACTCCAGCGGCGCGATGGTCCGGAGTGGGGCCTGTTGCCGCGCCAGGCGCCAGTCTTCCCGCAGCTCCTCCCGGTGGAGGGCCGCCCACTCGGTCACGAGCCCCAGCACCCGCGGTGACAGCCGGCCCTCCAATACCGCCAGCGTGTCGATCGCTACGAGCGCCCGCTGCCCGCCGTAGCGGGCGTGGAAGTGGGGCGGGTTATGGTCATTGTAGAACATCGTGATCACAATTCCGAAGAAGCCGCATCGACTCAAAATTTCGGTTACCGAAGGGGAGCTTGTAGATCAGAAGTCACGGTTACCAACTCCGCCCCCCAGGAGGAGCCCGTGACACGAGCGAGCCTTCGGGAGTACGCCGCCGCCCAGCGG
>JBOGEV010000127.1:0-3582 GCA_050742015.1 Acidimicrobiia bacterium
ATTCAGTACCCCGCCCCGTTCCAACAGCTGCATGGGGAGGGGATGGTACCGAGGTCCGTTTTTGGCCACCCATGGGGAATGACACCTATCCTCCCGGCGGTGCTCGCCCTCGCCGACCTTCACAAGCAATACGGCGACGTCCGCGCCCTGAATGGGTGCACATTTCAGGTGGAAAGGGGGCGAATGCTGGGGTTTCTCGGTCCCAATGGGGCCGGGAAGACCACTGCCATGCGAACCATCTTCGGCCTGGTGACACCCGACTCCGGCGCGGTGACGTGGGACGAGAAGCCGATCACCACCGACCTCAAGCGGCGTTTCGGCTACATGCCCGAGCAACGCGGCCTGTACCCCAAGATGAAGACGCACGACCAGCTCACCTATCTCGGACGTCTGCGGGGGATGGAAGCCAAGGAGGCGGCGGCGTCGGCCGACCGTTGGCTGGAGCGATTCGGGCTCGCCGAGAGGCGAATGGATCGGGTGGAAGTCCTCTCTCATGGCAATCAGCAGAGGGTCCAGCTGGCGGCCGCCCTGGTCCACGACCCGGAGCTGCTGGTGCTCGACGAGCCTTTCAGCGGTCTCGACCCGATCGCGACCGAGACCATGGCCGACATCCTGCGAGAGGAAACGGCGAATGGCAAAAGCGTCGTGTTCTCTTCCCATCAGCTCGACCTGGTGGAGGACATCTGCGAGGACGTGGCCATCATCAACGCGGGCCAGATCGTGGTCGAGGGCAATGTGCGCCGGCTCAAAGACGCCGCTCCGATCCGCCACCTTGAGCTGGAGATCGACGGCGAGGTCGCCGACCTGTTCCAGACTCTGGAGGGTGTCCGTCAAATCACCTCTGAGGACCACACCCACACCGCGACCATCGACGCCGGCACCGATGTCAGAGGTTTCCTGAGCCGGGCCCAGGAGATGGGGCGTCTCCGACATTTCACCTACACCACGCCGTCGCTCTCCGACCTGTTCCGGGAGGCGGTGCGATGAGCGGCCTACGAACGATGTGGCAGGTCGCACTGCGTGAGATCCGGGAACATGGGAGGTCGAAGTCCTTCCTCATCACCTCGGCCATCACCTTTCTCCTGGTGGCCGGGTTGGTCGTGGTCCCCGGTCTGATCGGAGGAGGCACATCGGAGTACACCGTCGGCACTGTCGGCGAGGGCAACGAGCCGATCGTGGCCGCGGCAGAGCAGTTGGGAAATGCCGCCGATGAGCCGGATGCCGAGCCATCGGTTTCGATCCAGACACAACCCTTCGACGATCAGGTATCCGCGGAAGCAGCACTCGAGGAGGGCGATATCGACGCCATCCTCGTCGACGGTGAGGCGGTCATCGTGGAGAGCGTCGGGGGCTTCGGGGAGTCGAGCATCGTTGCCCTTTTACAACAGGGGGCTGCCTCGGTGGAGCTAGAAGCGATCGTGTCGGAGGAGGGTCAGGCTGCAGCCGACGTGATCGAGGTGATGACTTCCGATCCCCTGGAGATCACAACGCTCACCGGCCAGGAGGCCGGCGACGAGACTCGAGGAGGCGTGGCCTACGCCGGGCTCCTCCTGCTCTACATGGCGGTGTTGCTCTATGGGAACTGGATGTTGTCCGGGGTCACCGAGGAGAAGTCGAACCGGGTGGTCGAGGTCCTTCTGTCCAGCGTCAAGCCATGGCAGCTCCTGGGCGGGAAGATCATCGGGATCGGTTCTTTGGGAATTGCCCAATTCGCCGGCACCATCCTCGTGGCCCTCCTCGCCGTGAACCTCACCGGCGCCATCGACCTCCCCAGCCTCAATGCCGCGTTGGTGGCCAACCTGGTCCTCTGGTTCGTCCTCGGCTTCCTCCTGTTCGCCGTCCTCTACGGTGCGGCCGGGTCGCTGGTGAGCAGGATGGAGGATGCCCAGAACGTCGCCTTCCCCCTCTCCATGGTCGCCGTCGCCGGCTTCTTCGTCTCCATCGCCGGACTGTCCGACCCCGACGGGCCGGCCGCGGTCATCGGGACCTTCATCCCCTTCACCGCCCCGTTCGTGGTACCGGTCCGCGCTGCCCTGGACGCCATCCCCGCCTGGCAGTACGTCCTCGCCGTGATCATCACGCTGGTCACGATCGTGGGACTGGTCCTGGTGGCCGGGCGGATCTACGCCGGCGGCCTTCTCCGCTTCGGGACCAGGGTCAAGCTGCGGGAGGCATGGCGCTCAGCCGGGACCTGACACGTAGAGTCGGGCCTCATGGCGTACGACCTGGCCCTTGCCGCCCGAGTCCGGGAAGCTCTCGGTGACAATCCCGAAGTCAGCGAACGGGAGATGTTCGGGGGAATCGCCTTCATGGTCTCGGGCAACATGGCGGTCGGAGTCAGAAACGAGGACCTGATGGTCCGCATCAACCCTGACGACCACGACGATGCGCTCGCCAGGCCCGGAGCTCGGGTCTCCGAGATGGGCGGCCGCCCGATGGGGAGGGGATGGATCCTGGTCGGCCCCGAGGCCACCACAGAGGACACCGACCTGCACGATTGGATCGAGGAGGGGATGGAGTTCGCCGCCACCTTTCCTCCAAAATAGGCTCCCCGGATTTGGATTGACCCAACCGTTCTGTGCGGGTTTACCGCGCTCCTAGCCGCGCGAATCCGCACAGAACTGGAGACCCAACCTTTCTGTGCGGGTTTACCGCGCTCCTAGCCGCGCGAATCCGCACAGAACTGTGGATAGGCTCCCCGGACCGTGCGCTATCAGCACATCGAGGTCGAGCGGGACGGCCATGTCGCCACGCTCTGGCTCAACCGTCCGGAGAAGCTCAATGCCATGTCCGCCGACATGTGGGCGGATATTCCGACGGCCATGGCCGAACTCGATGCAGACGAATCGGTTCGGGCGATCGTGCTGGCGGGACGGGGCGAGACCTTCACGGCCGGAATCGACATCGCAATGCTCACCACGTTGCAGCCGGCGGGTGAGTCACAGGCGATGGCCAACATGAGGCTCTACCGCAAGATCAAGGAGATGCAGCGGACTGCGAGCTGTTTTGCCGACTCCCCTAAGGCAGTGCTCGCCGCCGTCCAGGGCTATTGCCTGGGTGCAGGAATGGCCTTGATCACCGCGTGCGACCTCCGGCTCGCCAGCGGGGACGCGACGTTCTCGATCCGGGAAACCCGGATGGGCCTGGTCGCCGACATCGGGACCCTGCAACGTCTACCCGCCATCGTCGGTCCCGGTCAGGCCGCCCAACTCGCCTTCACCGGGGAGGACATAGACGCCGGCCGAGCGGCCGAGATCGGGCTCGTCAACCAGATCCACCCCGATGCGGCTGCAACCGTGGCCGGAGCACGGGAGATGGCCGGTCTGATCGCGGACAACTCGCCGCTGGTGACCCAGGGCATAAAACAGGTCCTGACGGCCAACGACGGGCGAACGATCGATCAGGCACTGGACTTCGTTGCCCAGTGGAATGCCTCGTTCCTCATCTCCAACGACCTGCTCGAGGCGGTGACCGCGTACACCGAGAAGAGAAAGCCCGACTTCAGAGGCAGCTGACCGGAACCAATCGGCCGGCCCCGCCGTTGCTGTCGTGCAACAGAAGGGACGATGTGAGATCACGCAC
>JBOGEV010000128.1:0-32198 GCA_050742015.1 Acidimicrobiia bacterium
CGGTTTCACCACCGGCGGGTTCAACTTCGACACCAAGCTTCGCCGACAGTCGATGGCGCGCTCCGACCTGTTCCACGGGCACATCGGTGGGATCGACACCCTGGCCCGGGCGCTCTTGGTTGCCGCCAGCCTCCTCGAATCGGAGACCTTGTCCCGTCCCCTCGAGCAACGGTATGCCGGGTGGTTCTCGGACCTGGGGACCTCGATCCTCGACGGGAACGAGAGCCTCCTGTCCCTGGAGGCCAAGGTGGCATCGGGTGAGCTCGACCCTTCCCCCGTGTCCGGGGGGCAGGAAATGCTCGAGAATCGGATGAATCGGGTCATCTGGAGCACCGAGGCCTGACCTGGTGTCAGGCTCCTTCGACCTCGAACTCGGCCCCTATCGCCTATCGGTCGCCACCGGGTTCGGCCCGCGGGTGTTGGGCCTCCGTCTCGGCACCGGGCCTGAGATGTTCGCCAACCTGTCCCCTGAGGTCGTCATCGACCTTCCTGGCACCGACATCTACACCTTTCGCGGCGGGCATCGGCTATGGGCGTCGCCAGAGGTCCCGGACGTCACCTATGCGCCCGACGACGACCCCTGCGAGGTGGTTAGCGAAGAAGGCGCGGTGGAGATCACCGGCCCGGCCGACCGTGCCGGGCTGACCAAGTCGATCGTCGTGCATCTCGAAGGCGACCGGCTGGAGGTCGACCACACCCTGGGCAACGCGGGGACCGCCTTCAGAGAGGTCGCCCCGTGGGCCATCACCCAGCTTCGCCTGGGCGGCGTGGGGCTGGTCCCCACCGGATCGCCCGTCCCGGACGGTCCCCAAGCGACGCACAGCCTCATCCTCTGGCCATACACCGACCTGTCCGATCCCCGGTTCTCGTGGCGTCAGGGAGCACTGACCGTCGAGGCAAAGGCAGGCCCACCGCTCAAGATCGGAGTCGGGCCGGCGCCGTCGCGTCTGGGCTACTTCATCGAGGGCCATGTCTTCATCAAGGAACTGCCCCCCGCCGGGCCCGGTGTCTACCCCGACCGGGGAGCGGCGGCCCAGGTCTACCTCAACGAAGATTTCTGCGAGTTGGAGAGCGTGGGCCCGGTCTCCAGGTTGGAGCCGGGGGCGAGCATCTCCCATCGCGAGGTGTGGATCGTGGAGACCTGCGAGGACATCGATGCCGCGCAACGGCGGGTGGTGGGGCAATGAGCCTGGTCCTGGGGATCGACTCGTCGACGACTGCCACCAAGGCAATCCTGGTCGACGAGGAAGGCCTCGTCGTCGGGGTGGCTTCCGCCGAATACGAGTTCCAGTCCCCCCAGCCGCTGTGGACCGAGCAGGATCCCGAATTGTGGTGGGCGGCGACGGTCGACGCGACCCGTCAGGTCGTCTCCGAGAGTGGGGCCCGGCCGACCGACATAGCGGCGATCGGCCTCACCGGTCAGATGCACGGCGCGGTGCTCCTCGATGGCGAGGGCGAGGTGGTGCGACCGGCCATCCTCTGGAACGACCAGCGAACCGGCGAGGAATGCGACGAGATCCGCCGTCGGTTGGGCCGCGAGCGTCTGATCGAGATCACCGGCAACGACGCACTCACCGGATTCACTGCACCCAAGCTGCTCTGGGTCCAGCGTCACGAGCCGGACAATTGGGCCCGCGTCCACCACGTCATGCTGCCCAAGGACTACATCCGCTACCGCCTCAGCGGCGTGCCGGCCACCGATGTCGCCGACGGGTCGGGCACCATTCTCTTCGACCTGGCGGAGCGCACCTGGTCGCCACAGGTGCTCGACGCTCTCGACATCGAACCGTCTCTCATGCCTGCGACCTTCGAGGGCCCCGATGTGACCGGGACAGTGGGAGGCATGGGAGCGGAGACGACCGGCCTGGCGGTGGGAACACGGGTCGTGGCCGGCGGCGGCGACCAATCGGCCAACGCGGTAGGGGTCGGTGCGGTGTCCCTGGGCACCGTGGCGTTGTCCCTGGGCACGTCGGGCGTGGTGTTCGCCTCCACCGACCGCCCGGCGGTGGAGGCCGAGGGAAGGGTCCACGCCTTCTGCCATGCCGTGCCGGGAAGGTGGCACATGATGGGAGTGATGCTCTCGGCGGCGGGGAGCTTGCGCTGGCTCCGGGACACGCTCGCCCCGGACCGGTCCTTCGACGCCCTGGTCGAAGGCGCAGCCGAGATCCCGGCCGGTAGTGACGGGCTGTTGTTTCTCCCCTATCTCACCGGGGAGCGGACTCCGCATCCCGATCCCTTGGCCCGGGCGGCATTCGTCGGCCTGACGGTTCGCCACGACCTGCGTCACATGACCCGGGCCGTCTTGGAGGGCGTCGCCTTCGGTCTCAGGGACGGCCTCGATCTCATGGTCGAGGCCGGGCTGGCCACCCCGGCCCAGGTGCGGGCCTCCGGCGGGGGCATCCGCAGTGGCCTGTGGCGTCAGATCCTCTCCGATGTCCTGGAAACCGAGATCGCCACCGTTCCCACCGAGGAGGGTGCCGCTTACGGGGCTGCCTTGCTCGCCGCCGTCGGCGCCGGCTGGTTCGACACGGTGGAGGAGGCAACGGAAGCCCTGGTCAGCGTCAAACCCGGTGAGACCCCATCAGGCGATGTGCCCCTCTACCGGGAAGCCCACACGAGGTACCAGGCTCTCTACCCCGCCCTAACCCCCACCTTTCACGCGACGTAAAACGTAGCCCTCTTATCCGTGCAACTGCTCCAGCTCGGTAGTGGTGACCTCTTCGGGCAGTTTCCCGATGATGATCATCCCCAGGACCTCGTCCATGGTGACCTCGTCCTTGTTCACCGTGCCGACCAGCTTGCCCTGGAGCATGACACTGATCCGATCGGCCAGATCGAACACATCGTGGATGTCGTGGCTGATCATGATGATGCCGATGCCTTCCGACTTGAGTTGGCGCATCAACTGGCGAACCTGCTCGGTCTCTGCGGGGCCCAGAGCGGCGGTGGGCTCGTCCATGATCAGGATCCGGGCGTTGAAATGGACCGCCCTGGCGATGGCGACCGACTGCCGCTGACCACCCGACAAGGAGCTCACCGGCGTCTTGAAGTTCTCGAACTTGGGGTTGAGCCTCCCCATGATCTTCCTGGTGGCGTCCTCCATCGCCGAGTCGTCGAGGGTGCCCCACCGGGTCATCAGTTCTCGGCCCAGGAACATGTTGCTCGGGGCGTCCTGGTTGTCAGCCAGGGCCAGGGTCTGATAGATGGTCTCGATCCCGTGGGCCTTGGCGTCGCGGGGGGTGGCGATGGTCACAGGCTTGCCGTCGATGAGTATCTCGCCAGAGTCGGGCTTCTGGGCTCCGGCCAGCGTCTTGACCAGCGTCGATTTGCCGGCGCCGTTGCCACCGACCAGCCCGAGGATCTCTCCCGCCCGCAGGTCGATGCTGACGTCCTCGACCGCGTGGACCCCACCGAAGCTGACACTCATGTCCCTCATCTCGACGAGCGGGGTGTCTGTCATCGGGCTGCCCTTCGCCTGTAGATGGTGTCGATGGCGACCGCGGTCACCAAGACGACTCCCAGCGCCACGTCCTGCACCGGCGCACCGACCCCGATCAGCACCATCCCCGACTGCAGCGATTGCATGACCAGAGCTCCCAGGATGGCACCGGGGATGGTCCCGATCCCACCTGATAGGGAGGTTCCGCCAATGACCGCAGCGGCAATCACATAGAGCTCGTTCAAAGTGCCGAGACCGCTGACTGCGGCGTTGAGGCGGGCGATGGAGACCGCGGCCGAAATGGCGACCAGGATCCCCATGACCATGAAGGCCTTGACGATGGTGCGTTTGGTTTTGATGCCGGCCAGTTCGGCCGCTTCGGGATTGCCTCCGATCGAGAAGACATAACGACCGAAGCGAAGGCGGTTGGCGACGAACGCCATGACCACGGTGACGCCCAAAAGGATGAGGACCGGATAGGGGATCCCCAGAGGGATCTGTAAGCCACCTTCGGGCCAGGGGATCCCTCTTTCTTCTGCTACCTGCATGGCCAGGTTCTCGGGCAGGTAGTAGCTGTTGGTGACCCAGACCGCGGCCAGCACGACCAGGCAACTGATCACGCCGAGCGTGGCGACCAGCCACATCGGACGGAGCCGGAAGCCGAACCTGCGACGACGACGTCGATCCAACACGAGGAGGGCGACGATGCCGACACAGGCCACTACTCCGACGATCCAACTCCCGGTCTCACCGAGCGAACCACGAGCTCCACCCCCAAGTAGTTGGAAGGTGGAGTCCATTGGAGCGATGGTCCGACCGCTGGCCGTGAGCCATGCAAAGCCCCTCCACACCAGGAGGCCACCCAGGGTGACGATGAAGGAGGGAACACCGACATAAGCGACAATGGAGCCCTGGAGGGCGCCGATGGCGCCTCCCAACACCAGGCCCAGCGCCAGGGCAACCACCCAGATCCACGAGTTGCCCGCGCCCATCACAGACGGAAGCCACTCGACCTGGAGCATGGCCATGACCATGCCAACGGTGCCGACCATCGAACCGACCGAGAGATCGATGTTGCGAGAGACGATGACGAGCACCATCCCTGCGGCCATGATCGCAATCGAAGAGGTCTGGACAGACAGGTTCCACAGGTTGCGCGGAGTGATGAAGGTTCCGCCGGACAGGAAGTGGAAGCCGACCCAGATCACCAGGAGGACGACGATCATCCCCACCATGCGGGTGTCTATCTCGTTGTCTCGCAGGAAGGATCCCACCGACCCGCGCGGCGCCGGTTCGAGAGTTTCCGACTGGGTCGGCGAGGCCTCGACCACACTCATGAGATCACCACACTAGAGATCGCATTGCGCCCCCGAAGAGACCGGGGGCGCATTGCTTCTTTCCTTCGCTTCAGTCGTCGATCGTCACGGGCAAGCAGCAACGCTTCCTGCGGTGACACCGGCGCAGAGCTCCTCGGCGGCGATCCACTCGGCGTCGAGCACCTCGTTGAGGTTGTCCTGAGTGATCGGGATCGGGGTCAGGAGGATGCTGGTCAGAACGGTCTCTGCCTGCGTCTCCTTGTTCGTGTAGACGAACTCGGCCGTTCCCTCGACATCGGCCAGCGTTGCGCCGCCGGCCAACTGCACGGCGGCCTCGCCCGCAGCCGTGCCCAGAGCACGGGCGTCCTTCCACACCGAAACCGCCTGGGTTCCCAGCGCCACCCGGTTCAGGGCAGCGACATCTGCATCCTGACCCGACAGCACCACGGTGCCGAGCAGACCCTGCGCGTCGAGCGCGGCGCTTGCGCCTGTGGCCATGCCGTCATTCTCCGAGACGATGGCCTGCACGTCGTTGTCGTGCGCGCTCAGCCATTGCTCGATCGTGGTCTGAGCCAGAGCCGGGTCCCAGTTGTCGGTGTAGTCCTCCTCGAGGATGGTGATGTCACCGGCCTCAGCCGCGGCATCGATGACAGACCCGATCCCCTCGCGGAGGAAGTCGGAGTTGGCATCGGAGCCGTTGCCCTTGAGGATGAAGTAGTTGCCGGTCGGTACCAGATCGAAGACGACCTCGGCCATCAGCTGTCCCACCAGGACATTGTCGAAGCTGACGTAGAAGGTATTTGCATCCTCGATCAGACGGTCATACGCGATGACCGGGATTCCCTGGTCGGTGGCGCTTTGCACCGCAGGCAGGATCGCCTGCGTGTTCTGAGCCAGGATGATGACGACGTTGGCCCCCTGAGCAATCAGGTTCTCTACGTCGGTGATCTGCTGCTCCTCCGATGACCCGGCATCTGACTGGATGTACTCGCATCCACCGGCCTCGAGAGCAGCCATGATCGCGGGCTCATCGTGCTTGGCCCAACGCTCTTCGTTGTAGTTGTTCCATGACATGCCGACGACGCAGTCACCTTCCGCGCCGCCCGCGGCGGTGGTAGTGGCCTCTTCCTCGGCTGCTGTTGTGGTGGCCCCCGCGGCTTCGGTCGTGGCGGCCCCTCCTTCTGTGGTGTCCGTCGTGTCGGTCCCCTCGTCACCACCACAGGCGGCGATCAAGAGGGCGATGACGGCAACCAACGCCCACAGGCGTCTTTTCATCTTGTTTCCTTCCTCATCCGGTGCCGCCTCTTCTCGAGAGACGACCCTTTGCATGCAATCGAAGCGAGAACGTCTTGCCGACCATCCCCGCCGACGGGAGCGAGCATAACGCCCATATGTTTGGCCCCGCAACAAATTGCAGGGTTAAGGTTTGGGCTCCCAACGAGACCCGGTGTAGACACCTTGGACCGCACTCAGATAACGGCTGGTCGCGACGCCCACCACCGGGCCCGGGGTGTGGCCGCCGAGGAGTTGCGCCGGCACAATCTGGCCACGGTGCTGGAGAGACTCCATCTCCTTGGCCCTATCTCGCGGTCGGGACTGACCGCGACCATGGGGTTGAACCGCTCCACGATCGCCGATCTCATCGGCGAGTTGACCACCCTTGGGTTGGTCGAGGAAGGGCCTGCGATCGCCGCCTCGGGACCGGGCCGCCCCTCGCCGATGGTCAGCACCAGGCCTCAGGGCGCGTCGGTGCTCGCGGTCGAGGTCTCGGTCGACTCGGTGGCGGTGGCCACCGTCGGCCTCGGCGGCCACGTGTACCAACAGCTCCGGGTGGCGAAGCCACGGGGCACGGTCGCTCCACAGGAAACGGTCCACGACGTGGCCACGATGGCCGAGCCGATGTTGGCCTCCCTCCCACCGGAAGCGATCGTGGTCGGAGTGGGCGCCGGGGTCGCCGGGGTCACCCGGCGATCCGACGGCTTCGTCCACCTCGCACCGAACCTCGGGTGGCGGAACGTCCCGTTCGGGGCGATGCTCACCACCGAGATGGGGCTCACCGAACCGGTCCTGGTCGCCAACGAGGCCGACCTCGGGGCCCTCGCCGAGCACCGACGGGGCGTAGGGGCCGGGGTGTCCCACCTCATCTACATCTCGGGAGAGGCCGGCATCGGCGCCGGCATCATCCACGATGGGAAGCCGATGCTGGGGGCGGCGGGTTATGCCGGAGAGGCCGGCCACACCGTGATCAACCCGGACGGGCATCGATGCCGGTGCGGAGCCATTGGCTGCTGGGAGACCGAGGCGGGTGAGGCGGCACTCGCCCGACGCGCCGGTTTCCCGCCCACCGTGACCGGTCTCGGCCTGCTCGACATCGTGGTGGCAAAGGCCAACGCCGGTGATCGCAGGACCCTGGAGGCCATCGAAGAGATCGGTCGCTGGTTGGGGATCGGCATCGGGAACCTGATCAACGTCTTCAACCCCGAGCTGGTCGTCCTCGGGGGCTTCTACCACCCCCTGTTCCCCTTCCTGGAGAAGGCGGTGGAGAAAGGGGCGCGTCGCGGCGCCCTGGACGCCCCGGGCGACATCACCGAGATCACCAGCAGCGGCCTCGGCTCGGACGCTCCGCTCATGGGTGCCGCCGAGCTGGCCCTGTCCGAGGTGGTCGCCGACCCGGCCCGTGTCGCCGGGCGCAGTGTCCGCACCAGGTCCCCGGCCGAAGGCGAGAGCGGAGGGTGACTCCGGCCCCTATCAGGGCTTCAGCCGCGCCGGGCACCTTCGGCGAAGATCCTCTCCATGACCTCGAGATTGGCCACCGCATCCTGGGGCTGGGTCGGGACCGGGAGATCGCTCCTGATGGAACGGGAGAAGGCGTCCGCCTGGAGACCGTATTGATCGGCGGCCGGGATCTCGTGCGTCACCACGTCCGGCGCCACCGGGGGGTCACCACCCGAAAAGACGAGAATCCGGGTGGTGCGATCGGATGGGATGTTGAACGGGATCTCGACCACCATGCGCCCCGTGGTTCCCTGGATGTGCACCCGCTGGTCGTCCTCGATCTGGGTCGAGCAGGTGAAGGCGGCATGACGACCGCCGAAGTCCAGGATCGCCGAGGTCACCACGTCGGTGCCGAACGCCGGGTCACGACGGATGGAGGCGATGACATCGGTCGGCTCGGAGTCGAAGAGCATCCGGGCCACGTTGACCGGGTAGCAGCCGACGTCGTACAACGCCCCGCCGCCGGCGTCGATTCGGTTTCGGATGTCGTCTGGGTCGATGTTGCGGTAAGAGAAGAACGACTGCACGGCAAGGAGATCACCGATCGCCCCCTCGCCCAAGAGACGTTGCACCTCCAGCCACATGGGGTGGAGGCGATACATGAAAGCCTCCATCAGCTTCACTCCGGCCCGTTCGGCTCCGTCGATCATCTCCCGGGCCTGGTCGGCGGTGAGCGCCATCGGTTTCTCACAAAGGACGTGTTTCCCCGCGGCGGCTGCGGCGAGGGTCCATTGGGCATGGAGATGGTTGGGGAGCGGGATGTAGACCGCCTCGACGTCGGTGTCAGCGAGGAGACCCTCGTACGAGCCGTATGCCTGCGGGATCCCGAGCTGCGCCGCCGTGGCCTGCGCCCGTTCCTCGGACCGGGAGGCAATGGCCACCACCTGGCTCATCTCCGAGCCTTTCATCGCGGGGATCACTTTGTTGACGGCGATGTCGGCACAGCCGAGAACTCCCCATCTCACCGGTTCGGTCACGGGCGGCATTGTTCCCGGTCGGAGGGTTGGGGGCAAGCCTCGTGACCACACCGCGGTCGAGCAGAGGCGCCGGCACGTTGTGGCTGGCAGCAGGTGTGGCCAGCGGCGCCATCGTCACCATCGGGCTGGTGATGGTGGCGAGAAGCCTCTTCGTGCCCGACCTCCCCGACGCGGCATCCGCTCCGCCCCGATACGTCGAGGAGTCAATCGCCGCCGGCCTCGATCATGTCTACGACGGTGAGTTCGAGTTCTTCGTCGGAGGCGGAGTGGCCGTCCTCGACTGTGATGAAGACGGCAGGCCCGACCTCTACCTCGCCGGAGGGGTCAATCCCGCCGCTCTGTACCGCAACTCGAGCCAGACCGGCGGCTCTCTCGCCTTCACCGCCTCGGGTGACGACGCGACCGATCTCATCGGGGTGACCGGGGCCTACCCGCTCGACATCGACAGCGACGGCATCACCGATCTCGCCGTGCTCCGGGTCGGCGAGAACGTGCTGCTTCGTGGCCTCGGCGACTGCGGGTTCGAACGGGCCAATGAGACGTGGTCCGTCGCCGGCGGAGACGAGTGGACTGTCGGCTTCAGTGCCACCTGGGAAGGGGATGCCGCCCTCCCCACGCTGGTCTTCGGCAACTATCTGGCCGAGGACGGGCAACTGACCGGCACGTGCGCCGACCACGTCCTGTACCGACCCTCGGGAGAGGGCTATCAGGAGCCAACGAACCTCTCCCCCGGTTGGTGCACTCTCTCGGTCCTGTTCAGCGACTGGGACCGATCGGGCCGTCGCGACCTTCGCATGACCAACGACCGTCACTACTACCGGAATGGTGAGGAGCAGTTGTGGCGCGTGGCGCTCGACGAAACCCCCCGGCTCTACACAATGGAGGAGGGATGGCAGCCGATGCAGATCTGGGGGATGGGGATCGCCAGCCAGGACCTCACCTCGGATGGGCTGCCCGAGGTATTCCTGACCAGCCAGGGCGACAACAAGCTGCAGACCCTGGCCGACGGGCCGAAGCAGCCCCAGTACACGGACATCGCCTTCGAGCGCGGGGTCACCGCCCATCGCCCCTATGCCGGTGACGTGGTACGGCCCTCCACGGCCTGGCATCCCGAGTTCGAGGATGTCAACAACGACAGCCTCATCGACCTGTTCGTGTCGAAAGGCAACGTCGAGGCACAGAACGAGTACGCGGCCGACGATCCGAGCAACCTGCTGCTGGGCAACCCGGACGGGACATTCACCGAGGTGGCCGAAGCTGCGGGTATCGTCGACTTTGCCCGCTCCCGGGGTGCAGCCCTGGCCGACTTCAACCTCGACGGGATGCTCGACCTCATCCAGGTCAACCGGCGGGAGAACGTCAAGCTGTGGCGCAATGTCGGGTGGGGTGAGACCGGCGACCCGCATCCGATGGGAAACTGGATCGGCGTCAGATTGGAGCAGCCTGCGCCGAACGTCGACGCCATCGGTTCCTGGATCGAGGTTCGCGTGGGTAACCGTGTGCTGGAGCGGGAGTTGACGGTCGGTGGTGGCCATGCCGGCGGCCAGGCCGGCCCGGCCCATTTCGGGGTGGGTGACTCCGATTCTGTCGAGATCAGAGTGCAGTGGCCGGACGGAGAGAAAGGCTCGTGGATCGACGTGGAGCCAAACCAGGTGTTGACCATCGACCGTATCGACGGAGTAAGGCCGTGACAGGGGCGACCCTCCGCCAGGTCGAGCTTCCCGATTTCGGCATGCCAACGTCAATGCCGGAGATCCCCGCCGCGCTCTATGCCGATCGCCTGGAGTGGTTCTCGAAGCGAGCGTCGGAGCGGGGTTACGACCGGGTGGTGGTCTACGGCGATCGGGAGCACAGCGCCAACCTCTCCTACCTGACCGGGTTCGATCCCCGATTCGAGGAGGCCCTGCTCGTGGCCGGTGGTGACCACGAGCCGGCCATCCTGGTCGGCAACGAGTGCTGGGGTATGGCCGGCGCCGCCCCGCTACCGATGCGGCGCCATCTCTTCCAGGACTTCAGCCTGCCCAGCCAGCCCCGGGACCGGTCGCTCACGCTGCCCGAGATCCTGGGCGAAGAAGGGATACGCGCCGGGAGCCGGATCGGGGTGGTCGGATGGAAGGCGATGGGCACGAGTGCTGCGGTCGACGTGCCAGCCTTCATCGTCGACGCGCTGCGGGAGATCACCGGGCCGGATGGGTCCGTCGAGAGCGCCACCGAGATCCTGATCGGTCCCGGCGACGGGCTCAGGGTCATCAACGAGGCCGAGCAACTCGCATACTTCGAGTGGGCGGCCTGCCAGACGTCGAACGGCATCCGCAACCTCATCTTTGGCCTGCGCCCGGGCATGACCGAGCAGGAGGCGGTCCGGTTGCTGGAGTGGAACGGGACTCCCCTTTCCTGCCATCTGATGCTCACGGCCGGGGAGCGGGCCTCGCTCGGCCTGCTCAGCCCAGGTGACCGGCCGATCGAGCGTGGCGACCGCTTCACCGTCGCCTTCGGGATCTGGGGCGCCTTGAACTGCCGGGCAGGTTTTGTCGCCGAGGGGCCCGAGGACCTCCCCGTCGAGATCCGGGACTACGTCGAGAAGCTCGTGGGCCCCTACTTCGAGGCTGTGTCCGAGTGGTACGGCGCACTCCGCATCGGTCAATCGGGCGGGATGCTTCAAGAGATCATCGACCGTCGCCTCGGTGATCCCTTCTTCGGGATCTTCCTCAACCCCGGTCATCAGATCCATCTCGATGAATGGGTCAACTCCCCGGTCGGGCCTGGTTCCCAGGTCGAACTGGCCTCGGGGATGGCGATACAGGTGGACATCATCCCCGCCACCGGGACCGAGTACTTCACCACCAACATCGAAGATGGCATCGCCCTCGCCGACGAAGAGCTGCGCGAGGAGCTCGCCGATCTCTACCCCGGGGCGTGGGGCCGGATCTTGTCCCGTCGCGACTTCATGAAGGAGGCGCTGGGGATCGAGCTCCACTCCGACGTCCTCCCCTTCTCCAACATCCCCGCCTACCTTCCCCCGTTCCTGCTCCGACCCGATCGAGTGATGACGGCTGCGCCCTGATCGGCAGCGCCTAGCCCTCGATTCCGGCCATGATCAGCCAACTTTCACCGGACCCGGGGCCGAGCACGAAGGTCGTGGCAAAGGGCTCGCTCACCCGACCCAGTTCGCTCCCCTCGACGTCGTAGGTGACGAGCTCGGCCGTTCCGATGGCCGCCAGACCGAGACTGGCCCCGCCCTGGGGCCCATCGGTGAAAACCACATCGAGATGGAGCGTGTCGAAGACGTGGTCGGTGACCACGTACTCGTCTCTCGTGGCGGCGACCTCGATCAACCTCTCCATCTCGACCAAGCGCTCGCCACCGTCGGCGGATCTGAGGAGAGAGGTGTCGGCGCGGCGCATCGCCTCGGCCTCGATGGCCAGGGCCCCGGCAAGATCGACGGCGAGCTGATCGGGATCGATCTCCCGGTTGAGGGCGCTGGCATCGGCGCTCACGGTCACGGCCGGGAGCTGGGCGATATCGATGACGATGTCAGGTGCATCGGGCGTGGCGGCTGCCGTCGTCGTCCCCCGGGCCGGGCCACCGGCGATCACGATGGCCATCGGGACCAGCACCAACAATGAGCCGAGCACCGTGCCCCTTCCGAACTGGCCGGCGGGCCGATCGGTCCGGGCCGGGGCGAGGGAGGGGAGCCGATCGAACAGGAACCGAAGGGGTGTCAGCACGACCAAGCCGGCCAGAAGCCCCACCTTGGCCCCGAACTCGGTGGTCTGGGGGGCCATCAGGAGTGTGCACACGATGGCGAGGCACACGCCGAAGGCAACCCGCGCCAACCGACCCTGCGGGATGGTCTTGGGATCGGTGATCATGAAGAACAAGAAGATCAGCACCTCGGGGGAGGTCACGATCACCCACCAGAAGCGGGACCCACACACCGGCTGAAGGGCCCAGGCGGTGGTCATGCAGTGACCCGAGGCGGCGAGGACGCCGACCCCACCGGCGAGGGAGACCCAGAACGCGGCGGCCAGCGCCAGAAGACGCAGGCGGGAGGTGATGAGGAGCCCGCCGACCAGGATCACCAGATATGCGGCCGTCATCCAGAGGTCGAGCGGGGCCCACCAGAAATCGAGTGGCTCGATGATCTCGCTGCCCAATACCAGGAACGCCACCACCAGCCCGACGTTGGACGGGTTGAAGACGTGGCTCCCCCGATAGCGAATCACATACTTGGTGAGCAGGGAGAACGCGGCAACACCGGCGAAGATGTACCAGCCGGCCCAGGTCCAATGATCACCACGATTTTGGCCGACCAGACGCAGGATCAGGGCCACTCCGCTCCCGGTCAGCATGGCGCTGGCCGGCCACACGATCTGACGGGTCTGGCGAAACGTCCATGCCATCTCGATCACGGCGCAGACGAGGATCGAGATCACGATCTGCGGCACCGACACCCTGAACCCGAGGGCGGTCTGGCCGAGGACGTGGATCGTGATGATGACGCTGGCCAGGTGGAGACGTGGGTCGCGCAGGCTGGGCAAGACCACCGGGTAGTCGGTGGCACCGACACGCAGGGTCCGGGTGGCGACCGTCGTCATTCAGGAAGGCTGCCACAAAGCGGGTGGCTCAGCGACGCTGGTACTCCTCGTCGCTGACCTTTCCCTCCCACGCGGTGGCGCCGCCACTGGTCACGGAGAGATGCATCATCGGCGCATCCGGGGCCGCCCCGTGCCAGTGCAACTCCCCGGCCGGGGCATGGACCACGTCTCCCGGCGAGATGCTCAGCGTGGTGCCGCCTTCGTTCTGGACCAGCCCGGCGCCGGACACGACGTATAGAAGCTGGCCCCCGGGGTGCCGGTGCCAGTCGCTTCGGGCGCCGGGTGCGAACTGGACGGCGATCATGGTGACCCCGCCTTCCTGTTCACTGAGCCTCGAGTTCCAGACGGTCCCGGTGAAGTGATCGTTCCCCGAAGGGTTCCAACTGGTGGCCTCGGTGGGTTTGTGCTCCATAGACAGAACCTACTTCACGAGCCAACAGGTACCTGTCGGTCCAGGTTCACGGATGGAACCGTTGACCGGACGAACCACCCGGGCCGAGCGGCCCCATGATCACATCGTCAGCAGGTTCGTTGTCGAACGCACTGGCCCGTTCACCTCGACGGCGACGTCGAAGCGCCCAGACGGCTGCGGCGAGAATGATGACGAACAGAGCAGCGATCCCGAGCCATACCAGCAACTGCTCCCAGAGAGGTCCTTGAGCCTGCGTATCCGCCAACCCCAGGACAGGAAGAGCGATAAGGCACAACCTCATTGCGTCACCTCACCGGTCACACTACATCTGGTCTACATCTGGTCGCCGCCCCACGCGCCCGCCAGGTGAAGAAAACATCGCCGGTCTGAGCGTAAGACGAAACTCTCAGGGGTAAACCTCACCACCATGGCCTCGGGCCGAATCAGAATCGGGCTCTCCGGTTGGTCGTACCGGGGTTGGCGGGGTGACTTCTACCCCGACGAACTGCCCCGGAAGGAAGAGTTGGCGTTTGCCAGCTCCCGTTTCCCCACTCTCGAGATCAACGGAACCTTCTACTCACTGAGTACCCCGGACGCGATGCGGTCGTGGTTCCAGAACGCTCCCGAAGGCTTCGTCTACGCGGTGAAAGGGAGCCGATTCATCACTCACAACAAAAAGCTCAACGACACCGACGAGGCCCTGGCCAACTTCATGGCCTCCGGGATCCTCGAACTCGGCGAGAAGCTGGGACCGATCCTGTGGCAGCTGCCGCCCAACATCCGTTTCGACCCTGAGCGGCTGGACCGATTTCTCGGCTCACTCCCCCGCGACCTCGAGGCAGTCTCCGACCTCGCCAAGAAGGCGACACTCGACCGGCCCGTTTCCACCGAGCGCCCGGAGGCCAATCATCGGGTCCGTCATGTGGTCGAACCGAGGCACGAGAGCTTCTTCGTGGACGAGATGGCGGCGATCGCCCGCCGTTACAACACCGCTATCGCCTTCTCCCACTCCTCGAAGTGGCCCTACACCGAGGAGATCACCGCCGGGTTCATCTACCTGAGGCTGCACGGACCGAGGAAGCTGTACTCGAGCGCCTATGACTCCGAGGAAATGGAGCGTTGGGCGGATCGGATCCGACTCTGGTCCAAGGGCTCGGAGCCAGACGACGCCACGAGGATCACCGACCTGAAGCCTCCTCCGCGAAAGGGCCGCGACGTATACGTCTACTTCGACAACGACGCTGGCGGCCACGCCCCCCGCCAGGCGGCGGACATGATCAGTCTGCTCGATCGAGGATGAACAGCGGGATGAGCCGATCCGTTTTCTCGATAGGTGGCGAAATTGGAGACCCAATCCGGATCCTGGTCGCGGCCCGCGTACGAGCCAACCAACACCAGTCGCTCGCCATCCGGTCAGGCGTAGAGGCTGACCCGGTGGGCACGCCCGGTCTTGCGACCCGTGGTCGTGAGGCGGACCTGAATGACACCGACCGTAATCGGCAGGGCCACTAGGGTCGCTCACATGGACCAGGCCCCCAAGTCCACCCGACTGGACCGGCGGGGCATTGGTGGTGGCGCCGTCGCCGTGGTCGTGCTTCTCGTGGTGGTCTACATCGGCTCGGAGGGGCTGCGCTGGTTCGATGCCGCCCTCGCTCCCTATCTGTTCGGGACGCTGCTCGCCGTGTTCGCCACCGTCTACCGCTACACAGTCTGGCTGCGGCGGCCCCCGACCGCACGGCTCAACCGGCGGGGCTGGGAGGCGCTCCGGGCCCGCGGGAAGTTCGGATCGAACCTCGTGGCCCTGGCCGGGATGTTCGTCTCCAACCTCGCCCTACAACGGTTCATCCGCCCCCGCTCCCGGACCCGCTGGCTGGCCCATCAACTCCTGTTCTGGGGTTGCGTCCTCGCCGCCCTGATCACCTTCCCGCTCACCTTCGGATGGATCCACTTCGAGTCCTCGGACCCGTCGGGGCGGATCTACCGAGCCTTCCTCGGCCCGTTGGCGACCATCACGTTCGATTCGCGCAGCTTGTTCGGCTGGCTCGTCTTTCACCTGCTCAACATCGCCGCCGTCCTGGTGATCGCCGGGGTGGCGATCTTCCTGATCCGCCGCTTCAGGGACCGCGGCGCCATCGCTCTGGAACGGGGTGGCGACTTCGCCGCCCTGGCCGGCCTGTTCGCGGTGTCGGTCACCGGCCTGATGCTCACCGCCTCCTCGACGTGGATGGAAGGGCGCTTCTATTCCTTCCTCAACACCGTGCACGCCCTGACGGTGGTCCTGGGGCTGCTCTACATCCCGTTCGGAAAGCTGTTTCACATCCTGCAGCGACCGGCCAATCTCGGGGTTGCCTTCTACCTCGAGGCCGGGGAAGAGAGCGGGCCACAGATCTGCATCGAGTGCGGGGACGAGTTCGCCTCCCGGCTCCAGATGGGTGACCTCAAGGACATCCTTCCGCAACTCGGCTTCGACTACTCCGCGTCTGAAGGCCGCCACTACCAGGACGTCTGCCCGCGCTGCCGCCGCCGGCTGGTCGGTCTCGCCCAGAGCGATCGTGTGGATGGTTTCGGCTGATGGCCGACCTGCCGATCACCGAGGAGATGCTGGTCGAGCGCTACGGCCCTCATCTCAACCGGATGCCACCGGGCGGGTGGGACGCCGACGTCGAAGTGGACCGGGTGGTCGACACCCACTGCTGCTTTTGCGGGCAGCAGTGCGGGATCAAGCTCAAGGTGCGCGACGACCAGGTGGTCGGCTTCGAGCCCCGCTACGACTTCCCCTTCAACGAGGGCAAGCTCTGCCCCAAGGGTGTAAAGCGCTACCTCCAAGGGAGCCACCCGGACCGGCTCCTCGAGCCGCTGCAGCGCGACCCCGCCGCCCCCGGAGGCTTCTCCCCGATCGGGTGGGACCAGGCACTCGACCGCACCGCCGCGGAGATCCGGCGCATCCAGGGGGAATACGGGCCGGACTCCTTCGCGGTGCTCTCCGGGGTATCGATCAGCAACGAGAAGTCGTACCTGATGGGCAAGTTCGCCCGTCTCGGAATCGGCACCGCCAATCTGGACTACAACGGGCGGCTCTGCATGGTCTCGGCCGGTGCGGCCGGGAAGAAGGCACTCGGCATAGACCGCGCCGCCAACCCCTGGTCGGACATCCCGCTCGCCGACGTCGTCTTCGTCGCCGGCGCAAACATCGCCGAATGCGCCCCGATCACCACCAGCTACATCTGGCGGGCTCGGGACCGGGGGGCGAAGTTCATAGTCATGGACCCCAGGGTCACCCCGGCCGCCCGCACCGCCGACGTCTTCCTCGGGCTTCGGCCCGGGACCGACCTCGCCGTCCTCTCGGCCATCCTCCACCTGATCATCCGCAACGACTGGCTCGACCACGAGTTCATCGAGGCCCACACCAGCGGGTTCGAAGAGGCCGCCGCCGCAGTCGAAGCCGCCACCCCGGCCTGGGCCCAGGAGGTGTCCGGCGTGCCCGCCTCCCGCATCGAGGAGTCGGCCGAGATGTGGGGCACGTCTGCCACCGGGATGCTGCTCCACGCCCGGGGCATCGAGCACCACACCAAAGGTGTCGACAACGTCCTGGCCTGCATCAATCTCGGCCTGGCCACCGGGAAGTTCGGGAAGCCGGGCTGCGGAGTCAATACCATCACCGGCCAGGGAAACGGCCAGGGGGGAAGGGAGCACGGACACAAGTGCGATCAGCTCCCCGGCAATCGGGATGTCACCAACCCCGAGCACCGCGAGTACATCGCCTCGGTGTGGGGGTGCGAGGAGTCCGAGATCCCGGGCAAGGGCCTCACCGCCCAGGAGATCATGGGTGCCATCCACTCCGGGGAGATCAAGGGACTGCTCTCCATCTGCTTCAACCCTCTCGTCTCGCTGCCCGACGCCAACTTCACCCGGGAGGCGCTGGCCAAGCTCGAGCACTACTCGGTGATCGACTTCTTCCTCTCCGAGACCGCGGCCCATGCCGACATCGTGCTACCCGGCTCCCTTCACGAAGAGGACGAGGGCACCGTCACCACCCTGGAGGGACGCGTGGTCAAGATCAACGAGGCGGTCCCTCCTCCGGGGAATGCCCGCCGGGACTGGGAGATCGTCTGTGACCTGGCCGACCGGCTCGGCAGAGGCCGCTATTTCGGGTATTCCTCCACCGAGCAGATCTTCGAGGAGCTGCGTGTCGCCTCCAAGGGTGGGTCGGCCGACTACTTCGGGATCACCTGGGATCGGGTGGTCGAGGAGCAGGGGGTTTTCTGGCCGTGCCCCGAGATCGGCCATCCCGGGACCCGGCGTCTCTTCGAAGGGGGGCGGTTCTATCACCCCGACGGCCGGGCACGTTTCGTGCCCACTCCGTGGCGGGAGTCTGCCGAGATCCCCGATGAGGAGTACCCGATCTACCTGACCACCGGCCGGGTGATCAGCCAGTACCTATCCGGGACCCAGACCCGGCGCATCGGCGCCCTGGTCGACCAGTACCCCGAGCCCCTGTGCGAGATCCACCCCAACCTCGCCGAGAAGCTGGGTGTGGCGAGCGGGGACCTGGTCCGCCTCACCTCACGACGGGGGACGATGACCGCCCCGGCCAAGGTGGTGGCCACGATCCGCCCCGACACCGTGTTCGTGCCATATCACTGGCCCGGCGAGAAGTCGATAAACCTCCTCACCAACCGGGCACTCGACCCGATCTCCAAGATCCCGGAGTTCAAAGTCACCGCGGTCCGGGTTGAGAAGATTGGGGGCCAGGGAGACGTGCGTGACGATCGCGACCTGACCCTGCACGGTGGAGACCGGACATGACCCTGGCGATCGACCCGGCCACCGCGGTGTTCGCCGTCGACCACAGCAGATGCATCGGCTGCGGGGCCTGTGTCCAGGCATGTGCGGAGTGCGATACCCACCGCGGAGTGTCGCTCATCCACCTCGACACCGTCGACCGGGCGGCGACCACACAGACGGTCCCGATGGTGTGCATGCATTGCGAGGACCCGACCTGCGCCGAGGTGTGCCCCGCCGACGCCATCAAGCAGAACGAGGACGGAGTGGTCCAGTCATCCCTCAAGCCACGCTGCATCGGATGCTCCAACTGCGTCTACGCCTGTCCTTTCGGCATCCCCAAGTACATCTCCTCTTTCGATCAGATGATGAAGTGCGACATGTGTTACGACCGCACCTCGGAAGGGCTCAAGCCGATGTGCGCCTCGGTCTGCCCCTCCGAGGCGTTGTGGTATGGCACCGCTGAGGACTTCGAAGCCCAGCGGCGAGGTGCCCTGGTCCGCGACTGGAGCTTCGGCAACCAGGAGGTGCGCACCAAGGTGGCCATCGTCGCCGACGAGCCGGGGCCGGTCGACGTGTTCATCGGGCGAAGGCCCAGCCACTGGCTCGACGACCCCTTCGGTCTCGAGGCGTCGGCATGACCGACAGCAACGGCGCCCCGATCTGGAAACGGGACTTCCCCTACACCAGCCTGGGCGAGGAGCAGGTCACCCGTCGGGAGTTCGCTCGTTACCTAGTTGCGGCATCGGTGGCCATCGCCGGAAGCGGCGGGGTCGTCGCCCTGTGGGCCAGCCTCCGCAGCGTCAACACCGGGAGCGAGCAGGAGGTGATCACTCTCGACCAGGTGCCGGTGTCGGGAAGTCATCTGTTCCAGTACCCGGGACCTGACGACCCGGCGATCCTGGTGCGGCCCGAGCCCGAGCTGGTGCTCGGATTCAGTCAGAAGTGCACCCATCTCGGCTGCGTCGTCTACTGGGCACAGGACGACATGCGATTCGAATGCCCCTGCCATGAGGGTGTCTTCGATCTGGGCGGGGAGCCGGTGGCCGGCCCGCCGGACCGACCCCTGGGCCGGATCGAGCTCGAGGTGCGGGACGGTGTGATCTGGGCGCTGGGCGCCAGCGTCGGGAGCGAATGATGGCCAGCGAGCGATCGATCCAGATCAGCACCGCCGTGCTGGTCTATGTGATCCTCCTCTTCAGTCTCCAGGTTTTTCTCCTGGCGGTGGCAGTCGAGGGATTCTTCGCAGACGATCCGGCCCTGGCTTGGTCCGCCACCGCCATCTCCGCTCTCCTCGCCCTCGGCTCCACGTTGTTCTACCGCTACCTGCGGCGTGGCTGAGCAGAGACCACCCGACGGCCCTATCGGCGGGCAGATGAATGCCATCGTTCTCGGGTTGGCCCGGCGGCTCCGGGTCACCTACTTGATCGAGCGCTACTCGTCGACGTTCGTCATGGGGTGGTTCGCCCTCATCAACGGGGTGCTCTCGATCGGGGTCATGGCCGCCGCGGCCTGGGCCACGGGGAGCCCGTTCATCTTCCCATCCCTGGGCCCCACTGCCTTCCTCTTCTTCTACACCCCGACCGCCGCGTCGGCGGCGCCGCGGAACACCATCTTCGGCCATTTCATCGGGGCGGCTGCCGGTTATCTGTCCCTCGTACTGTTCGACCTCACCGATGCCGCTCCGGCGTTCGAGACCGGAGTGAGCGGGGCCCGGATCGGAGCGGCTGCCCTTTCCCTCGGCCTCACCTCCGGGCTGATGGTCTGGTTCCGGGTCCCCCACCCGCCCGCCGGCGCCACCACCCTGATCGTCTCCCTGGGCATCCTGAGGACGCCGTCCCAGCTCGCGGTGCTGATGCTCGCCGTCGTCCTTCTCACGGTCCAGGGATATGTGATCAACCGCCTCGCCGGCATCGACTACCCCCCGTGGCGCCCGCGTCCCCAGCCGTGAGACCGCCCGACAGCTCGGGGCGGGTGGTCCACTCCCATGCCATCGCCCGGCGCGCCCTGGCCGCTGATCAGACAAAGAGGTCTCGCATGTCGAGGCCTAATCCCGTCGCTCAGTCGCCGGCCAACAGCCTCTCGAAGGAGGGCACGTCATCGAACCGATCCGGCTGGGGACGGTCGGCTGCCGCCAATCCGGCCAGCTCGGCACCGGCCCGGTCGGCCCGTTGCGAGAGCGCCTGGTCCGAGCCTGCTCCCCAGTCCTCGGTGGCGGCAAACACCCCGGTCGGGACCACGACCGCTCCGAGGTAGCTGAATAGAGGGCGCAGGGCATGGTCGAGAACCAGCGAATGACGCGGGGTGCCGGCGGTGGCGGCGATCAGGACCGGCATTCCTTTCAGTGCCTCCGGCTCGAGGACGTCGAAGAAGGTCTTGAACAGACCGGAATACGATGCGCTGAACACCGGGGTGACCACGATCAGCCCATCGGCGGCGGCCACAGCATCCATCGCCTGGTCGAGGGCCGGTGACCCGACTCCGCTGACCATCTCGTTGGCCAGGTCCCGGGCGTGGTCCCGCAGCTCGACCACGTCCACCGCAGTTTCGATGCCGCGCTCGTCGAGAGCTCGGCTGGTGGCGGCAGCCAGCAGATCGCCCAGCATCCGGGTCGACGATGGCTCGCTGAGCCCGCCGCTCACCACCACGATCGATCGCAGGCTCATCAGATCTCGATTCCGATGGCAGCCAGGGCCTTCTCCTCCGCGGCTGCCTTGAGGCCGGCGTGGGTGGGACCCCCGGGGACGTGGGCGGGTCGCATCGAGGCGAACTCCTTGCGTAGGACGGGGACCACTTCGCTGCCAAGCATCTCCAGCTGCTCAAGGACCGTGCTCAATGGAAGACCGGCATGGTCCATCAGGAAGAGCTGGCGCTGGTAGTCGCCGAAGTACTCCCGGAACTTCAGTGTCTTCTCGATGACCTGCTGCGGGCTACCCACCGTGAGCGGGGTCTGCTCGGTGAACTCCTCGAGAGAAGGGCCGTATCCGTACACCGGTGCGTGATCGAAGTAAGGGCGGAACTCCTCCATCGCATCCTGGGAGTTCTTGCGCATGAACACCTGGCCGCCCAGCCCGACGAATGCCTGATCTGCCTGCCCGTGGCCGTAGTGCTCGTACCGCTGGCGGTAGTGATTGATCAGGCGGATGAAGTGCTCCTTGGGCCAGAAGATGTTGTTGGCGAAGAAGCCGTCTCCGTAATAGGCGGCCTGCTCGGCGATCTCAGGACTGCGGATCGATCCGTGCCACACGAACGGGGGCACGCCGTCGAGGGGTCGGGGGGTCGAGGTGAACGAGTGAAGTGGGGTGCGGTACTTGCCTTCCCAATCAATGACCTCCTCACGCCAAAGACGATGCAGGAGGTGGTAGTTCTCGATGGCGAGCGGAATCCCGTCGCGGATGTCCTTGCCGAACCAGGGATAGACCGGTGCGGTGTTGCCCCGACCCATCATCAGGTCGACCCGGCCGCCGGCCAGATGCTGCAACATGGCGAAGTCCTCGGCGATCTTCACCGGATCGTTGGTCGTGATCAACGTGGTGGCCGTAGACAGGATGATCCGGTCGGTGCGAGCGGCGATGTAGCCGAGCATGGTCGTGGGGGACGACGGCACGAAAGGCGGGTTGTGATGCTCACCGGTGGCGAACACGTCGAGGCCGACCTCTTCGGTCTTGAGGGCGACGGTGACCATCGCCTCGATCCGCTCCGCCTCGGTCGGGGTGCGACCGTTGGTCGGGTCCGTGGTCACGTCTCCCACGGAGAACACTCCGAATTGCATGTCGATCACTCCTTGGGGTGATGTGTTTGATCGTTCAACTATCTCCAGTCTGGCAACCCGAGCCGTCCCCCGGCTATTCCGCGGACAGCACTGCGACCTACCATCGTCTCATGCCACGCCGTCAGATGCGCTTCGTGGCGACCGACACGTCGGTTGAGGAGGGCTTCGACGCAATCCGGGCCGAGATGAAGGTCCCTGCCGGGTTCCCCGCCGAGGTCATGAACGAAGCCGGACAGGCCGAGCCTCGGATGCCGGAACGCGACCTGACGGAGATCCCCTTCGTCACCATCGACCCTCCGGGCTCCCGTGACCTCGATCAGGCCCTACACATCGATCGGCGGCGGGGCGGATACATCGTCAGGTATGCCATCGCAGACGTGGCGGCCTTTGTCCCGATCGGGAGCAGTGTGGACCTCGAGGCACACCGCCGCGGCCTCACTCTGTATGCCCCGGATCGCCGCACCCCGCTCTATCCGCCGACGCTCTCTGAGGACAGGGCCAGCCTCCTCCCCGATCAGGACCGCCCGGCCATGGTGTGGGAGATCGACCTGGATGGCAACGGGGAGATCGTCGAGGGCCGGGTAGGGCGGGCCATGGTCCGGAGCCGGGCCCAGCTCACCTATGACCGGGTCCAAGAGCAGCTCGACACCGCCGCCGCCCCGCCGCCACTTCGCCTGCTCGCCGAGGTCGGGCGTCTCCGCCAGCTTCTTGAGGAGGAGCGAGGGGCGATGACTCTCCCCGTGCCCGAGCAGCAGGTGGTCCACGAGGACGGAGGTTGGGCTCTCGAGTACCGGGCGCCGCTCCCGGTCGAGGACTGGAACGCCCAGATCTCCCTGCTCACCGGGATCGTCGCAGCCCAATTGATGGTCGACGCGAGTGTCGGTGTGCTGCGCACGCTCCCTGCTGCCGACCAATACCGGGTCGATCGCCTGCGCCGTGTGGCCAAGGGGCTTGAAATCGCCTGGCCGGGGGATGTGACTTATCCCGAGCTGATCCGCAGCCTCGACGCCCGTCTCCCCGCGCATGCCGCGTTCCTGGCCGAGGCCACCACCCTCTTCTCCGGCGCGGGATACCAGACACTCGTTGACGGCGTCACGCCGCTCCCCCATGCCGCGCTCGCCACCGTCTATGCCCATGCGACGGCACCACTGCGCCGGCTGGTGGACCGGTTTGTGGGCGAGACCTGCCTCGCCCTGTCCGCGGGAGCCGAGGTTGCGGAGACGGTGGAACAGGCGTTGGCCCCCATCCCCGAGATCATGGCCCGGGCCGACTCATTGGCCGGCCGGTACGAGGCGGCCTGCATCAACCTGGTCGAGGCCGCGGTTCTGGCCAACCGGGTCGGGGAGGTCTTCGCCGGGGTGGTGGTCGACATGCACCGCGATCGGCCCCAAGGCGAGATCCAACTGCGGAGACCGGCGGTTCACGCCCGCATCGATGGCGAGGACGTCGATCTCGGCGAGGAGTTGCTCGTTCGACTGGTGGAGGTCTCGGTCCCGACCCGGTCAGTGCGTTTCGAACAGGCCTGACCCAGCCCGTAGGGCCGCCGCTTACACTCCTGCGACCCCATCGTGAGTCGGAGGTATTTGTGAAGGTCGGCTTCATCGGTCTCGGTGATATGGGCCAGGGCATCGTCCCCCGCCTTCTCGAGGCCGGCCACGAGGTGACTGGTTGGAACCGCACCGAGGAGAGAGCGGGACCGCTGCTGGCGCTGGGAATGCGGTGGGCGGGCTCCCCACGGGAGGTCGCCGGGCAGGTCGAGGTAGTCCTGTCCATAGTCACCGATTCGAGGGCGGTGGAGTCGGTCGCCCTCGGCGACGACGGCGTGCTCGCTGGCATCACAGCCGACGGCATCTACGCCGACATGAGCACCATCGACCCCGAGGCTTCCCGCCGGGTCAACTCCGCCTTCGTCGATGCGGGGCGCATCATGCTCGACGCTCCCCTTTCCGGCAGCCCGGTTTCGCTGGAGCAAGGCAAGGCTTCGGTCATGGTCGGCGGCGACCGGACAGCATTCGAGATGGTCAAGCCGGTTCTCGAGGCGATCGGCCCCCACGTCAGCTACATCGGAGGTGCCGGGATGGCGGTGCAGATGAAGGTGGCCATCAACCTGTGCCTCATCGTCGAGATGGTTGCCTTCAGCGAGGCGGTGGCACTGGCCGAGAAGGGCGGGGTCGACCGGGAGGTGGCGGTGGACGCCATGCTCAAGAGCGTCGTCGCCTCGCCGGTCATGGGATACCGGGGGCCGTTCATCCTCGAGGGAGGCATGCCCGACAAGCCGCTGGCCGACGTGACCCTGCAGCAGAAGGACATGCTCCTGGCACTCGACCTGGGCCGGCGCCAGGGCAGCCCGGTCCCCCTCGCCGCAGCCGCCAACGAGATGCTGAACGCCTGTCATGGGCTGGGTTTGAGCCACCGCGACTTTGTCACGGTGTTCGACGCCTATCGCATGCTGGGAGGTGCCGGGTGAGCGGCCAATTCCACATCAACCGCCATGACGTGCCCGTAGAAGGCGGGCTCCGCTCCGATGAGGGCTGGGTGGACATGAAGGTCCAGTTCCTGGTGGATGCGATCAAAGCCGGGACGGACGACCTCCTGCTCGGTTGGACGGTTCTCCCGCCCGGGGCCCGCCACGACCGCCATCGTCATCCCAACGCCGACGAGTTCTTCATCGTCCTCTCCGGCCACGGCAACATCTACACCGATGGGGACGATCGGCCCGCGGTCGAGGGGGATGTGGTCCTGACCCGGCGCGGCCATTGGCACGGGTTCAACAACACCGGCGATGTCGATGTGACCCTGGTGTGGGGCTGGAGTGGCGCCGGTTCGCTCGACGCCGCCGGATACGAGTTGCCACGATGAGTGATCCCAGGATCACCCGGGGCCTCGAGCGTCAGCTCGACGAGCGGAGGGCCCTGCTCCAATCCGGTCGCCGGCCATTTGGCTGGAAGGCGGGATTCGGCGCCCCGGCCTCATTGGATCGCTTCGCGCTCGACGGACCCCTCGTCGGGTTCATGACCGACGCCTCCGTGCTGGATGACGGCGCCGCGGTCGATATCACCGGATGGGGCCGGTCCGTTGCCGAGCCTGAGATCTTCGTCGTGCTCGGCGCCGACCTGACTCCTGGCGGAGGTGAGCTGGCCACCGGCGCTTCCATCGCCTCGGTTGGGCCTGCTATCGAGCTGGCCAACATCGATCCTTCCCCGGACGATGTGGAGGAGATCCTGGCCGGGAACATCTTCCACGAGGCGGTGATCCTGGGCGTCCCCGACCCGGACCGGTCCGGCGCCGACCTGACCGGGCTCGAGGGCAGGGTCAGAGTCGATGGTGAGGAAGTGGTCGCGACCAGCCGGCTCGAAGACCTGACCGGTCGACTGGTCGACGTCCTCTCCCACCTCTCGATCCTGCTGGACGATCATGGTGAGCTGATGCGGGCCGGTGAGGTGGTGATCTGCGGTTCGATCGTGCCTCCGATCGACCTGGCGGCGGGGATGACTGTGGAGTTCGAGCTCCACCCGATGCGCCCGATCTCGGTCACCGTCCGCTGACGAGCTTCTTGGCCTCGTCGGCCCAGAGCACGATGCTGGCCAGCCCGGTGCAGATCAACCAATCGACAATGCTCAGGGGAGTGGTCCCGAACGCATCGTTCAGCACGGGGACATGGACCACAGCCACCTGGAGCAGCACGGACAGGCCGATCGCGCCCCAGAGCAAGCGGTTGGTGAACAGATCGCGGAATGCGCTGATCTGGTCGGAACGCGCATTGAAGCAGTTGAACAGTTGGGCCAGGACCAAGGTGGTGAAAGCCATGGTCCGGGCTTCGACTATGTCTCCGGAGCCCGGGATCAGACCGCCGGGGAGACGCAGGTCCAAGGCGGCGAGGGTGACCACGGACATCACGAGCCCGACCCAGAGGATCCCGACCCACATCCGCCTGTCGATCACACGATCGGTGAGGTGCCGGGGCGGGCGGCTCATCACATCGTTGGGTGGCGGGTCGACCCCGATGGCGAGTGCCGGGGCGGTATCGGTCAGGAGGTTGATCCAGAGGATCTGAGTGGCCAGCAACGGCACCGCCACCGCCTCGTCGACCTGGTCGAGCCCGATCAGACCCGCCAGCACCACGCCGAAGAACATGGTGAACACCTCTCCGATGTTCGAGGAGAGGAGGAAGCGAAGGAACTTGCGGATGTTGGCGAAGATGGCGCGTCCCTCCCTCACCGCGGCGACGATCGTTGCGAAATTGTCGTCGGCCAGGATCATGTCCGCTGCCTCTTTGGTCACATCGGTCCCGGTCAGGCCCATCGCCACACCGATGTCCGCCGACTTGAGCGCCGGGGCGTCGTTGACCCCGTCCCCGGTCATGGCCACGATGTTCCCGTCGACCTGCAGGGCGTCGACGATGCGCAGCTTGTGCTCAGGAGCGACACGGGCAAACACCGACGTCTCCCGAACCGCGTCGAGGATCCCCGCATCGTCGAGGTCTTCGATCGTGGCGCCGGTGATCACTGGTGAGTCGGGGCCGACGATGCCGAGCTCAATGGCGATCCGGCCCGCCGTTCGCGGGTGGTCGCCGGTGATCATGATCACCCGCACCCCTGCGCCTTGGGCTTCGGTGATGGCCTCGGTGGCCTCGGTGCGCGGCGGGTCGATGATCCCCACCATCCCCAAATAGATCAGGTCGACCTCGATCGATTCGTCCTCGGGAGGTCGCTCCCGGTCCGGGAGCGGGCGATAGGCCACGGCCAGCGTGCGCAGCGCCTGATCGGCCAGTCGATCGAGTGTGTCCAGTACCTCGCGTCGTCGTTGCTTGCTCAGCGGGCGAACCTCGCCGGCGACCCGCTCGTGAGTGCACCGGCTCAGGAGCACATCGGGAGCGCCCTTGGTCATCACGTCGATCCGGCCCTCCCGTTCGGCGTCGACCTCGAAGGTGGACATCAACTTCCGCTCGGACGTGAACGGGATCTCACCGATCCGCTTAAAACGCGCCTGTCGGGCTTCGGTGAGGCCGACTTTCGCCTCGGCCACCAGGAACGCGGCTTCGGTGGGGTCGCCTTGAACGGTCCATTCACCGTTCTCCTCCCGGAGCACCGCATCGTTGGCGAGGCTTCCCCCCGCCAGCAGATAGCCGACCTCTTCGAGCAGGTGCCCGTCCCCCAGCGGCTGGCCGTGATTCAACAGCTCGCCCTCCGGTCGATAGCCGCTCCCGGTGACCTCCACCTCACCTGACGAGGTGACCACGGTCACGATCGTCATCTCGCTCTTGGTGAGTGTGCCGGTCTTGTCCGAGCAGACGACCGAGGCCGATCCCAGGGTCTCCACCGAGGACAACCTCTTCACGATCGCCCTTTTCCGGGCCATGCGCTGCACGCCGAGCGCCAGAACCACCGAGAGGATCGCCGGCAGGCCTTCGGGCACGGCGGCGACGGCAAGAGAGACGCCCACCAACAGGACCGACACCAGGTCGGAAGGCGCAGTGACTTCCGAGGTGAGCAGGATCGCGCCTACGACGACCGCGGCGATCACGATGACCGCGATGCCGAGGGTCCGGCCGATCCTGTCGACCTCGCGCTGCAGCGGAGTGCGCTCCTCTTCCGTCGTGCCCAGGAGGCGGGCGATGTTGCCCATCTCGGAGGTCATGCCAGTGGCGGTCACCACGGCCCTCCCCCGCCCGCGGGTCACCGCGGTTCCGTCGAAGACCATATTGACCCGATCGCCGAGGCCCGCCGACCCGACCAGGGGAGCCACCTGCTTGGTCACCGGCTCGCTTTCACCGGTGAGCGACGCCTCGGCCACCGTCAGGGAGGCAGCCTCGACCAGCCGGGCATCGGCCGCAACGGCGTCCCCCTCAGCGAGGAGGAGGATGTCCCCGGGCACGACATCGGTCGACGGAACCGATGTCTCTCGCCCGTCCCGGACCACGGTTGCCGTGGGGGCTGCCATCCGCTGGAGGGCGGCTACGGCCTGCTCGGCCCGGGCCTCCTGCACGTAGCCGAGAACCGCGTTGAGCACCACGATCACCGCGATGACGATTGCCTCGAACGGGACCTCTTCCTGACCCTCGAGCCCCCAGGCGATCAGGGACACCACGATCGCGACCAAGAGGAGATAGATCAGCGGGTCGGCGAACTGGGAAAGGAACTTCCGCCAAGACGGCACCGGTGGTGTCGCATCGAGCTGGTTGGGCCCGTACCGGTCGAGACGTGCAATCGCCTCATGGGCCCCCAATCCTTGGTCGATGTCGGTACCCAGATCGGCCGCGATTTCACTCGCCTCGCGAAGCCAGGGCTCCGGCCTCGGAGACTGATTGGTGGACACGGGTCAACGCTAGGCGAGCGCGCCAGAATGGGGTCGATGACCGACTACGGCCGGGAAGTGAGGTTCGGGGTCTTCCTGATCCCGATGGCCGACGGGGACCCGGTGGCCCAAGCCGTCGAGGCCGAACGTCTCGGACTGGACTACGTGGGCATCCAGGATCACCCGTACCAGCGGCGTTTCGTCGAGGTGTTCGCCCTGTTGAGCATGATCGCCGGCTCGACCACCCGCATCGGTCTCTTCCCCGACGTCGCCTGCCTCCCCCTCCGACCCCCGGCAGTGATGGCCAAGACCGCGGCGAGCATCGACGTCCTCAGCGGTGGTCGCTTCGAGCTCGGTCTCGGCGCCGGGGCGTTCTGGGACGCCATCGACGCCTACGGCGGCACCCGGCTCAGCCCGGGAGAGTCCCTCGACGCCCTCGAGGAGGCGATCGAGGTGATCCGCAAGGTGTGGAGTGGGGACCGGGGACTCCGCTTCGAGGGCGTGCACTATCACCTGTCTGGAGCCCATTCGGGGCCGGTGCCGTCGCATCCGATCGGGATCTGGCTCGGCGTGTACGGGCCACGGGCCCTCGGCATCGCGGGCCGGCTCGCCGACGGCTGGGTCCCCTCGCTTCGTGACGATCTCACCACGCTGTCGACCATGAGCAGCCGACTCGATGAGGCGGCCACCGTCGCCGGACGGGACCCATCTGAGATCCGGCGCATCCTCAACATCTCGGGGACGATCACGGACGGGCCCTCGTCCGGCGTCCTCCGGGGGCCCGTCGACCAATGGGCGGAGGAGCTCACCGTCCTGGCGCTGGGCCACGGGTTCGACACCTTCATCACGTCGGCCGATGACCCCGGTCATCTCGCTCGGTTCGCCGAGGAGGTTGCCCCCACAGTGCGTGAGATGATCGTCACAGAACGTGGTGGTCGCGCGGTGTAGGGTCGGGGCCGAGGCGAACGAAGGAGAGGCCCTCATGGAAGAGCTGATGCAAGCCATCCAGGAGAAGACCGGTCTTCCCGCCGAACAGGCGCAAGGGGCAGCCGAGGCGGCAATGGACTTCTTCAAGGAGAAGCTGCCCGGTGGCGTCGGGGAGAAACTCGAGGACCTCATCGCCGGGAACACCGACGCCATCTCGGATGCCGTCGGCGGTCTCACCGACAAAGCGAAGGGGATGTTCGGCTCCTAGGGCGAGCCACCTCTAGTCCCGGGCGGCGAGCGGGCCGGCGCCGCGGCGGTGCATCCAGGCCTCGCCGCCGAGAGGGGTCCCTTGGTCCAGCTCGGGCGGGCCCCAGGTCCCGGCCGCGTAGGTGATCGGTGCCGGACGCTGGTCGAGGAGCGAGTCGTAAATCCGCCACGAGGCCTCGACCTCGTCGGCCCTGACGAACAGGGTCTGGTCGCCCTCCAGGATGTCCAATATCAGAGTTTGGTAGGCGTCGCGCAGCGGCCCATAAACGTCCGAGTATCGAAAGTGCAGTGTCTGGGTGTCGATGGCCGCCTCATCATTGGGGGACCTGACGTTGAACCTGAGCGAGAACCCTTCGTCGGGCTCGAGGATGATGAGCAGCACGTCGGGCTCGTGAACACAATCGTCCCGCCTCCCGTGGAACACACACAATGCCGGCTCGCGGAATGTCACCGCTATCTGCGTGAATCGCTCCGGGAGGCGCTTCCCGGTGCGGAGCAGAAAGGGGATGCCTTGCCAGCGCCAGGTGTCCACGAAGAGCCGGACCCCCGCAAAGGTGGCGGTCGTCGAGTTCGGGGCGACACCCTTCTCCTCGTGATATCCCGCGACCCCTGAGCCCCTGACGGACCCCGGCCCATACTGACCGTAGACGACGTCGCCGACCTCGATCGGGGCCACGGCGGCGACCACCTTCACCTTCTCGTCGCGGATCTGGTCGGCTTCGAACACGTTGGGCGGCTCCATGGCAACCAGGGCGAGGAGTTGGGTGAGGTGGTTCTGCACCATGTCCCGGACCACCCCCGCCTGTTCGTAGTAACCCGCCCTGCCCCCGATGCCCAGGTCCTCGGCCACGGTGATCTCGACCCGCGCCACCCGATCCCGGTTCCAGAGACGCTCGAACATGGGGTTGGTGAACCTGAAAGTGAGCAGGTTCTGGACGGTGGCTTTGCCCAGGTAGTGGTCGATCCGATAGATCTGAGATTCGTCGAAATGCGTGAGGAGGAAACGATTCAACTCGCGCGCCGTCTCGAGATCGGTCCCGAACGGCTTCTCGACCACGATGCGGGCCCAGCCGCCACCACGATTCAGGCCCGAGCTACCCAACCCGCGGATGGTCGGAGCAAATGCGACCGGAGGGATGGCCAGGTAGAAAACGCGGTTCCCGGGAAGCCCTCGCCCGGCCTCGATGGCTTCGATCCTCTCCCGCAAACCGGCGAAGGCGGCCTCGCCTTCGGCGAGCGGCTGGTGATATACGTTGGCAGCGCACCACTTGCCTGCCTCATCCGCCCCCAACCCGGCATCGACCAACGCCTTCTCCGCCCAATCCCGATAGCCCTCGTCACCCAGTTCTTGACGGGAAACGCCCAGGATCACACACCCGTCCCCCATCGACTCCTCACCGATCAGCCGGTACAGAGATGGGATCAGCTTGCGCTGAGCGAGGTCACCGGTCCCCCCGAAGATCACGAAGAGATGCGGGTCGACCTGGCTCAAAGCTCGATCGCAGCGACGATGTCCCCCTCGGAGCTGGGCACGCCTCCTGCCACTTCGCGGGTCAGAGCGAACCCGGCCGGGTCGCCGCTCCAGGTGAAGCGAGAGGGCACCGGCTCGCTACCGAGGACTCCGGCCGAGATCGCAACCTCGTCGGACGTGACCACCCAGAGCTGGTAGGTGCGATCCTCGCCCAGAGGCTCGAGATCGGTGGGAACCAGGAAGCCCTCGCCATCGGCAGTCAACACAACCCGTCCCACGATGCCGGTCTCAGTGGTGAAGTCGGCGACTATCGCTCCCGGCTGCTCGGCGGCCGCCTCGGCTGCAGCGAGCACCGCGTCGGACCCGGTCGGCTCGGCTACTGCCTGGAAGATGGCCACCGCACCGAGGACCAGGGCCGCGACTGCGGCTACGTAGGCAAACCAGGTCACCCGGCGCCCCGCCTTACGCCGTCTCTCCTCGAGCACGGCCACCGCAGGGGAGGGGTCGGGCTCTGCGATCTCGACGGCGATCCGATCCCAGACATGCGTCGGGGCGGCATCGTCCGCCATCAGCCCCGCCGTCACCGTGCGATGCTGGGCGAGC
Source organism: Acidimicrobiia bacterium (assembly GCA_050742015.1). GTDB lineage: Bacteria > Actinomycetota > Acidimicrobiia > Spongiisociales > ZC4RG35 > JARDZU01. Next base: position 31,634 of record JBOGEV010000128.1, read on the forward strand.
TCGGCGATGCACTCGTCACATGTCTCCAGATGTGCTTCCACCTCGCCGGCCTCGGCCTCCTCCAATGCGTCCAAGGCGTACAGAGGCACCAATTCCAGGATCTGTTCGTGCTCCATCAGGAGTGGACCCCCTCGAGTGACGACGCCAGCTTCCGCATCCCGCTGCGGATCCGGGTCTTGATGGTGCCTTCCGGAGCGCCGAGGCGGCGGGCGACCTGGACGTAGCTGAGCCCCCCGAAGTAGGCCAGGGAGATTGCCGCCCGCTCGTCGTCGGTGAGGTCGACGAGGGCAGACCGAACGTCATCGGAGAGGCGCCGGGTCCACACCTCATCCTCGAGATCGAAGTGGACCGGATCGGGCGGCCTCGACTCGCGTCGGGTCCGGGCCTCCTCCGATCTGACGATGTCGACGGCGCGCCGGTGTGCGATGGTCAGGAGAAATGTGCGCAGCGACCCGCGAGCCGGGTCGTACCGCTCCGGTGATCTCCACAATCCGACAAAAGTGTCCTGCACGACATCCTCCGCCAATGTCTCGTCCCTGATCACCCGAAACGCCACCGACTTCAC
>JBOGEV010000129.1:0-40775 GCA_050742015.1 Acidimicrobiia bacterium
GCCATGTCGTAGAGGAACGGATCACATGGCGGTGGTGGCGGGAGGGTGGTGGCTGTGGTCGTCGGTGGTTGTGTGGTTGTGGTGGCAGGCGAAGTCGTGGTGGTCTCCGCCGGGACGGTGGTCGTGGTACTCGGCGGAGCGGTGGTCGTGGTGGTGTCTGTCGAGGGTGGTGCCGTGCTCGATGTCGTGGTTGGCGCTGTGGACGTGGTGGTGGCAGGCGGTGTCGTGGTGGTCTCGGCCGGGACGGTGGTCGGCGGGACTGTGGTCTCCGGGGGGAGCGTTGTCGGGGGGACGGTCGTGTCCGGTGGCAGCGTGGTGGGTGGGAACAGGATGTCCATGGTCACCGGGGGACACATCTCGGCAGCCTCGACCGGCCTCGAGGGTGTGCTCACGACATAAAGCGCGGCGATCAGTGTGGACGCGACCAATACTGCTGCCGCGTGTCTGCTCGACATCAGGGGGACCTTAACGAAAGGCCCTGTGTTTGGAACTCGGAGCGGCCGGGGTACGTTTGTACCGCATGAACTCACCCAAGGCGTTGCGTTTCGTCTTGTCCGGCCTGCTCCTCCTCGGCGTGGCCGCCTGCGACGGCGACGAAACCACGGATCTCAGCACCACCTCATCGCTCATTGCCAGCCCCACCACCGGGGGAGGAGATGTGGCCACCACCACCACCGTGGTGGCCGGTGGCGAGAGCACTTCGACGACTCTGGTCGGCGAGACCGTGAGCGACTACGACATCGTGGCCCGGGTGTCGGAGGATGCGGGGGAGACGTTGTTCATCGTCGTCCCGCCCGGCGCCTACACCGACGTCGACATCGAGAACTTCCTGATCGGCCTGGTGGACGACGAAACTGTCACCTACGGGGCCGAGGTCTTCGACGACACCGGAGCGGTCGACGCCTTCCGCAAGCCGGAGGCGGAGCGGACGGAAGGCGAGACCCAACTCGTCGAGCAGCACCACTTCGCCAGCATTCAGAACGGGACCAGCGTCGAGTTCCGCGGCCCCTTCGCCAGCACCCCCGGCTTCGTCATCGGAAGCTGACCAACGAGAGTTTCTCCCCCCGAAGAGGGGAGCACCGGCGTAGCCGGGGAGGAGGAATTCGCGCCCCTAGAAAACGCCCCCTCCGACCCTCCGGAACGGGGTCAACGGGGTCCTAGGAGTCAAAGCAGCGCTGCGGCCACCAAGAGGAAGCCGCCGAAGCCGACCACGTCTGTGATCAGGGTGAGCAGGATCGAGGAGGCCAGGGCCGGATCGAGCCCAAGACGACGCAGGACCAAAGGGATCGCAGCCCCGGACAGAGTGGCGATCACCAGGTTGGCCAGACAGGCGAGACCTATGACGAGGGCGACGTTGAGCGGATCGGAGTCGCTCTCGAACACCCCGGAGTCGACCAGGACGTAGGTGAGCGCAGCGGCGGCCACCGCCAGCAGCAGCCCGTTGAGAGACCCGACACCTGCCTGGCGGAGCAAGATGCCGCTGACCTGGGCGCGGGGCACGTCGTCCGAGGCGAGTGATCGGATCATCACCGCCAAGCTCTGAATCCCTCCGTTGCCGCCCAGGGTGGCCACGATCGGCATCAAGGCCGCGAGCACAGGCTCGGTCGAGATGATCCCCGTCTGACTTTCGATGACCCAGGCAACGATCAGGGCTAGAGCCAGGTTGAGCACCAGCCATGGGGCCCGGGACCGGAACGACTTGGTCACGTCGGTGTACACGGTCTCCTCGACACCGGCGCCGACCGCGGCCGCGAAGTCCTCGGTGGCCTCGTCTTGGACCGCCTCGATGACTGCGTCGGTCGTGACCATTCCCAGAAGGTGGCCGTCGTCGTCGATGACCGGGATCCCGAACAACCGGTACCTCTGACTGATCTCGGCCACCTCCTCCCGGTCGGTGAGGGCTCGAACTGCGACCGGATCGGGCACCATCACCTCGTCGAGGTTCGCCCCCGGACGGGCGAACACCAGGTCCCGGAAGTAGATGACTCCTTTGAGATGGTTGGCGTCATCGACAACGTAGACGTAGGAGATGTCCTCGTACTCCTCGTGCAGCTGTCGGATCCTCTCGATGGCCTCTCCGGCGGTGAGCCCGACGGGCAGGGCGGCCACCTCGGTCGTCATGAGGCCGCCGGCGGTGTCAGACGGATAGACGAGGAGGCGTCTGATCTCCTCCTCGGCCCGGTCGTCGAGAAGGGCGAGCACACTTTCGGTGACCTCGTCGTCCAGTTCTCCCAGAAGGTCGGCGGCGGCCTCCCCGGTCATCTCGCTGACCGCCGCTGTCAGCTCCTCGATCGGGACCTCCTCGACCAACTCGGCCGCCAGCTCCGGCGAGATCTGCTCGAGGATGTCGGCCACCTCTTCGGGCTCGAGCTCGGAGAGGAGACCGGCTGCGTCCTCCTCGGTCAGCTGTTCGAGGACGTCGGCGGCGTCGCCGGGTGCGGCTTCGGCCAGAGCCTCCCACTCCTCCCCGTGGGTCTCGAGATAGTCGGCTACCTCCTCGTGATCCCGACGCGCGGCAGCAAGGAGATCGCGGGCAAGCTGACGGGGTCGTCTTAGTCGGAGTCTCACCGGTAACCCTCGGACGGAGAACCGGCGTCAGGCTAACCAGCCCGAGTGGTCACCCTTCGTATGGGCGCACCGCTTTCACGGACACGCTGAAGGTTCCGGCCGGAGCCTTGTAGGAGACTTCGTCGCCGATGGTGGCACCGAGAAGTGCCTCGCCCAGAGGGCTGGTCGGTGAAGCGAGGAGCAAGCCCGATACCTTGTTCTCCTGGGGAGCGACGAAATAGTCGAGCTCGTCACCGTCGGAGTCGACGACGGTCACGACAGACCCGATCTCGACCCGTCCCGTGTCGGTGACCTCTCTGACCTCCGAGGTGTTCAACAGGTACTCGAGCTTGCGGATCCGCGCCTCCATCAGGCCCTGGTCGTTCTTGGCCGCGTCGTAGTCGGCGTTTTCCCGCAAGTCGCCGTGGGAGCGGGCCTCGGCGATCCGCTCTTCGATCTCCCGCCTCCCGGCGGTCTTCAGTTGCTCCAGCTCCTCACCCATCTTCTCGAAGGCGGCCGGAGTCAGGAAAGTCGGTTCTTCGGTCATGAGTCGGCGAAGGCTAATTGGGGGCTCGGGGCTACCTGGAGGGCTGGACACGGCCCGGGGCTATCTTTTCGATATGAGCGAGGTGCGTCTCACCGAGTACTCCCACGGCGCCGGCTGCGCATGCAAGCTCGGGCCTGACGAGCTGGCCCGCGTGCTGAGCACGGTGAACGGGCATGGGGCGAGCACGCACCCCGATCTGCTGGTGGGAGTGTCTTCCTCCGACGACGCAGGGGTCTATTCCTTGGGCGATGGCCGGGCCCTGGTTCAGACGGTCGACATCTTCACCCCGGTCGTCGACGAGCCGCGGGATTGGGGCCGGATCGCCGCTGCCAACGCCTTGAGTGACGTCTATGCGATGGGTGGCGCCCCGCTCACGGCTCTCCAGTACCTGGCCTGGCCCCGGGACAAGCTCGACTTCGACATCGCCGGCGAGGTGGTCTCCGGCGGTCTGGAGGTGATGGAGGAGGCCGGCTGCACGGTGGTCGGCGGGCATTCGATCGACAGCCCGGAGCCCACGTACGGCTTTGCGGTGACCGGTACCGTGGGCGACGACTCCTTCCTTCCCAACTCGGGAGCCCGCGCCGGCGATCGGCTGATCCTCACCAAACCCCTGGGCATCGGCATCATCACCACTGCCATCAAGCGCGGTAAGTGCCCACCCGAGCTGGCACAGCGAGCGATTGAGTCCATGACCACCCTCAATGACGTGGCCGGGGCGGCCCTGGCCGGGAACGCCACCGCCGCCACCGACGTGACCGGGTTCGGCCTGCTCGGACATCTGCGCGAGATGTGCCTGGCGTCGGGAGTGGGGGCGACGGTCTCGCTGGGTCGGATCCCCGTCTTCGAAGGGGTCCGGGAGCTGCTGGACCAGGGGATGTGGGCCGGAGGCTCGCAGCGAAACCTGAAGTCCATCCTCGACTTCGTCGAGTCCGAGGTCGACGAGGAAGGTCTGAAGCTCCTTGCCGATGCTCAAACCTCCGGCGGGCTGCTCGTCTCGGCCCCTCCGGACCGAGCCGGCGAGTATTTCCAGACGGTGCCCGGCTCCGCGCTGATCGGGACCGTCATGCAGGGCTCCGGAATCGCTGTTACCCCGTGAACCCCGAGGAGCGTCTCGAGGCCATCACCGAGGCCCTGTCCATTCCCCGGGTGGAGAGGCATGTGTTCCTGTGTGCCAACCAGACCACGCCGCGCTGCGAAACCCGCGAGGTCACCAATGCCCTTTGGAGCCATCTCAAGCGCAGGCTGAAAGACCTGGACCTGGCCTCGGCGCCCCCCACGTGGTCCGGGAAACCGGAGGCAGAGCCGATTCCGGTCGAGCCCGGCCAGGGCTCGGTTCTCCGCAGCAAGGTGGACTGTCTCCGCATCTGTGAACAGGGGGCGATCTGCGTGGTCTACCCCGAGGGCACCTGGTACGCCCATCTCACAGAGGAGACACTGGACCGCATAATCGACGAGCATCTCGTCGCCGGACGTCCGGTCGAGGAGCTGATCTTCGTCACGACCGGGGAGGAGGTGTCGTGAAGTTGCTGAGACGGATCCTGGTCGTCCTCGTCGTTTGGAGGGCGTTCGCCCCGACGGTCAGCCCCCGCTTCCGCCCGCCGCAGCAGCACCCTTGGCGCAGTGCAGGGCGGACCGTGTTCGTCGGCGACCAGGAATTCGTCGTCAGAGAGGCGGGCCCCGAGGGAGCGCCGCTGCTCTTGCTCATCCACGGGCTGGCCGGCTCGTCCTTGGCGGAGTGGTACCACATCGGCCCCGCCTTGGCGGAGAAATACCGGGTGATCATGGTCGACCACCGGAGCCACGGGCTGGCCCCGCTGGCCCGGGACCGATTCGAGGTCGAGGACCTGGCCGACGACATGGCCGGGGTTCTCGACGCCATCGGGGTGGGCCAGGTCTCGGTGGTCGGCTACTCGATGGGTGGCGCCATCGCCCAGGCCTTCGCCCACCGTCATCCCCGCCGGGTCGACCGTCTCACTCTGATTGCCACCTTCACCCACCATCCCCAGCCCCATCGGGCACTTCGGGCCCTGGGCGCGGTGCTGGCCCGGGCCTGGGAGCGTCTGACCGGGCTGGGCACCCCCGAGGTCCGATCGCTGTACCTTCGATTCACCGGGGCGGTCGAGGAGCGGCACGCTCGTTGGCTGTGGGAGGAGACCCATCGTCGCGACGTCGACGCCGGCGCCCAAGCCACCCTGGCCCTGCTCCGTTTCGACTCCCGCCCCTGGATCGGCCGCATCGAAGCCGAGACGCTGGTGGTGATCCCGACCATGGACGAGCTGGTGCCGCCCGCCTGGCAATACGAGTTAGCCGGCGCCTTGCGCAATGCGAAGGTGGTCGAGCTCGTCGGGGTGCGTCACGAAGCACCCTGGACCCATCCGGATCGGGTCGTCGAAGTGATCGCCGCTTTTGTCGGCTGAGCGAAGGTCGTCGACCGGCCCGCTGACCGACAGTCGGCTCTCCAACCTCGGCGCCAATCACATCCTCGAGGGCTTCGAGGAGTACGTGACCCGGTTCCGGGCCATCAACCAGCGCGCCCCGCGCCGGTTCGAGGAGCGCGACTGGCCGGGCATGCAAAGTGATGCGGTGGAACGGCTCCGGCTGTACAGGATCGTCATCGACCGAGTCATGGACTCGGTCAGCCACCTGCTCGGTCCCCGGGCCGACGACCCGCTGGTCTGGGTGGCGATCAAAGCGGTATTCTCGGGTCTGATCTCGGATCGTCAGGATTGGGAGCTCGCCGAGACCTTCTACAACTCGGTTACCCGGCGCGTCTTCAACACCGTCGGGGTGGCCGAGCATGTCGAGTTCGTCGACTCCGACTTCGACAGCCCGCCGATCCCCTCACGGGACCCGGTCTACCTCACCTTCGACCGCAGGGAGACCACCACGGGGTTGGTGCGGGACATCCTGACCACGTTCGCACATGCCGTCCCGTATGCCCGGCTCGATGAGGACGCCGAAGCCGTGGCGGCCCGGATCGGCGCCCGGCTCAGTCAGCCGGGTGCCCTCGCCTCCGTGGGCAAGGCCGAAGTGGTCCGGACCGTCTTCTATCGGGGCCAGTCGGCGTACATCGTCGGGCTGCTCTATGCCGGATCACACAGGATCCCGCTCATCATCGCTCTGAGTCATGATGACGACGGTGTCTTCGTCGATGCCGTGCTTCTGACCGAGAACGAGGCCTCGATCGTGTTCAGCTTCACCCGATCGTATTTCCATGTCGATGTCGCCCGGCCCTACGACCTGGTTCGTTTCCTACGTCGTCTGATGCCTCGCAAGCGGGTGGCCGAGATCTACATCGCGGTCGGGCAGAACAAGCACGGGAAGACCGAGCTCTACCGGGACCTGTTGCGGCATCTCAGGTCGACCGAGGAGCAGTTCGAGCTGGCCCCTGGGACGAGGGGTTTGGTGATGATTGTGTTCACCATGCCCGGGTATGACGACGTCTTCAAGGTGATCCGGGACACGTTTCCCCCGCCGAAGCGGACCACCCGACGCAGTGTCATGGGCAAGTACCGGCTCGTCTTCCAGCACGATCGGGCTGGCCGTTTGATGGACGTCCAGGACTTCCAACATCTCGAGTTCCATCGATCCCGTTTCTCCGACGAGGTGCTCGACGAGTTGCTCTCCGAGGCGGCGGGCACGGTCCGGCTCGAAGGTGACTCGGTGATCATCAGCCATGTCTACGTCGAGCGGAGGGTCGTCCCCCTCGACATCTATGTGCGGGAGGCCGCCCGGCCCGCGGCGGCGGACGCGGTGGTCGACTTCGGCCAGTCGATCAAGGACCTGGCCTCGACCAACATATTTCCCGGCGACCTTCTGCCCAAGAACTTTGGAGTCACCCGTCACGGCCGGGTCGTCTTTTACGACTACGACGAGCTGAGCTCTCTCACCGCGATCAACTTTCGGGAGATGCCGGCTCCTCGTGACGAGACCGAGGCGCTGCTCTCCGACCCCTGGTACCCGGTGGGGGACCGGGACGTGTTCCCGGAGGAGCATCAGGCCTTTCTCGGGCTGGCTCCGGACCTGCGTCAGGTGTTCTTCGATCACCACGCCGACCTATTCGGGGTCGAGGCCTGGAAGGCGATTCAGGATCGCATCCGCTCCGGCGAGCTCATCGAAGTCTTCCCCTACCGCCAGGACGCCCGCCTTCCCGGCACCGGCGCCTCCCGAGGGTGGTGAGGGACCGCAAACCTAATGCACCGCGTCACGGATATGTGACGCAGTGCATAACGTTTGAGCCTCATCCTGAACCGAATGCAGCACGTCACACATGTGTGACGCCCTGCATTAGGTTGCGGGCACCAAGGCCAGCGTCCCCTCAGCCCCCTCTTCGATCTGGTCCCGGGTCCAGCGCATCGGGTTTTGGTCGCCTTCGGCCCAGGGCTCGATCATGTCGTCGTAGTGGTGGTGGAAGGCGTGGCCGGACTGACCCGTGGAGTTCACCGAGGTGGAGGCGCCGAAGTCGGCCAGGTCGATGACCATCCGCATCGAGGGGATCCAGTCGACGACGTATCCCTCAGGCGGGTAGAACCCGACCGCGTCGACGATGTCGGCGCTGCCCCCGAGACTCGCCGGCGCGGTCCGGTTGAACAGCCACTCGATGGGGGCGATGCCCGATTGGCCGAAGCTCTGATTCTCGAACTGGGCGATGTGGAGGTCCGCCCACCTCCATGCTGTCGGGTCGGCGCCGAGCATCCCGGTCAACTCTTCGTGGGCATCGACCATGGCCCGCCCCAATATGGCGTCGCGGTCCTCGACGGCATCGGTGGTGATGTCGTCCCACCAGGGGTCATCGGGCTTCTCCAACAGGACCCGAACGATCTCGAACCAACGACTTCCCCCCTCGGGCCAGGAGTCCTCGGGTAGCTGGTCGTGGAAGGCGAGACGGAGGAGGTGGGTCCAAACCGCCTGATAGGCGGCGGCCCCGGGCGAGTCGGGGCCGGCCTGGAAGGCGTTCGGCCCCTCGGACCACGGTGCAAACACCTCCTGGATCTCGGTGACTGCAGCGTCATCCGCGCCGATAGCCATCAAGTGAGGGATCAGGTTGGGGGCTCCGTCGTCCCGGTTGTCCATCTGCATCTCGTGGGCCGATGCGGTCGAGTAGCCGGCCGGGTTGCTCTCTATCAGCTCTTGGATTCGGGCCGCCCGATAGCCAAGGTCTGAGTCGGAGCTGAAGAAGGGCTCGCTGCCCGGGGTGAGGATCGGGTTGTTGGCGGTGGCGATGTAGTCCCGGGGCGGGTTGAACAGCCGGGGCATCTCCTCGAAGGGGACGACACCGGTCCATTCGTGATCACCAGTCCAGCCCGGCACCGGCCACGAGCCGTCGCCCGAAGCGCGGATCGGGACCTCACCGGTCGACTGATAAGCGATGTTCCCGTCGATGTCGGCGTACACCACATTCTGGGCGGCGATGTCCCACTTGGACAGAGCCGACCGGAATTCCTCATAGTCGCCGGCCTGGTTGACGCCGACGAGCGCCTCGATGAGGGTCGAGGGTTGGAGCGTCTGCCAGGCGAAGGACACGGCATAGGTTTCCGGAAGATCCAGGGAGGAGCCCACGAACGGCGGCTCCTCGAAGTAGGTGTCGGAGATGATCGGGCCGTGACGGGTGACCATCACGTCGTACGTGATGTCGTCGCCGCCTGCCACCACGATGGTCTCGGGGCGAATCTCCATGTCGACCCATTCCCCCTGGTACTCGTACTGGGACGGGTCGTCCGGGTTGATCTTTTCGATGAAGAGGTCCTCGGTGTCGACCGACTGGTTGGTGACCCCCCAGGCGATCCGGTCGTTGTGCCCGATGACCACGCCCGGGGTCCCGGCGAAGGAGAACCCCATCACTTGGTAGGGGCACTCGTCGGTGGCCTCGGTGCAATGAAGCCCGTTTTGGTACCAGATCGAGGGCATCTGGATGGCGAGGTGCGGATCGTTGGCCAGTACCGGGAGACCAGATTCGGTGTGTGACCCACCGATCACCCAGTTGTTGGAACCGATCCCCGCGAAGCCACCCCCGGTCAGATTCCAGGCAGCCCTCGCCCTGTCACCGGCGTCGGCCAGTGCGGTCACGGCCCCGCCGGGGATGGCCGGCCTTGATGGCTCGGCGCTAGTGGCCTGGTCCGAGGGAACGATCACCGGATTGGACTCCGGATATGCCGGATAGAGCTGTTCGATGGTCTCCATCGGATGGTCGATGCTGAGGGTGGCCCGGTCGACCTCCTGGAGCAGGTTCCAGCTCAGGTCCCAGGACATCACCTTTCCCCAGGTCAGCGTGTTGATCGGGGTCCATGGCTCGATCTCATAGCCCGACGCCTGCAGGGGCAATATCCCGTACTCCAGGCTGATCTGTGACGGGCTGTGGGTGTCGAGGTAGGCGTTGACTCCGGCCGCATATGCCTCGAGGACGCCTCGATGCTCTTCGTCGAGCATGGCCAGCTCTTGTTCCGCCAATCCCGTGAAGTCGAGCGAGCGAAGGAACATGTCGGTTTCGACCTGACTGTCACCGAACATCTCGGCAAGTCGTCCGGCGCCGATGTGACGCCAGAAGTCCATCTGCCAGAACCGGTCTTGAGCATGGACATAGCCTTGGGCGAAGAAGAGATCGTGGGAGGTGCCGGCAAATATGTGGGGTACCCCGTCGGCATCCCTGACCACTTCCACCTGCTCCTCCAGTCCGGCCACCTCGAGCTCTCCCTCGACCTGGGGGAACGAGCGGCGGACCAGGAAGAAGCCGAACACTGCGAGACCGACTGCGAGGACGAGAATAACGATCAGGATTCGCCTCACCCATCGCATCGGGGGAGCCTATGCGGAATGGCCGATTGTGACGGGGGATATCTACCGTCGTCGCATGCGCACCAGGATTGCGATGCTCGCCGGTTTGGTGCTGCTGATCACAGCCTGCGGGGGTGACCCGGCCGCAACCACGACTACGTCGAGCACCACCACCACGACATCACCAACCACCACGACAGTGGCACCCACGACCACAACCGAGGCGACGACGACCAATCTGGCCGCGACCACGACCATCCCGATCGACGTCTACTACGAAGGCGGTCAGGTAGTCGGTCCCGGGCGATTCACGTTCGCGGTGGGCGACGAAGTCTTGGTCCGGGTCCTCAGCGACGTCGACGACGAGATCCATGTCCACGGATACGACCTTCTCTTTCCAGTCACCGCCGGTGTTCCGGTCGAGATCGCGCTGACAGCCGAGGTGCCCGGCATCTTCGAGGTCGAGCTCGAGTCGAGTCACACCCTGCTCTTCGAGCTCGAAGTCACCCCCTGACGGTGGCCGGTGCCAGACGGGTCTGGCCCGCCCTCGCCCTGGCCGTTTTCCTCCTCATGGCGTTCCCCGGGGTGGCGCTGGCTCACGGGATTGGGGGGAGGCTCGACCTGCCCGTCCCACTCAGCTATTTCGTGGTGGGGGCCGGGGTGGTCCTGGTCATAAGCTTCGTGGCGCTGGCCGTCCTCTGGCCCGAGCCACGGCTCCAGGACGGGCCGCGTCACGACCCGGCTCGTCTCACGGTGCGCGGCGGCTGGGTCTTGCCCGTCCTGGGCGTCATCGCCCTGCTCCTGGTGATCGGTCAGCTCATCCCACCTCTCTTCGGCCTCGAGACCGATCCCACAAGGCCCACAATCGCCCCGGTACTGGTCTGGGTGGTGTTCTGGTTGGTCGTCCCGTTCGCCGGGGCTGTGGTCGGTGATTGGTACACCGACATCAACCCGTGGCGATCGCTGGGCCGGGTGTTGCGCGCCGGCCGCGGGGAACGGACCGGCCTCCTCGACCGTCTCGGGATCTGGCCCGCCGCCGTGCTCTTCGTCGCCTTCACCTGGCTGGAACTGGTCAACCCCGACTCGGGCAGCCCAACGACATTGGGCTTGGCGGCCCTGGCCTACACCCTTCTGCTCGTCGGGCTGATGGCCTACTCGGGGCGAGAGACCGGGCTGGCAGTGTTCGACCTGTTCACCCCCTACAACCGCCTCATCTCATCGATCTCGCCCCTTGGTCGTCGCGACGACGGGCGTCTGGTATGGAGGGGCTGGCTACGGGCGCTCACTGTGCTTCCCGCCTGGCGGGGGTTGCCCGCCTTCGTGGTGGTGGCCATCGGCACCGTGACCTATGACGGGGCGTCGGCCACCGAGTCGTTCCGCGGCCTGATGGGCGACTTCGGCCAGACCATGCTCGGGGAGACCCTGCTTCTGATTGGCTGCGTCCTGATGATTGGGCTCGCCTACTGGCTCGCTTCTTGGGTGGCTGCCCGGATGGTGGGCGGGGACTGGACTGCGCCCCGGGTGGCGATGCGCTTCGCCCACACCCTGGTCCCGATCGCTCTCGCCTATGCCCTGGCCCACTACCTGACGCTGATCATCTTCGAGGGTCAGCAGCTGATCGCCGCGGTGTCGGACCCCTTCGCCCTCGGCTGGGATCTGTTCGGCACCGCCGATCGCAAGGTCGACTTCTTCATCACCGCTGCGGAGCCGGTCTGGTACGCCCAGGTGGCGGTGATCGTGACCGGGCACGTGCTTGGAGTGGTCCTGGCACACGATCGGGCGCTCGGCGACTTCGGGAAGGAGGCGGTCCGCTCTCAGTATGCGATGCTTCTCCTTATGGTTGCCCTGACCACACTTGGTCTGCTGATCCTTGCGGGGTGATCGTGGTTCTTGCGCACTATTGGGGCATCGACGAGGTGGGGGTTTTCGTGCTCCCGGCGGTTCTCGCCATCCTCGCCCTGCGTTGGGCGGAGAAGAAGGCAAAGCGGTCTGCTGCCGAGAAGGAGAGGATGGCCGCATCCGAGGAGGGGACCGATGTCAGCTGAGGGCCACGAGATGGCCGTCCCTTTGATCACAGACCCCATGGCGGCCACGAGCAAAGCGCGATCCCGGGTCGCTTCCTACTTTGCCCTGACCAAACCACGGATCATCGAGCTCTTGCTGATCACCACCGTGCCCTCGATGGTGCTGGCCGCCGGGGGCTGGCCCGGGACCTGGCTGGTGCTGGCGACTTTGATCGGGGGCTCCCTGTCCGCTGGTGGGGCCAATGCCCTGAACAACTATGTCGACCGTGACATCGATCAGATCATGCGACGGACCCGGGCCCGCCCCCTCGCCCGTCAGGATGTCGCCCCGGTCAATGCCCTGATCTTCGGCATCGTGCTCGGTGTCGCCGGATTCACCTTCCTCTGGGTAGCCACCAACCTCCTGGCCGCTGTGATCTCGACCGCCGCCCTCCTCTTCTACGTGTTCGTCTACACACTGAGCCTGAAGCGGACCAGCACCCAGAACATCGTGATCGGTGGTGCGGCTGGCGCGGCGCCGGCCCTGGTCGGCTGGGCCGCCGTCACCGGCGGGCTCGCCCTACCGGCCTGGGTGCTGTTCCTGGTCGTCTTCTACTGGACCCCTCCCCACTTCTGGGCCCTGGCCATCCGGTACAAGGACGATTACGAGCGGGCCGGTGTGCCCATGCTCCCGGTAGTCGCCGGCGTCGAGGCGACCACTCGAAAGATGCTGCTCTACACCGGTCTGATGGTGGCGGTGAGCCTGCTTCTCGTCCCGGTCGCCGGGATGCGGTGGATCTATCTCGTGGCCGCCGTCGTCCTCGGCGCCTGGTTCCTTTGGGACACGTGGCGGGTCTTCAGACGTCCGGAGGACGCTATGCGGCTGTTCACCACCTCGACGGTCTACCTCTCCGCCCTGTTCGCCTCGGTCATGCTCGACGTGTTGGTTCGATGAGAAAGGCGATCCCCGCGTTGCTCGGAATGGCCCTGCTGATTGCGGCTTGTGGCTCCGACGAGGTCGTGCCTTTCGCGCTGGTCGCCTCGAGCAACGGGAGCATCGGGGTGGGGGAGCAGCGGGTTCTGTTCGCCCTGATCGACCCCGAGACCGACGAGTTCCTCGCCGCTCCCGACCGGCCGGCCTCGGTGACCATCCGGGACGAGAACGGCGCACCCCTCGAGACCTACCCCCTCGAGTTCATCTGGACCATTCCGGACGTGCGGGGCCTCTACGTGGCCACGGTGAGCCTTCCCGAAGCGGCCACCTATCAGGCCACTATCGATGCTGAGGGGCTGGCGACAGCGGGGCCGATCGGCCTGGTGACCGCGGAGGACCCACCGCTGATCGAGCCGGGAGAGCAGGCCCCGGCCTCGGAGACCCGCACCTCGGAGGAGTTCCCCGACCTCTCGGTCATCACCTCGGATCCCGAGCCCGATCCGGCGATGTACGAGCTGAGTGTCGCCGATGCCGTGTCCGGCGGCTCGCCGTCGGTGATCGTGTTCGCCACTCCTGCCTTCTGCACGTCCCAGGCTTGCGGCCCGCTCCTCGACCAGGTCAAAGCACTGCGCTCCGACTATCCGGAAGTCGGGTTCGTCCATGTCGAGATCTACGAGGACCTCCAGGTCTCACAAGACGAGTTGACCGTGGTCCCGGCCACCTCCGAGTGGGGTCTGCCCTCGGAGCCCTGGGTCTTCGTCGTCGACTCCGACGGCGTGGTCTCCGCCTCGTTCGAGGGGGCCGCATCCGACGCCGAGCTCACCGCCGCCATCGAAGGGGTGAGCGGCTGACCATCTTTCTGTGCGGGTTCGCGCGACAAGACGCGCGGAAAACCCGCACAGAACGGGACCCGGACCCCGAAGTTGGTCGGTGGTTGGGGGAGTCCGTATGATGCGAAGCCGATGGCCCGGTCCCGTCACCGCCTGATCCGCCTTGGCGTCCTCATCGGCGCCGCACTCCTGCTTGGCGCCTGTTCGCTGATCGGGATCGAAGATGCGCCCCTCACCACCTTCGAGCCGGCCGGGCCGTTTGCCGAGCGGATCGACAACCTGTTCTGGCCCGTGTTCTGGATCGCGGTCGCCGTGTTCATCCTTGTCCAGGGGGCAATCTTCGTTGCTGTGTTCCTGTTCCGGGACCGGGCCGGGGCCAAAGAGGCGAAACAGCTCCACGGCAGCCCCAAGCTCGAGATCGCGTGGACCATCATCCCCGCCTTGATCTTGGCCGGTATCGCGGTGCCATCGACCGCGGCCGTGTTCGACCTCACCGAGTGCGGAGCCGATGCGATGGAGATCCAGGTGACCGGGCACCAGTGGTGGTTCGAGTACCACTATCCGGACGCCGAGATCGACACCGCCAACGTCATGGTGATCCCGGCCGGACAGGAGGTGTGCGCCGTGATGACCTCCGACGACGTCCTGCACAACTTCTGGATCCCCGCTCTGAACGGCAAGCGTTACCTGGTCCCGGGTCAGACCACCTTGCTCCGGCTCCAGGCCGACGAGCCGGGCGAGTACTGGGGCCACTGCGCCGAGTTCTGCGGTCTCTCCCACTCCCTGATGCGCGCCCGGGTCCAGGCCTTGGAGCCGGCCGAGTTCGAGGCGTGGCTGGCGGCACAACAGACCACGGCGGCGACACCTGTCGAAGGCGATGAGGGGTTTGAGGGGTTCGAGTTGTTCGACGCGAAGGGGTGCACCCAGTGTCACACCGTCCGCCTCGAGCAAGAGGTCCTCGGGCCAACTGAACGCGCCTCCTTCAACGGCCCCGAGTTGACCCATTTCGCCTCGAGGAACGTGTTCGCCGGCGCCATCTTCCCCGAGGAGGGACAGGACCGGGAAACGGCCTTGAAGGAGTGGCTGGCCGACCCACCCAGTGCCAAACCGGGCAGCTTCATGCCTGACCTCGCTTTGACAGAGGCCGAGATCGACGCTCTCATCGTGTGGCTGGAGAGCCTGGAATGACCGCCACCGCCGAACGCCCCACCACCACCATCTTCCGTCGTCCCAGTTCGACGAGCGGTCTCTGGTCGTGGATCACGACTGTCGACCACAAGAAGATCGGGATCATGTACGGCTATGCCGCGTTCTCCTTCTTCATCATCGGTGGCATCGAGGCGCTTCTGCTTCGTATCCAGCTCTCACAGGCCAACGCCGAGTTCCTCACCGCGGGCGCCTACAACGCCCTGTTCACCATGCATGGCACCACGATGATCTTCCTCTTCGTGATGCCGACCGGAGCGGCGCTGATGAACTACCTGCTCCCGCTGCTGATCGGGGCCCGTGACGTCGCCTTCCCCCGTCTCAACGCCCTCTCCTGGTGGATCTTCTTCTTCGGGGGGATCTTCCTCTACTCCACCTTCATCTTCGGCACGTCGGCGGCGCCGATCGGTGTCGACGGAGTAGGCGGCTTCGACGGCAACCTGGCCCCCGGAGGTGGGCCCGGAAGCTTCAACTTCCTTGCCGACTCGCCCGACGGGGGGTGGTTCGGCTACCAGCCCAATGCCGGCCCCCTGTACTCCCCGGGGACGGCGATGGACTATTGGGCGCTCGGCCTCCAGATCGTCGGTCTCGCCTCCCTGGTGTCGGCGGTCAACTTCCTGGTCACCGTGCTCAACCTGAGGGCCAAGGGGATGCGTCTGCTCCGGATGCCGGTGTTCGCCTGGATGACGACCATCACCTCGTTCCTCCTCCTCTTCTCCCTGCCCATCATCGCCGTTGCCCTGTTCATGGTCACTTTCGACCGTCAGTTCGGGTCGTTGTTCTTCGCCGCCCAGGCTGGTGGTGACGTGATCCTTTGGCAGCACCTCTTCTGGCTCTTCGGCCACCCCGAGGTCTACATCCTGATCCTCCCCGCCATGGGGATCGTCTCCGAGATCCTGCCCACCTTCTCCCGGAAACCGCTGTTCGGCTACTCGGCAGTGGTGTTCGCCGGGGCCGCCATCGCCTTCCTCGGCTTCGGGGTCTGGGCCCACCACATGTTCGCCTCGGGGATCACCCCGGTCGCCCAGGCCGCCTTCGGCCTGGCCACGATGACCATCGCCATCCCGACCGGGATCAAGATCTTCAACTGGCTGGGCACCATGTGGATGGGCCGAATACGTCTCACGACGCCGATGCTGTTTGCCATCGGGTTCGTTGCCATGTTCACCATCGGCGGCCTTTCCGGGGTGACCCATGCCGTGGTCCCCTCCGACTGGCAGCAGACCGACACCTACTACATCGTGGCCCACTTCCACTACGTGATCTTCGGCGGCGCCGTGTTCGGCCTCTTCGGAGGGCTCTACTACTGGTTCCCCAAGATCACCGGCCGGGTCATGAACGAGCGGCTGGGCAAGACCCACTTCTGGCTGATGATCCTTGGGTTCAACCTCACCTTCGGCCCGATGCACTGGCTCGGCTTGCAGGGCATGGTGCGACGAACCTGGAAGTACGCCCCGGAAACCGGTCTCGAGCCCTGGAACGTCGCCGTCACCGTGGGCGGCTTCATCATCGCCCTCTCCATCCTGGTCTTCATGATCAACTGGTTCACCAGCCGCCGGCGGGGCCAGGCGTCCGGTCTCGATCCCTGGGATGCCCGCACCATCGAGTGGATGGCCCCCAACCCGACACCCGAGTACAACTTCGCCGTCCCTCCCGTGGTCACCAGTCTCGACCACTTCTGGCATCTCAAGTACGAGGAGGACGAGGAGGGCCGGGCGGTGCGCAAGGAGGACGCCGACGAGATCGTCGCCGCCATCGAGCACGAGCAGCTCTACCCCGAGTCACCGATACATCTCCCCAACCCCTCCTACTTCCCCTTCTTCTTCGCCTTGGGTTTACCTGTCATGTTCTACGGCGTGATCTACCACGAGGCGCTCTGGGGTAAGGCGATGATCGGGATCGGCCTCATCATCTCGCTGGCCGCCATCATCGGATGGGCCATCGAGCCGCTCGAGGAGCCCCACGAGGACCACGACGAGCACGACGAGCACGACGAGGCGATCTCTTCGCCGGGACTCCCCCCTACGGGGGGAGAAATGGAGCCGGTCGATCGTGGCTGAGCTGGCCCAAGAGTCGGCACTGGAGCATGCTCACCCCGAGCACGAGTCGACCGGCGTCGAGAACCGCAAGCTGGGGATGTGGCTGTTCCTCAGCTCCGAGTTCCTCTTCTTCGGGGCCCTCATCTCCAACTACCTGCTCTACTCCAACCGGGCCGGGTTCTCGGGTGTCTACCCATCGGAGATCTACGACATCCCCTTCACATCGGTCAGCTCGTTCGTGCTCCTCATGAGCTCGCTGACCATGGTTCTGGCCCACAACGCCCAGAGCCGGGAGGACCACAATGGGGCCCGGACCTGGCTCTTCGCCACCGCTGCGCTCGGATCGGTGTTCCTCGGGGGTCAAGTGTTCGAGTTCACCGAGTTCGTCGTGAACTTCGACATGAAGCTCAGCACCAATCCGGCCGCGTCCGCCTTCTACGTCCTGACCGGCTTTCATGGGACCCACGTCGCGATCGGTGTGATCATGCTCCTCTCACTGTGGGGGATCTCGCGTCGTCGGGGTGGACTCAGCGACAAACAGGGTCTGAATCTGGAGCTGGTCGGTCTCTACTGGCACTTCGTCGACATCATCTGGATCGTGATCTTCACCGTCGTCTATCTCCTCTCCGTGCCCCCGGCATGAGCAGTCCCGAGCACATCCATCACCCGAGCCCGGCCCAATACTGGAAGATCGCGGTTCTCCTCGCCGTGCTCACCGCGGTCGAGGTGGCGATGTTCTACATCAACCAGGCTTACGACCTCGGCATGATCAACACGCTGCTCCTGGTCGCCCTGGCCGTCCTCAAATTCGTCATCGTGGTGGGTTGGTACATGCATCTCCGCTTCGAGAAGTCGACCCTGAG
This sequence comes from Acidimicrobiia bacterium, assembly GCA_050742015.1. Classification (GTDB taxonomy): domain Bacteria; phylum Actinomycetota; class Acidimicrobiia; order Spongiisociales; family ZC4RG35; genus JARDZU01. Next base: position 17,741 of record JBOGEV010000129.1, read on the forward strand.
CCGGTTCTTCACCGGCGGTTTCATCCTGGCCGGAGCCCTCTACACCATCGTCCTCACCGCGCTCGGGGTCATTGCGATCAGGGGTGGGTGAGATGCTGCCCGCCTGGCACCCTCACCCCGACGTCTGGGCCCTCGCCTTCGTCCTCGCCGTCGGCTACTGGTACGCCGATCGCCGGTTGCGACCGGTGATCGCCCCGGATGCCCCCCCGGCCACCGTCGGTCAGAAGTGGCGGTGGTACGGGGCTGTGTTCGCTCTTTGGGCCGTATCGGGCTGGCCGCTCCACGACATCGGCGAGACCTCGCTGTTCACGGTGCACATGGTCGAGCACATGCTGATCGCCCTCGTCATCCCGCCGCTCATGCTCCGTGGGATCCCCCGGTGGCTCGCCGACGTCACGCTCGGCCATCCCAAGGTCGCCCGGTTCATCAGGCCTCTGGCCCGCCCGGTCCCCGCCTTCGTCCTATTCAACTCGACCTTCATCATCATCCATTGGCCCGACCTGGTGGCGGTGATGCTCCAGGGCGGCCCTCCTCACCTCCTGGTGCACGCCTGGCTGTTCGGGGTCTCGATCCTGATGTGGCTGCCGGTGTTCTCACCGACCCCGGCCATACCCCGGCTCCCTCCCCCCGGGCAGATGTTCTATCTCTTCCTCCAGTCGCTGCTGCCCACCATCCCGGCATCGTTTCTGACCTTCTCCTCGGTGGCGATCTACCCGGTCTACGGCGACGCTGCCCTGGTCTACGGTCTCACCGCGGTGGCCGACCAGACCATCGCCGGGGTCATCATGAAACTCGGCGGTGGCCTCCTGCTCTGGGGGACCATCGCGGTGATCTGGTTCCGATGGACTCGTCAGGAGCGGGAGTGGGAGAATCTCGAGACCAGTCTCCGAGCCTCCTGAGCCGACCGTTTGAAGACCCTGGCCACCATCCTCATGACCATCTCCCTCATTGCCTGCAACCAGACGTCGGGCACCGTGCGCGGGGTGGTGACCTCGGTCCAAGGCACTCTCGAAGAGGTCACATCCTTCGTGGTCCTGGTCGAAGGTTCCGAGCTGGAATTCACTCCGGTCGAGGACGGTGATTACGCCTTCCCGCTGAGCCATCTCCGGGAACATCAGCGGACTGGCGAGCCGGTTCTCATTGGGTGGGAGATCGTGGGTAGCGTGCGGTACGCACTGAGCCTGGTCGACGGGTAGAGGGCGACCGCAAACCGAGTACGGAGAGACAGATGCCGATCGACCTACCGCCAGGTCACTTCTTCTTACCCGGGCCCACCGAGGTCCATCCCGATGTGCTGGCCGCTCAGGCCCGGCCCATGATCGGACATCGGGGCCATGCCATCGAGGAGCTCCTGGCCCGGCTGCAGGTCGGTCTCCAACAGGTGTTCGTCACCGAACGGCCCGTGATCGTCTCCACGTCGTCGGCCACCGGCCTCATGGAGGCCGCGGTGCGAAACGGTGTGGCCGGGGGAAGGGTCCTGAGCCTGGTCAACGGGGCGTTCTCGTCGAGATTCGGCGAGATCGCCATGGCCTGCGGTCACGACACCGAGGTCTGGCCGGTGGACTGGGGCCTGTTCCACGACCCCGAAGAGCTCGACGAGAGACTGGCCCAGGGCGGCTTCGACGCGGTGACCATGGCCCATTCCGAGACCTCCACCGGCGCTCTCCAGGACCTGGGGGCGATCGCCCGGGTCACCGGGCGTCACGAGGGGGTCATGCTGCTCATCGACTCGGTGACCGGCGTGGCCGGAGCCGAGGTCAGGACCGATGACTGGGGGCTCGATTTCGTCCTGACCGGTTCGCAGAAGGCACTGGCCCTGCCTCCCGGGCTGGGGTTCGCCGTGGCTTCTCCGGAAATGCTCGACCGGTCCGCCGAGGCGACAAACAAGGGCTATTACTTCGACCTCCTCCCCCTGCTCAAGTCGCTGGAGGCGTTCCAGACCCCCTCGACCCCCGCCATCTCCCTGCTCTATGCCCTCGAGGTGCAGTTGGAGCGGATCCTGGCCGAGGGCATCGAGCAACGGTGGGGTCGACACCTCGCCATGCAACAGGCGACCAGCGATTGGGTCGACACCATGCAGGCCGACGGCGTCGATGTCGGGGTGCTGGCACCGCTCGGCCATCGATCTCCCACAGTCACGTGCATCACGCTCCCTGACGGGACCTCGGGACCTTCGGTGGTGGCGGCGATGCGGGAGTCGGGCTGGGTGATCGGCGCCGGCTACTCGCGTCTCAAGGAGTCGACGATCCGGATCGGGCACATGGGCGATCACCGCCCCGAGGTCCTCTCCGAGCTTCTCGAGAGCCTGGGTCGGGTGTTGCGGTGAGCGGCGCCTATCGGGTTGTCGCGACCGATCGGGTGTCGAAGAAGGGTCTGGCCCCGTTACGGGACGACGAGCGGTTCAGGGTGATCCGGTTCAAAGACTCTTCCGACCCCGGATTCGCCGCCGAGCTCCAGACCGCGGCAGGGCTCATAGTGCGCAGCGCCACCAAGGTCGACGCCTCGATGCTCGACCTGGCTCCTGGCTTGAGGGTGGTTGGAAGGGCCGGGGTTGGTGTCGACAACATCGACGTCGTCGCCGCCTCCGAGCGTGGCGTGGCGGTGATGAACGCTCCCGCAGGCAACACCATCTCTGCCGCCGAGCTGACAATGGCCCTCTTGCTGGCGGTGGCTCGCCGGGTCGCCGAGGCCGACCGGATGATCCGTGAGGGAAGGTGGGAGCGGTCTGGTCTGCAGGGCGTCGAGCTTCGGGGACGGACCCTGGGCGTCATCGGCGCCGGAAGGATCGGCTGGGAGGTCGCCGAGCGGTGCCGTGCGTTCGGCATGGATGTGATCGTGTACGACCCGTATCTGCCCGCCAGTCGGGTAGAGGAACTGCACCCGCACCTGGTCAGCCTGGACGATCTCATCGCCAACGCCGACGTCATCTCCCTGCATGTCCCGCTCAATGCAGAGACGAGGGGCCTCATCGGCGAACGGTCGCTGAGCCGGATGAAGAAGGGCGCGTTCGTGCTCAACGCCTCGCGCGGTGGGGTCGTCGACGAGGCGGCCCTTGCCGAGGCCCTCAGGGAGGGGACCATCGCCGGGGCCGGGCTCGATGTCTACGAGACGGAGCCGCTTCCCCAGGACAGCCCGCTCCTGGCCGCACCCAACCTGGTGCTCACCCCGCATCTGGGCGCCTCCACCAAGGAAGCCCAGGTTCAGGTGGCCCTGGAGGTGGCGAGGAGCATGCGGGCGGCTCTGGCCCTGGGCGACGTCTCCTCCGCCATCAACGCTTCCGAGATCGCCCGTGCCGCCGGTCTGAGCTGAGTTACGCGCAACCTAATGCAGGGCGTCACGAATACGTGACGTGGTGCATAAGGCTGACCTTGACTAGCGGGAACGGCCCTTAGTGGATGACCAGGACGACGGCCGCCTCCGGCTCTGCGGCGGGCTCCTCCGACTCCTCCCCCGGGCTGCGGGCGAAGAGCACGGCCAGGATGAACACCAGGATGGTGCCGATCCCGATGAGGGCGACCATCACCTCGCCGAACGAGAGTTTGATGTTGGGCTTGGATCCGGCCAGGGAGGCGAATCCCAGGATGCCGGCCGCGGTGAGGATGCCGATGATCGCCGCCCCGCCCGAGGTCAGGTGGTTGGACTCGATGAGGGTCCAGGCAAACGGAAGGACCAGCAGGAGAAGCAGGAGCAGAGCCATCAAGGGGATGCCGAATGCGGCCCCCAGTCGGGTCCTCACGCTTTCGATCTCCTCCCCGGCACCCTCCGGCACCGCGACCGGGACACCGATCGCCTGGGTGACGGCCGCGGTGAGGCCCCCGAGCAAAGCCCCTCCGATCGCCATCACTGCGATCGTGGGGAGGACCGGCAACTGCACGACTCCCTCCAGACCTTCCACGGGAGTGCCGAATCCGCTGGCCAGAGCGGCCCCGGCGACCACGCCGAGGAGGAGGCCGATGAATGCGCCTACCCAGGCGGTGGAGCTCGGCGAGTTGCTGAGCTGCATTCCCGGGTTGGCCCAAGCCGCTGCCGCTCGAGAGAGGGACGCGATCGCAGCACCGAACACGACGCTGATCAGGGAGGCGCCGATGATCAATCCGTTCGAGTTGACCTGGATGACCGGAGTGAACGGGCCTTCACCGGTCACGGTGGCGGTGGAAGCCCAAAAGGCGCTGCCCACGACGAAAGCCACCAGCCCCAGTCCTGCGCCTGTCCAGGCGCCTACTCGCATCGCGGTCCGGACCCGACGTCGGAATGGGATCGGCTCCAGCACGATTTCGGGCTCGGGCTCGACCACGACCGCGGCGGCAGGAGCGACGACATCCGGTGCGGGGGCGGCGACCTCCGGTTCTGGCTCGGGGGTCGAATCCGGTGCGGGCTCAGCAGCCGGGGCCTCCTCTTCCGTTCCTGCCGGAGCCGGCGCCGCTGGTGCTGCGGCTGGCGCCCCACCGGCCCATGCCGAGAGGACATCGTCGACCGAGGTGCCGTTGGCGGTCGCCCGAGCGGCGGCGGACCGCTCGACCAGTGGCTCAGGCACGTCCAGGGCCGTTGCGGCGGCGGTCAGCAGCTCACTCACTGTGCGGGATAGTAATTGGATCCCCTCTGCACCCCACCACCCTGGAGGTGGCTGGTTGTGCAAGTCACGCGATGACGACCCCGGCCCCATCGACCGCCCGAACCACCCATCCGCCAGTGACGGCCCCCGGTCGGGTCAAGGCGATGACGCAGCCGCCGAACCCTGCGCCGGTCAACCTCGCGCCGTACACCCCGGGGGTGTCGAGCAGATCCTGGACCGCGCTGTCGAGCGCAGGCGTCGAGACTTCGTAGTCATCTCGAAGACTGACGTGACTGGCCGTCAAGAGGCGGCCGCACTCGGCGAGATCACCGTCCCTCAAGGCGTCGACGCACTGCAGGACTCGTTGGTTCTCGGTGACCACATGGCGGGCTCTCGCCCGCAGCACGGGGTCGGAGATCGACGCCACAGCCTCGGGCCCGGCCAGGCGGAGGGGCCCGATCTCGGCTTCGGCGGCCCGGCAGGCAGCGACCCGGTCCGAATAGGGGCTGCCCACAACGGTGCGATGAGACACGTATACGACCACCAACCGGGAGTCGGCGGGCAGCGAGACCGGCTCCACGGTGAGATCGTGGCAATCGAGGAGGATGGCATGGCCTTCGATGCCATGGAGGGAAGCCATCTCGTCGAGTACCCCGGCGGGGACTCCCGTTGCCTGCTGTTGCGCACGCTGGCAGAGACGGGCGATTTCGAGCCGGGACCGGCCGGCTTCGGCGCCCAACGCCAGGGCCACTGCAACACCGAGCGCACCAGATGATGACAGTCCGGCTCCGATCGGCACTGTCGATTCCACGGTCCCGAGAAAACCGCGTTCGAGCTTCAACTCGTCCGCGATTGCGGCCACGCGTCTCGCCCACTCCGGCCCGATGGCCGACAGATCGACCACGGGAAGCGGAATGGTCGTGGGGGCGGGGTCCTGGTCGGAGGTCAGGGTGAGGACGGGCTCGTCCTGCCACCGCCCGCGAACGGTGATCTCGCGGTCGATGGCGAGGGGGAGCGCCAGACCGCCGGTGTAGTCGGTGTGGTCACCGATGAGATTGACCCGGCCCGGTGCCCGGGCCACGACCGCTGTGGACACCGACCCCAGCGTAGAAGCCCAACTCCGGGCGCCGATTACCCTGCCCATTCCATGCTCGCAGCCATCAGTTATCCACCGATCCCGGTGTGGGATCTCGGTCCGATCTCGTTCTCCCTCCACGGCGTGTTCGCCGCCCTCGGTTTCGTGGCAGGTGCCTGGCTGGCGACCAAAGAGATGCGAAAGCGCGGATTCGACACGGTCAAATACCAATCCGTCCTCACCTGGGGCTTGATCGGTGCCCTGCTCGGCGCTCGCTATTTCACAACTCCGGCCATGCTCCTCGACGGGGTTCCCCTGCTCGAGGCACTCAACCCGATCCAGGGCAACTTCTCGATCATGGGGGGCTTCGCCGGGGGGATCATCGCCGGTGGCATCCGTATGAGACAGGTCGGGCTGCCCATCCTGCCGACCCTCGACATGTCCTCTTTCGGGTTGGCCCTGGGCACGGTGGTCGGCCGGATCGGCGACTTGGCCATCGTCGAGCACTTGGGCAAGTCCACTAGCGCCTGGTGGGGGTACGGGATCCGCCCCGGTTTCGACGTGGCCCCGATCCACGACGCCCTCGAATGTGTCGCCGCCCAGGCGAGGAGTGATGGTTTCTGCGGCATCTACCACCACGTGGCGATGTACGACATGATCGGGGCCGGAGTGCTACTGGGGCTGCTCTACCTCCTCTACGACCGCATCGAGCTCCGTTACGGGCAGCTCTTCTTCGCCTGGATGACCTGGTATGGGTTCCAGAGGTTCCTGCTCGACTCCCTGCGATTCGGCAGTGGCGACGCCACCATCGGTGCCCTCACCTGGAACCAGGTGAGCGGGCTCCTCGCCGGGCTCGCCGGTCTCGCCGCTCTGTGGTGGCTGGGCAGGTCACAACCGATAGTCAGTCCCGAGGCGGACAAAGCCTTCATCTCGACCTCAGACGAGGACGAAGTCCGACAAGGCGGTTCACCCACGTCGTAGCCTGCTCCGAGCGAGCTCTGGCGACCTAGGAGGCCGGTGGTGGATGACATCGTGGTTGGGATCCTGGCCATCGTGGTCGGCCTGGTCTTCTGTTTTCGCGGTTATCTCGCGATGAGGGTGGTGATCCCGATCTGGGGTGCATTCGCCGGCTTCATGCTCGGGGCAGGGCTGATCGACTCCTTCACCGGCGACGGCTTCCTGGGCTCGGTACTGGGCTGGGTCGTTGGCATAGCTCTCGGCGCCCTGTTCGCCCTGCTCGCCTATCTCTATTACGAGATCTCGGTGGTGATCGCCATGGCCGCGATCGGATTCACCCTCGGCGCCAGCCTTATGGTCGCCCTCGGGGTGACCTGGTCCTGGGTCATCGTCATCGTCGGGTTGGCCGTCGGTGTGCTACTCGCCATCCTGGCCATCGTCGGCGACCTCCCCATGGTGATTCTCACCGTGCTCACGGCATTGGCCGGGGCCAGCGCCACGGTGACCGGGCTGATGCTCCTCTTCGGTGTCATCTCGCTCGAGGACTTCGACTCGGCGGCGACCACCCAGAGCCTCAACGACGACTGGTGGTGGTTCGCCATCTATGCCGGTCTGGCCCTGGCCGGGATCATCGCCCAGATCCGGAGCACCACGGAGTTGAAGGCCACGTTGCGGGCGTCATGGGCCGAGTCCGGTGGGCGGCACCTCAGCACCCCGGCGACCTAGCTAGTGCACTAGGCCCGGTTCCGCTCGTCCCTCCACGCCAGCCAGTCCTGGAGCGGGCTCATGTCGTATCCGGAGCGCCCATCGAAGGAAAGGGTCATGAGGCTCACCCCCACCGCCAGATAGTCGTCTCCCTGCTCCGGCCGATGGGCGTTGCCCTCCGATGAGCGCTCGATGTCGTCGGGATCTCGTCCCTCCCGGGCACACCACTGGTCGAGCACCTCGTTCTTGTGCCTGATGACATCGGGTTGGCCGAAGCCGTGCCAGATGTCGGCGTGCCTGGCGGTGTAACGCAAGGTGCGGCGTTCCCCACCCCCGCCGATCAGGATCGGGATCTCCCGGGTCGGAGGTGGGTTGACCCGTTTCCAGCGATGCTCGATCCGGGGCAGGGCGTCCCTCAGGGCGGTGAGCCGGCTGCCACGAGTCCCGAAGTCATAGCCATACTCGTCGTGGTCCTTCTGATTCCAGCCGGCGCCGATACCGAGGATGAAACGGCCCTCGGAGATGTGGTCGATCGTTCGGGCCATGTCTGCGAGCAGGTCCGGGTTGCGATAGCCGTTGGCCGTGACCAGAGCACCGATCTCGACCCGCTCGGTCACCTCCGCAAAGGAGGCGAGCATGGTCCAGCACTCGAAATGCTTTCCATCTGGATCGCCGCTGAGGGGGTAGAAGTGATCCCAGTTGAACACGATGTCCACCCCCATCTCCTCGGCGCGCACGGCGGCCGACCTGATCGTGGCGTAGTCGGCGTGCTGCGGCTGGAGTTGAACTGCGATACGGACCGGTCTGGTCAATGGTCCTCCATCGGGTGTGGTGTCCCGGAACTCTAAAGTGCCGACGCATTTGAGACATCTCACCCGATCCCAGGCGCGCCGAATCGCCATCAACGCCCAGGGCTTGGCCTCGCCGCGGCCGGCGCGGCCCAATCTGGGCCATCTGACTCGTGCCATCCGGTCGGTTGGGGTCCTCCAGATCGATTCGGTCAATGTGGTGGAAAGAGCCCATCACCTGACGTTGTTCTCCCGGCTCGGCCCCTATTCGACAGGGCTGTTGGAGAGGGCCCTGGAGCAGCGGCGGATCTTCGAATATTGGGCGAGGATGGCGTCATTTGTCCCGATCGAGGACTTTCCGCTCTATCGGTACCGGATGCAGCGAAGGGCCGCAGGTGAGGGTCAGTGGATCAAGGACCTCAATCGGAGACGTCCCGGGTACGTCGAGTCGGTGTACGCCCAGGTGGTGGAGAGGGGACCGCTGACCGCCTCCGATCTCGAGGAGCCAGGGGAGAAGCGGGGCCCGTGGTGGGGCTGGGCCGACGGCAAGATCGCGCTGGAGTATCTGTTCGCCGCGGGTCGGGTCTCTGTGGCCTTCCGTCGCAACTTCACCCGGTACCACGACCTCGTGGAGCGGGTGATACCTGCCAATCATCTCGACGGTCCGGAGATACATCCCGTTGACGCGCAGCGACAACTGCTGGTCCAGGCCGCCGCAACTCTGGGGGTCGCTACCTCGAAGGACCTGATCGCCTACAACTGGCTTGGCACCGCCGAGTCGAGGCCGATCGTGAAAGACCTCGTCGCTGCCGGGGATCTGGTCGAAGTCGACGTCGAAGGGTGGGGCAAACCCGCCTACCTGCACCGGGACGCCATGGTGCCACGTGAAGTCCGGGCCAGGGCCCTGGTCAACCCCTTCGACACGTACATGTTCAACCGGGAGCGGATCGAGAGTCTCCACGACTTCTCCTACCGGATCGAGATCTACGTACCCAAGCCGAAGCGAGTCCACGGCTACTACGTCTTCCCATTCCTCCTCGGTGAGGACCTGGTGGCGCGGGTCGACCTGAAGGCCAACCGCAAAGCCGGGGTGCTCACAGTGCCGGGCGCCTTTCTCGAGGACGGGGCTGATCCGGTCCACGTCGCCCGGGAACTGGCCGTCGAGTTGGGGGAAATGGCCTCCTGGCTCGGGCTGGGAGCGATCGAGATCGGTCAGAAGGGAGACTTGTCGCCGCGGTTGAGCAAGGCGGTGTGAACAGGTCGGGTCTGGCTCAGATCCCGCGCATGGTGTCGATCACGAGATGGTCGACCACCGCCTCCAGCGCCTCCTTCTCGGCGGCGCCGTCTTCGATCGCAGCCCGATAGGCGGCCAGCTGGCGATGGGCGCTGGTCCCGTCACGGACGATGGTCCGCATGTGTCTCAGCTGGTCGACGACGTCGAACTCGACCGCATCTTGGGCCAGCATCTCGATGACCTCTTCGACCAGATCGGCGAAGGGGACCAACTCGCCCCGGCCGAAGTCGATCAGGGACCCTTCGACTCCGTAGCGCTGGGCCCGCCACATGTTCTCCTCGATCAGGAACGGGGAGTACACCCGCCACCGCTGGTTGCGGCGACGGAGACGGAACAGATAGCCGAGAAGGCAGAGATAGAAGGCGGCGACGGTCATGGCGTCGTCGAGTCGGGTGCAGATGTCACTGATCCTCATCTCCAGCGTCGGGTATCGGGCAGACGGACGGATGTCCCACCACAGCTTGGTGGGGTCCTCGATGATCCCGGCCTCGACCAGGATCCCCACCATCCGCTCGTACTCGCCCCACGACTGGAACTCCTCGGGGAGGCCGGTTCGGGGCATGCTCTTGAAGATCACCAGCCGATAGGAGAGCAGCCCGGTTTCCGTCCCGGCCCAGAAAGGGGAAGAGGTGCTCAGGGCGAGGAGGTGGGGGAGCATGTAACGGACCTGGTTCATCAGGTCGATGCGGAGGTGCTCGTCCTCCACCCCGATGTGGACGTGCATCCCGCAGATCACCATCTGCCGGGCAACCTGTTGGTAGTCGGCGGCGATCCGCTGGTATCTCGGCTGCTCGGTCGTCTCCTGCTCGGACCAGTTGGCGAAGGGGTGGGTCGAGGAGGCGATGATGGCGGCCCCGTACCCGTTGACCACTTCCGACAAGTCTCGGCGCAGGCCGGCGAGATCGTCCCGAGCCTCGGTCAGCTTCTTGCACACCTTGGTTCCGACCTCGATCTGTGCCTTGAGGAACTCCGGAGCCACCTGGGGCCCGAGAACCTCGCGCAATGAGTCCCACATCTCCGGGGGCGGGTCCTTGATCAGATCCCTCGTCTCCCGATCCACCACCAGGTACTCCTCTTCGATCCCGATGGTGAAAGCGGGGCGGTCGATCATGAGGGAACCCTAGAGGTCGGCTTTAAGCACTCGCCGTCGAAGCTCGGCACATTCCTCCCGAACGTGACAGCCGTCGAGGTGGTCATTGACCAGGCCCATCGACTGCATGAAGGCATAGACCGTGGTCGGCCCGACGAAACTCCAGCCGCGCTTGCGCAGGTCCTTGGACAGGGCGGTCGAGGCCTCGGTGATGGCCGGGATCTCCTCCGGAGGGCGCTCGTCGGGGGAAGCCCATTCCCAGAAGTAGGCCGCCAGCGCGCCCCTCTCCTCGATCAGGTCGAGTGCTCGGCCCGCATTGTTGATCGTGGAGCGAATCTTTCCTTGGTGACGGATGATTCCGGAGTCGGCGAGCAGACGATCCACGTCGCTCTCCCCGAATCCGGCGACGAGGGCGGGATCGAACCCGGCGAAGCCGGAGCGAAAGTTGTCCCGTTTCCGCAGGATGGTGAGCCAGGAGAGGCCCGCCTGGAAACCTTCGAGGCAAATCTTCTCGAAGAGCCGATGGTCATCAGTGCTGGCCCGGCCCCATTCCCCGTCGTGATAGATCCGGTAGATCTCGGGATTCGCCCCCCACCAGCAGCGGGGAAGGCCGTCTTCTCCAATGTCGAGTCGCATGGCCCGGACGTTATTTGATGGTTTGTTTCTTTCCGTAATGGCCTACAAGTTCGAGACCCCTTATAGGTTGTCTCCTATGCGATCGACGACCGCCCGCGATGCCGTTTCCGGCGCCGCTGCCGCCGCTCTCGCCCTCGGTGTCTCCGAGTTGGCGGCCGGCCTGCTCGGTCTGCCGTCGCTGATCGAAGGTCTGGGCAATTGGGTGATCGACGTGTCTCCGACGCCGGTGAAGGAGTGGGCGATCGCGACCTTCGGGACCAACGACAAGCTGGTGCTGCTCATCGGCATCGCGGTCGTCACCATCCTCATCGGTGCCCTGGTCGGCGTCCTCGCCCGTCGTCGCTTCGGGATCGCTATCGGGGTCTTCATCGGCTTCGGCGCGGTCGCCGCCTTGGCCGCGGTGCGTGACCCAAGGGTCGGCCTCGGCGTCGCGGTCATCCCTGCCGGTCTCGCTGTCATCACCGGTCTCGCTGCCCTGCAGTGGCTCCTGGGCCGTGCCCCCGAATCGGATGCCCCGGCCGGTGTGACAACCGACGAGGTGGACACCTCCCGTCGCAGCCTCGTCTTCGGAGTGGGGGCGGTTCTCGGTGTCGCCGCCCTCTCTGGCGGATTGGGCCGGGCCCTGGTCGATCGGTCGCGGCGGGCGGTGTCGGGGCGGGCCGAAGTCGCGCTCCCCACCGCGACCGAAACCCTGGATCCGGTGCCTCAGGCTGCCGAGCTCGGGATCGACGGGCTGAGCACCGTGATCACCCCGAACGAGACCTTCTATCGCATCGATACCGCGTTTCTCTCGGTGCCCCGGGTCGACCTTCCGGAGTGGACGTTGTCAATCGAGGGGAGGGTCGACCGCCCTTATTCCCTCAGATACGTCGACCTCCTCGACATGCCGATGATCGAGCGCGACGTGACCCTCTCCTGTGTCTCCAACAACGTGGGCGGCGATCTCGTGGGCAATGCCCGCTGGTTGGGCGTGCCCCTCGCCGACATCCTCGACCTGGCCGGAGTGCAGGACGGAGCCGAACAGCTCGTCGGCCGTTCGGTCGACGACTTCACTGTCGGTTTCCCGGTGGAAGCGGTCTACGACGGCCGGGAGGCTTTGGTGGCCGTGGGGATGAACGGGCAGCCTCTGCCCTTGGAGCACGGCTTCCCGGCCCGTCTCGTCGTCGCCGGCTTGTACGGATACGTCTCGGCCACCAAGTGGCTCTCCTCGATCGAGCTCACCGGTTGGGAGGAGTTCGACGCCTACTGGGTGCCCCGGGGCTGGGCCAAGGAGGCGCCGATCAAGACCCAGAGCCGGATCGACACGCCACGCGGCGGGGTCGAGCCGGGCCTCCGTCAGGTGGCAGGGGTGGCCTGGGCCCCGAATCGGGGCATCTCGAAGGTCGAAGTGAGGCTGGGAGAGGGCGCCGATTGGGTCGAAGCCGTGCTCTCCGAGCCTCTTTCGGACAATTGCTGGCGTCAGTGGGCAGTGGAATGGGACGCCCCGGCCGGCACCCATGTTCTCCAGGTGAGGGCCACCGACGGGGAGGGAAACGTCCAGACCGACGAGCAGAGGCCCCCCGCCCCAGACGGCGCCACGGGCTGGCACACCATCCAGGTCACAGTGGGCTGACCCTCGTCGCGGCTCCTTTCTAAGCCTTTCTAAGCCGAGGCTTAGAGGATTGCTTCGCCGACTACCTGCGTCAGGCGAACCCCATCGAGTGAGGCGTCGGTGTGTGCTCGACGCGTTGGCCTCCTCCAAGGTGAGACCCGGTTCAGACCTCGTCGATGGCCGAGATGGCCCAGGAAAGGCCGAGGCTCGCATCGCTGACGGCGAGCCGGAGCACCCATCCGGTGTCGGGGCTGCCGTCGTCGAACCAGTGCCAGGTGAGGTCGGCGAGCGCGGCACCGATCGCCGCGTTGTCCGGCGGCCAGTCGAGGTCGGCCAGTGAGGCCACGGCCCACCAGGCCAGATACCGCCCTGCGGCCGCCCCCCGTCTCCGCCCATGGGCCCCGCCCGAGGCGGCGGCCCAGCCCATCCATGCCAGAGCTCGATCCGGGCTGAGTCTGGCCACCCTGGCTCGGGGTAGGCCCAGGGCGGAGACTGCCGCCAGGTGATCACCTTCCACGGTCACGGTCTGGCTGCGACCGTTCGACTGGTCGGTCCATGGCTCGACCAGATCGGCGAGAGCGGCGGTGGAGTGGGGATCGTCGATCGGATCCGGGTCCGGGGGCAATGTCTCCGGCACGGTGGGCGGCGTCTCCGGCGAGGGAGCCTCGACCCGATCCTTCTTGTAGGTGGCAACGGGAAATTCCGGTTCCCAAGGCAACAGCAGGGAAGGCAGATCAGGGATCTCCCCATCGACTTGCTCACCCCGCACCACCCGCTCGGCGGCGACCGTGTCCCGCTCCGGGCCCGCGGGGAGGTGGGGCTCGAGCTCGGGCCAGGTCTTGGTGCTGGCGGCAACCTCAGGCAATGGCCCGAGCGCGAACCGCGACTGGCCCTCGGCCACGACTGCTCCTGCGATGTGACCTGGCGCTTCCAGGGCCAGCCGATAGCGGATGTGCTCCTCCACCCCCCAGACTTGCTTTCCCCGCATCACCGCCTCGGCGCATCGATGTCGGAGGTCGATGAGGTCGTCCCAGTTCCGGCCAGCGCAATAGCCGTCGACCACACGGAGCAGCTCGTCGGTGTCCGACGATTCGATCGCCTCGATGGCTCGCGGGCCGATCACGGATTGGGACCGGTGGCGACCGGGAGATCGCGTCGTGACCAATCAGAGAAAGACCCGATGTACACATCGGGCATCGGGCGACCCGCGATGATCAGGGCGAGGGCGGTGTGGCAGGCGTTGACCCCGCTGCCGCAGGACACGACCCCGTCTTGGGGGAACTCGCGGTATTGCTCCGCCAACTCCCGGCCATCCTTGAAGAGACCGTCTTCTAGATTCTCCGCCAGCGGGTAGTTGAGTGCGCCAGGGATGTGCCCGGCTTTGGGATCGACCGGCTCGACCTCGCCCCGGTATCGCTCTGGCGATCGGGCGTCGGCGATCACCCTCCCTGCCAACTGGTCATGTGTGACCACGCCGCGGTATCCATCCACTTCGGGGTAGATCGCAGGCTCGGGGTCGACTGATCCGACCTCCAGTGGCAGGTCCCGCTCGGTCCACGCCTGGAGGCCGCCGTCCAGGACCATGGCCTGACCACGGTGGCCGATCGACCCCAGCATCCACCACATCCGTGCCGCCACTGCCCCGGACCCGTCGTCGTAGACCACCACATCGCTGTCGGGCTCGACGCCAAGGCGGCCCAACGTCTCCACCAACTCGGAAACCGGGGGCAAGGGATGTCGCCCCTCACCGGACTCACCTGCGAGCTCCTGGTCCAGGTCCACGAACACGGCTCCCGGGATGTGGCCCTCCTGGTAGGAGCGTTCCCCATGGTCCGGGTCGATCAGCGACCAGCGCAGATCGAACACTTCGAAATCCCCGAGATGTCGGGCCAGCTTCTCGGCCGAGATCAATGGGCTCGTCACCAGACCTATTCAACAGGCAACCGGGGCCGTGCGGTGGTCACCGGATGGCGCGTAGCGGTTGGTTCCATCACAATCCAGGGTGTCCATGCCCACTTTCAGACGTTGGGGCTTGCTTCTCGGCTGGTCGCTGGCCGTCCTGATCGTTTCATTGCTCCCCCTGGCCTTCGGTTGGGGGAATCTGCCCGATCCGGTGGCGTCTCATTGGGGGGTCGCGGGCACCCCGGACGGCCACATGGCCCTGACTCTCGTGCCCTGGTTGATGGTCGGGCTCATCGGGGTCGGGCTCCTGACCACGTCGTTGTTTCGGGTCGGGGGTGAGCCGACGCCTGAGGCATTTGCGATGGTGGGGCTCATGGGGGGTCTCGGGACCGCTCTCATCGGGTTGCTGGTGGGTCTCAACTGGGATGCGGCCAGTTGGGACGAGGCAGGTGCATTCGAGCTCTGGCATGTCGGGATCGTCCTCGTCGGCGCCTTCGGCGGAGGCCTGGCCGGCTACGCCTTGGGGCGAAAGTGGTATCCGGTGAGCCCGGCATCGAAGACTGCTGCCGAGTCGATCGAGGTCGCTCCTGGGGAGCGGGTCTCGTGGGTGGGTCGAACTTCGGTCCGCTGGCCCCTCTTCCTCCTCGGTGGAGCCGCGCTGATCTTTGTGGTTCTCCCGGATTGGGGAATCTGGCTCGCGGCGATCTTCGTGGTCCTGGCCCTGGCCTTCATGCAGGTCGAAGTGAACGTGAACAACGACGGCCTTTCGGTGCGTCTCGGGGGAATTCCGGTTCGTCGCATCGGCATCGGAAAGATCTCCTCGGCTCGCGCCATCGACTTGGAGCCGGCTGCCTGGGGTGGCTGGGGGTGGCGGGCCTCGCCCAATGCCTCCGCCATCGTCCTGAGGCGGGGAGAGGCCTTGGAGCTGACCTTCACTGGTGGCAGGCGTTTCGCCGTCACCGTGGACGATGCAGCCACCGGCGCCGCCCTACTCAACGGTCTGGTGGCCCGGCTGCTCGGCGAATCCTGAGTCTCGACCCGTCAGTCCTGGCCGTCCGCCGGCCTCCCGCCGTTCCGCTCCAGCTCTTCGCCGAGGCCGGAGATAGTGGCTCCGAGCGCGGCTGCCAACGAGCCGGCCGCCTTCTTGACGTGGGCACGTGTCTCGGGATCGCTCAGGGCCGTGGAGAATGATCCGGACACCTGATCCCAGGCACCGGCCAGAGTGGCCAGGGCGCCCCGGATCTCATCTTCGGTCGGCCCGCCTTCGGATGCGATCCGTCTATATATGTCTCCCAGACGGTCCCCCAGCGACGAGAACTCCGCCGAGACGGTGTCCCACGGATCTGTCGGTCCATCCGACGTAGGATCAGGCTGGTGCTGCTCCACCTACTCGATGGTACCTACGAGCTGTTCAGGTCTCATTACGGCCGAAAGGACACGGTCACCGCGCTCGACGGGTCCGATCTGAAGGCAACGCTCGGGATCATGGAGTCCACCCTCGCCCTCCTGCGCGAGCCGGGGGTGACCCATCTCGCGGCCAGCTTCGACACCGTGATCGAGTCCTTCCGCAATGACATGTTCCTCGGCTACAAGTCGTCGGCCGGCATGGACCCGGACCTCCTCGCCCAGTTCCCCACCGCGGAGGACGCTCTGGAGGCGATCGGCGTGGTGGTGTGGCGCAACATCGAATTCGAGGCGGACGACGCCATTGCCACGGCCGCCATCCGCTGGGTCGAGGAGGTCGAGCAGGTGGTCATCGCCACGCCTGACAAGGATCTCAATCAACTCGTCATCGGCGAGCGCATCGTCACCTACAACCGACGCGAGCAGAAGATGCTCGACGAGGCTGCCGTGGTTGAGAAATTCGGAGTTCATCCCGAATCGATCCCTGACTACCTGGCCCTGGTCGGGGACACCGCAGATGGCGTGCCCGGCTTGCCCGGTTGGGGGGCGAAGTCGGCATCGACCGTCCTGTTTCGTTATCCCAGGCTCGAGCTCATCCCCGAGTCCGCCGCCGATTGGGAGGTCACGGTGCGGGGCGCCGACAAGCTCTCCGCCACTCTGCGTGAGAACCAGGACCTGGCGTACATGTACCGAGAGCTCACCACGCTCCGTTTGGATGTCCCCATCGACGAATCCCTCGCCGAGCTGGAGTGGAAGGGAGTTCCCCGCCCCCAATTCGAACAATTCTGCGCGTCGGTCGGCTTCGACCCCGAGTCGATCCGGGTCCACCGCTGGGCGGAGTGACCGCCGAACCTAATGCAGGGCGTCACGCATGTGTGACGCCCTGCATAACGTTGTTCAGGCTGCGACCTCGGGGTGGTCGGTGCCGGTGAATTGGGAGTTGTAGAGGGCGGCGTAGGCGCCGTCGATGGCGACCAGCTCGTCGTGGGTGCCTTGCTCGACGATGCGGCCCTCCTCCATGACCAGAATCAGATCGGCGTCGCGGATGGTGGAGAGACGGTGGGCGATGACGAAACTGGTCCGGTCGGTCCGCAACGCGGCCATGGCGTGTTGGAGGAGGAGCTCGGTCCGGGTGTCGACCGAGCTGGTCGCCTCGTCCAGGATCAAGAGCGACGGGTCGGCGAGAAAGGCGCGGGCAATGGTGATCAGCTGCTTCTCCCCGGCGCTGACGTTGCTTCCCTCGTCGTCGATCACGGTGTCGTAGCCGTCGGGAAGACTGTGGACGAATCGGTCGACGAAGGTGGCCCGGGCCGCCTCGAGGATCTCGTCCTCTGTGGCATCGGGCCGCCCATAGGCGATGTTGTCCCGAATCGTGCCCTTGAACAGCCAGGTGTCCTGAAGGACCATCCCGATCTCCGACCGGAGATCCGACCTGCGCATGTGGGCGATGTCCACGTCGTCCAGTGTGATCCGACCCCCGTCCAGGTCGTAGAAGCGCATGATCAGGTTGACCAGGGTTGTCTTGCCGGCACCGGTGGGGCCGACGATGGCGACCTGCTGGCCCGGCTCCACGCTCAGGGATAGGTCCTCGATGAGGGGCCGGTCTTCCTCGTAGCGGAACGACACGCCGTCGAACACCACCCGGCCGTGCCGGTCGCCCACCATCTCGGGGTGATGATCGTCCGCTCCCTCCTCGTCGGCATCGAGCAACTCGAAGACCCGCTCGGCCGAGGCAACGCCTGACTGCAGCAGGTTGACCATGGAGGCGATCTGAGTGACCGGCTGGGTGAACTGACGTGAGTACTGGATGAAGGCCTGCACGTCCCCGAGCGACATCGTCCCGCTCGCCACCCGGAGCCCACCGAGCACCGCGATGATCACGTAGTTGAGGTTCCCGATGAACATCATGATCGGCATGATCAAGCCGGAGAGGAACTGGGCACTGAAGCTGGCCTTGAACAACTCCTCGTTCTCGACCTCGAACGACTCCTGGATCTCACGCTGCCGGCCGAACACCTTGACCAGCGAGTGACCTGTGAACGCCTCCTCGATCTGGGAGTTGAGGGTGCCAGTCCGCCGCCACTGGGCGATGAACTGCTGTTGAGATCGCTTCATGACCAGACCGGCGAGCACCATCGACACTGGGATCGTGATCAGAGCGATCAGGGCCAGGGTGGGAGAAATGGCGAGCATCATTCCCACGACGAAGATCACAGTCAGCACCGAAGTCAGGAGCTGGCTCATCGTCTGCTGCAGGGTCTGGGACACGTTGTCGATGTCGTTGGTGACCCGGCTCAGCAGCTCGCCACGAGGCTGCCGGTCGAAGTATCGAAGTGGGAGCCGGTTCAGCTTGTCCTCCACCTCGGATCGCATTCGGTAGACCGTCCGCTGCACGACGTCGTTGAGCAGATATCCCTGGAGGAACCCGAGTAGGGCAGATCCGGCATACAGGGCGAGCACCACCAGCAACACCTGCCCCAGGGCTTTGAAGTCGACGCCTTGCCCCGGTATGAGGTCGACCCCGCTCAGGAGGTCGGCGATCTGATTCTGGCCCTGGGCCCGCGCCGCCTCGATCGCCTCTGCCTTGGTCATGCCGGCGGGGAGCCGTGATCCGATGACCCCGGCGAAGATCAGGTCGGTGGCCCGACCCAGCACCCTGGGACCGATGGCGGCGAGCGCCACGCTGGCCACAGCAGCCACCAGCACCGCGATGACCCGCGGCATCTGAGGTCGGAGCCGTCCGACCAGCCGTCGGAACGACGGGCCGAAGTCGAGCGACTTCTGACCGATCATCCCACCCCCGAAGGGCCCCCGACCCGGTCCGCCCTGGCTCTGGATACGTTCGGTCGCCTTCATTTTCCGCTCGCTCACGAGGCCACCTCCGCCCTGAGCTGGGACTCGACGATCTCGACGTAGGTGGGGCAGCCGGCGAGAAGGGATTCATGTGTGCCCAGCCCGACCACCTTGCCGTCCTCGAGGACGAGGATCTGGTCGGCGTCGGCGATCGTCGAGACCCGCTGCGCGACGATGACCACGGTCGCGTGGGCGGTCACCGGTTTGAGCGCTCGACGCAGTCTGGCGTCGGTGGACAGGTCGAGGGCGGAGAACGAGTCGTCGAAGAGGTAGATCTCGGGCCTGCGGATCAGGGCGCGGGCGATGGCGAGCCGTTGACGCTGGCCGCCCGAGAAGTTGGTCCCGCCTTGGGCAACCTCCGAGTCGAGCCCTTGGGGAAGGGCGGCAACGAAGTCACGGGCCTGGGCGATCTCCAGCGCCTCCCACATCTCCTCCTCGGTCGCGTCGGGCTTTCCGAAACGGAGGTTGGTGGCCACGGTTCCCGAGAACAGATAGACCTGTTGTGGCACCAAGCCGAGCTTCGACCAGAGAACGTCGCCATCGAGGTCACGGACGTCCACACCATCGACGGAAACCGCGCCCTCGGTCACGTCGAAGAGCCGGGGGATAAGCTCGAGCAGGGTGGTCTTGCCGGCGCCGGTGGACCCGATGATGGCCGTGGTCTTACCGGGTCGGGCCGAGAACGTTACATCGGCCAGCACCGGGTGGGTGGCCCCCGGGTAGCTGAACCCGACCCCGTTGAAGTCGAGGTGGCTGCGCCGATCGAGCTTGGTGACCCCCGCGGTGGGGAGCACCACGGAGGAGTCTGTGTCGAGAACCTCGCCGATGCGATCGGCACTCACCGAGGCCCGGGGCCACAGAACCAGCATGAACGTGGACATCATGACTGCCATCAGGATCTGGATCAGATAGGCGATGAATGCGGTCAAGGAGCCGATCTCCATAGCCCCGGCATCGACCCGGATACCACCGAACCAGAGCACCGCGACACTCGACACGTTCAGCACCAGCATGACGACCGGGAACATCGCGGCCATCCAGCGCCCCACCCGGATCGTCACATCGGTGAGCTCGGTGTTGGCCTCGGCGAACCGGGCGGTCTCAAAAGGCTCCCTGACGAAGGCACGAAGCACCCGGATCCCGGCGGTCTGCTCACGGAGAACCCGGTTGACCGAGTCGATCTTCTCCTGCATCACCCGGAAGCCAGGAACCATCCGTGACACGATGAATCCGACGATGACGACCAGCACCGGGACCGCCACCGCCACCAGCCAGGAGAGCCCGACGTCCTCCCGCACCGCCATGATCACCCCGCCCACCATCATGATCGGGGCCGAGATCAGGATGGTGAACGTCATCAGGACCAGCATCTGCACCTGCTGCACGTCGTTGGTGCTACGGGTGATCAGGGACGGTGCGCCGAACTGGCCCATCTCCCGGCTGGAGAAGGCTCCGACGCGGCGGAAGATGGCCGAGCGCACATCGCGGCCGAATGCCATCGCGGTCCTGGCCCCGAAATAGACGGCGATGATCGTGCACGCGATCTGGAGCAGGGATACCCCCAACATCACCACCCCGATCCGGATGATGTAGCCGGTATCGCCGGTGACCACCCCGTTGTCGATGATGTCTGCGTTGAGACTGGGGAGGTATAGGGAGGCAATGGTTGCAATCAGCTGCAGGACGACGACGATCGTCATCTCGCGCTTGTACGGACGAAGATGGGTCCGCAGGATCTGCACCAGCATCAGAGGACCGCGCTTTCCAGGGGCACCACGATGCCTCCGAGGAGGACCTGAACGATCTCGTCGATGGTCAGGCGTTCGGACAGGCTCATGGTCGGGTGGCTACTCGCAAGCAGGAGTCCTCTCAACGCCGACGCCGCCCGCCGCGGTTCGATGCGGAGCCGGTCTCGATGACGCTCGAAGATCACCGCGATCGCTTCGTTGATCGCGGCGTTGGCCTCGGCGACGAACGACGGCGGTCCCGCGGCTGGCTCAGTGGCCGAGTGGGGGACCGTGCGAAGGACCGAGATCACCGAGATAACACCTTCGAACCACTCGATCAGCAGACGCGCCGCTTCGGCCACCTGGACCTCGAGTGGTGCTTCCGGGTGGATCTCGGAGAGCTTGCTCCGCACCTGCTCGGGGTCGAAGCTGACCCGGACCGCCTCGTGGATCAGTGCGCTCTTGTCGGGGAACACCTTGAAGATCGTGCCTTCGGCGATGCCGGCCGCCTCGGCCATCTCACGCGTGGTCACCGCCGCCCCCCGGTCCATCAAAAGCGGGATCACCGCATCCACGATGGCGCGGCGGCGAGCTTCGGGTGAGAGCGGCTCGGCTCGGCGGTGTTTGGCACACATCCGAGCAACTATACAGTGAGTGAGCGCTCACTCACAATCCGGGTGCCGCCGGAGGCGGGGAGGGGAACTCTTGGGCCCCCAAGGGCGGAGTGCCGCGGAGGCGGGGAGGGGACTTCTTGGACTGCCCTCGCCGGGTCAGATGAGGACGATTTCGACCATCGGGGCCTCGTCGATGAGACGTTGTCGTTGGGACTGGCTGGAATACCAACTTGTCGTGGGGGCATCGAACACGCTGGCGCGGGCCGTCGGGTCATGGATAGGGACGGCTCGGGCCGGGAGGTCCTGACCCGCGACGTGCACCGTCACCTCGGGAGTGGCCAGCACGTTGGCGTACCAGTCCCGTGGGCCGGGTGTGCCGGTGATCACGAATCTGCCGTCCACCTGAAACCACCAGATCTCGATCCGGCTCGGCCGACCCGATCGTCTCCCGATGGTGGTCAGGTCGATAGTGCGGTGCCGGGCGAGGTCCTCAAGCGATGGCATCTGACGGGTCATCGTCGTCGCCCTCCCACACCACATCGAACCGCTCCATGCAGTCGGCGCAGCGGTAGGCGAGCGGGGTGCCGGGCCCTAGATCGACGTCTTCGGGGATGAATGAGATGAGATGGGCGACCCCGCCACAGTCGACACAGGTGAAGGCCTCGGGCGGTTGGCTCATGACTCTGTCGCGGGCCTGGCCCGGGAGAGGATGAGGGCGCCGACCACGCCGGCCACGAGCGAGCCGGCGAAGATGCCCACCTTGGCCAGGTCGTTGAGGGTGGGAGCCGAGAAGGCAAGGCTGGCGACGAACAAGGCCACCGTGAAGCCTATGCCGGCTACTGCGGCCAGACCGACGACCTGTGACCAGCTGGTGCCGGCGGGGAGTCGACCCAGGCCGGTCCGGACGGTTATGTACGTGAACAGGCTTATCCCAACGGTCTTGCCGAGCACAAGCCCGGTAGCCACACCGAGGGCGACGCTCGAAGTCAGGGCCGCGACCATGTCGACTCCGCGGAAGTCCACTCCGGCGTTGGCCAATGCGAATATCGGGATTACGACGAACGAGCTCCAGATCTGTAGGCGATGTTCGAGACGGCTGAGCGGAGACACCGCCTCACTCGAGATGTCACTCAGCAGCAGCGCCTCGTGGTCAGCATGCTCCCTCGCCTCTGGGGTGTCGGGCTCGTTGGGGAATGAGTCGAGGATGGCTCGGGCCCTCCGGTCGAACTCCTCGGCGGGATACATGGGACGGGCCGGGGTGAGCAAACCGAGGGCGACCCCGGCGAGGGTGGCATGGACTCCGGACTCGAGCGTGAAGAACCACACCGCCACGCCCAGGGGTACATACAAGAAGAGGGAGCGGATCCGAACCAGGTTGGCCACCTTCGCGAGTACCAGACCGCCGACCGCAAGCGCCAGATAGCGCAGGTCGAGATCGGCGGTGTAGAAGATGGCGATCACCGTGATCGCGCCGATATCATCGACGATAGCCAGCGTCAGGAGGAACAGTCTCGCTCCGCTTGGGATCCTCCTGCCGAGCAGCGCCACCACGCCGACTGCGAAGGCGATGTCCGTTGCCATCGGGATCCCCCAGCCATGGAGGGCGTCGCCCCCGGCGTCCAGATTGATCAGGAAATAGATCGCGGCCGGGAAGACCATGCCACCGAGCGCGGCTATGACAGGGAGGACTGCCGCCTGGCGATCCCTCAGATCGCCCAAGACGAGCTGTCTCTTGATCTCGAGGCCAACCACGAAGAAGAAGATCGCCATCAGACCGTCGTTGATCAGATGGAGCAGGCTCTCGTCGAGGTGGAACGGGCCGAATTCGATCGTGAGCTGGGTCTCGA
>JBOGEV010000130.1:0-31704 GCA_050742015.1 Acidimicrobiia bacterium
GGGACCCCTTCCTACTCAGCCCGGGCCGGCATCGACAGGGTGAACATGCTGAGGCCCGGCTCCTGGCAGTAACTCAGGTCTCCCCCCATGAGCCGGGCAAGGTCCCGAGAAATGGAAAGACCGAGACCCATCGAGGCCGTGACACCAGGGGCATCGTGTGCCCTCCGGTAGGGCTCGAAGATCCGGTCCTGGTCCTCGGATGCGACACCTTTCCCGTCGTCCTCGACCATCACATAGACCGAGTCCTGGTCGCCACCGACACGCACGGTGACCTGCTCACCCCCGTAGCGCAGGGCATTGGTCACCAGATTGCGCAGGATCTGGCGAACCCGAGCCGGGTCACCGGTGGTGACCGCAGACGAGCCGATGAACTCGATCGAC
This sequence comes from Acidimicrobiia bacterium, assembly GCA_050742015.1. GTDB lineage: Bacteria > Actinomycetota > Acidimicrobiia > Spongiisociales > ZC4RG35 > JARDZU01. The sequence goes on from JBOGEV010000130.1 coordinate 382, forward strand.
TTGACCGCATCGCTCCCCCAACCCTCCAGCACCTGCGCCGCCTGGGCACGCAGGTCGACCTTGACTCGGGCCACCTCGAGGGTCCCGGCCTCGGACTTGGCTGCGACGAGCAGGTCGTCGACGATGTTGGTGAGGTCCATGCCCTGTTCGGCCACAAGGCGGATCATCTCCGCCCTCGACTCCGGGTCGAGAACCTCGGAGTCGTCTCGCAATAGCTGGGCAAAGCCGACTACCCCGGCCAACGGGGTGCGCAGCTCGTGGGCGATGGTTGCGATGAGCTCGTCCTTGGACTCGAGGAGCTCCCGGAGCTGGGATTCGGCCTCACGCTGACGCTCCCTGGCCCGTAACGCGGCGATTCCGTAGGCGAGGTCGTCGGCAAACCGCTGCAGAACCTTCATGCCCTGGGCGTCGAAGGCTCCCGGCTGGTGGTCGTAGACCCCGAGGACCCCGGCGACATCGTCGCCGTAGAACATGGGAACCGCGACCAACGAGAGAAACCCGGCCTGGAAGGGCCGAAGATGCCAGCTGAGGCTGGGATCGGCGGAGGTGTCCTCGATCAAATACGGCTTGCGGGTTCGGATCACGGTTCCCGCCGGGCCTCGACCTTCGCCGTCGTCCCACCAGGTGAGATTCAGGTTCCCCACGTACCCCTGTCCGTCGCCCCACTCGGCCTGAGGTTCGATGCGTCGTGCGTCGTTGTCGACGGGGTAGCCAACCCACGCCAGGGCGTAGCCTCCGGCCTCGACCACTATCCGGCACACGTCGCGGAGCAGCTCCTTCTCGTCCTGGGCCCGGATCAAGGCATCGTGACACTCCGACACTGCCTGGAGTACACGATTTACCCGCCGCAACTCCGATCCGATTCGTTTGCGCTCGAGCGCGTTCTCGAGAACGTCCTGGAGGACGACCAGACCCGCCAGGTCCTCTCCGGGCCAAGCCGGTCGCTCCGGATCGGTTGTTTCGATCCCTGCAAACCCGATGGTGCGTCCCGAAGCCCGAAGCGGTATCAGCACCAACGAGCTCACCCCCTGCTCGCGCAACAGCAGATAATCCGCTGCCGACTCAGGGGTCAACGGCCCGGTCGTCCTCACCTCCGAGATGGAGGCCTCATCGACAATGGCACGCAACCAGGGAAGCGATTCGATGCCGAGGGTGATCAGGCCTCCGCTGCCTTCGCCCTTCGACTGGCTGTGCAGCACGAACGAGCCGGACTCGGTCTCGGTGTACAGATAGGCCGCGCTGGCGTCGCAGAAGCCGCCCAGGTCGTGGATCGAAGCCTCGATGGCCCGATCGATGGCTTCTGAGTCAGGCGTGTTGAGACGGGATGAGATCCTGGTCGTGAGCTCGTCGATGGCCACCATCAGCTCAAGCCGGCTTTGGTTGGCAAGGCGGTCGGAAACCTCACGCATGACAAGCAGGACGTATGTGGCGCCGTCCAGATCCAGCTTCCCAACGGAGGCATCGATGGGCAGCACCGAGTCGTGAGCGGTGACGAAGTGGGTTTCGAGCTCGGGGCCGGTCTCGTCGCCGCTGGCTACGAACGCCACACGATGCTCGGTGTACTCCCTACGTTGATCCCGACGGATCAACCCGGCAAGTGGCTGGCCCAAGAGATCAGAGGGGCTGTAGCCGAGGAGACGAGCGGCACTCCTACTCATCAGGAGAATTGCGCCGTCGACATCGGTCACGATCATCGGGTCGGGCACGGCGTCGAGCAAAAGCCCGATGTTGGGCGTGGCCAGGCCAGTTGTCTCGCGGAGAGATGTCACGTATGTATTTCGGCGTCAGACCCGTAACGCTTGACCGTGTTCCCGCCGTTCGGTGGTCCGCCATCCGGGTCGGATCAGCTCGTCTCGAGCACTGACGCGCTTTCGGGTAGGTGTAGCTTCCCCCTACATGGCGCCTCCCGTCGATCCGGTACCACTGAAACCATTCCCCGATGGAGACGGACCAAAGGTCGCCGTACTCGGCGGTGGTGTCGCCGGCATGAGCGCCGCTCATGAATTGATCGAGCGCGGGTTCCGGGTTGCCGTCTTCGAGAAACAGCCCGAGCTGTGCGGAGGGAAGGCGCGGAGTCTCCCGGTACCGGTCGGCGGACTGAGCGGGTCATGTCCCGACGTCAAAGGGGACAAGGGATACCTGCCCGGCGAGCACGGCTTTCGTTTCTTCCCTCGTTTCTACAAGCACGTCATCGACACGATGAGTCGGATCCCGGTCGGAGACGGGCACGTCACCGACAACCTCATCGATACGACGCGGGTGCAACTCTCGATCTATGGCAAGAAATCGATCGAGGTGCCCTCTCGCTTTCCTCGAGACGAAGCCGACTTCGAAAAGATCCTCCAGGATCTGCTTTCCGACCTTCCTGCGGAGATGGGTCTCGAGGAGGGCGAGGTCGACTTCTTCGTGGACAAGCTGTGGCAGGTCTACTCCAGCTGCGACGCCAGACGGGAGGAGATCTACGAGACGATGGGCTGGTGGGAGTTCGTCGACGCCGACAACAAGTCGAAGGGGTATCAGAAGTTCCTCGCCGAGGGGCTCACCCGCTCCCTGGTGGCCGCCAACGCCCATCTCGCCAACGCTCACGTCGAAGGCGACATCGGCCTGGCGCTGATCATCGACATGATCACCCCCGGCCCGAGCACCGACCGGGTGCTCAATGGGCCCACCAACGAAGCCTGGCTCGACCCCTGGCTGGATCATCTGCGGACCTCGGGTGTCGCATATCAGTTCGACCGTCACATCGACCGCATCGTCTGCCAACCCAATCAAGGTCGGCCCGGAGGAGTGATCGAGTCGGTCCACATGTCAGATGCAGCGGGCAACCCCTTCGTCCTCGACGACGCCGACTACTACATCGCCGCCCTTCCGGCGGAGAAGATGGCGATGCTGCTCGACGACGGGATCCTCGCCGCCGACACCTCCCTCGAGGGGATCAAGACGATCGGCGACAGCTACGTCGAATGGATGAACGGCATCCAGTTCTTCCTGAAAGAGGACGTGCCCCTGGCCCACGGCCACACCATCTACCTCGACTCACCATGGGCGCTCACCTCCATCTCCCAGCAGCAGTTCTGGGCGGGCTATGACCTCGCCGGGTTCGGCGACGGCAACGTCAAGGGAGTGATCTCGGTGGACATTTCCAACTGGCACGTGCCCGGCAACACCGTCGACAAGCCGGCCAAGTACTGCACCTCTGACGAGATCAAAACCGAGGTGTGGGAGGAGCTGAAGCGCTCACACTCTTTCGACGAGCAACCACTGACCGACGACATGTTGTACTGCTGGTTCCTCGATCCCGACATCACCCGCGAGCAGTTCGTCGCCTCCCTCCTTCCCGGCGCCGTCCCCGAAACCGACGTGCCGATGAGCGAGAACGCCGAGCCGCTCTTCGTCGCCTACCTCAACACCTGGCGGCTCCGCCCCCAGGCCTTCACCCAGATCTCCAACTTCTTCCTCGCCTCCGACTACGTGCGCACCTTCACCTCGGTAGCCACCATGGAGGCCGCCAACGAGGCGGCGAGACGCGCCGTCAACGGGATCATCCAGCATTCCGGTCACCGGGCATCGCTGTGCCGGCTGTGGAACGTCACCCAGCCAGCCTTCGCCTTCATCTTCCGACTCGAGGACCACTACCGCTACGAGCGTGGTCTCCCCTGGAAGGGGCCGTCACGTTTCGCCCGGGCAGTCACCGAGGTGGTGGCCCGAGGAGGCCGTCTCACCACCGTCGCTCGTCGAGCGCTCACCCGCTCCTAGTGCTGGCCACGGAGTGCCTTGTTCGCCACTTCGACGAAGTGGCGCGCCCCTACCCTCTCGAACAGATCTCGGGCCTGCTCGAGCCGCTCGCGATCTGTGTCGAGACGACCGAGGTTCAGGCTGATCAGCGCCTCCTCGAACGGCATCTTCAATCCCTGGGCGGCCTCGAGGGCCTTGCCCCAATCGGAACGGGCGCCTTGGGGATCACCGTTCTGGTCCTTGAGCCTTCCCGAGTAGCGGAGTGCGGCGGGCCGGCCGATCGGGAAAACCTTGCTGTAGCCGATGAGCTTTTTCACGGCGCGCTCGGCAGCCGTCTTGCTCGCCGCCGAGCTTCGTGACCTGCCGCGAGCCCAGAGCCCGAATTGGGCCTCGGCCGCCCCGGTGAAGCCGTCGAGAGCAAAGACCACCCCGGGCCGCTCCGAGTAGAGCGACTCGCCTGCCGAGGCGGCGGCGGCGCGCGCCCGGTCGGCGTCGTCGAGCCGCCGGTAGGTCTCGGCCATCAGTCCGTAGAGCCAACCGACGTTGGCCCCACCGACCCCGGCGTGGAGCAGACGCTCTGCGTTGTGGAACCTGGCGATTGCTTCCCTGGGGTCGCCCCGGCGGAGCAGTGATGTCCCCTGATAGAGCCAGCCCCACATCTCGGCCTGGGCGTCGTCGCGCCAGGCTCCCAGCTCACGCAGCTCCTCCCCGAGCGAATAGACCTCAATGAAACGGCCCTGAGCCGTCATCATCTGGCCGGTGACGCCCAGGTTCTCTGCGAGCTGACGCCAATCGCTGAGCTGCTTGTAGAGGTCGTAGGACTCCCGCAGCTCGGGCTCGATCACCTCCCACTCCCCGACTCCGACCCCGTAGACGCTGGTGGCGAGACGGACCCACGCATGCTCGGGCATCTGGTCGACCTCGTCGGCCACCTCCCGACTGCGCCGTTGATAGGTCCGCGCCAGCCTGGGTAGCGGCACGATCCCGGCGACGATGCTCGTGTTGGCGTAGATCCGGGCCAGGACCGGAGAGGTGCCTGCCCGCTCCGCCAGGTTGAGCCCGGAAACGGCGGCGGTGATCAGGGCGCCGGGATCGTTGGCGTAGTAGTAGATCTTCATGAGCCGCTCGTATGCGGTGGCGGCCTCGATGAGATCGTCCCGTTGCTCGGGGTCCGGCTCCCTTCCCTGGAACCTGGCCACCCGGTGCCCGGCCTGCAGCGCCGAGGCTGCGAGGAGCCGCACACCGACACCGACCTTGCCCTTGCCCATCGGGTGACCATGCAGCCGGAGCGCTCGCTCAAAGTGGACGGCGCTCTGGTCGACCCGGCCCATACCCAGGTGGGCCTCGGCGATGTCCTGTTCCCAGCGTGCCTGCACCCGCTCGGCGACCGGTTGGCCCGGCTCGACTCCGGCAAGGTCGCCTCCCCGGGTGTCGCCTGTGGCGATGGCCAGGGCGTCGTTGAGAAATCCGATCGCCTCCCGATGAGCGAAGCTGCGCAGCGATTTTCGCCCCGCCCTCCCCAGATAGCCCAGAGCGCGATCGACTTCCTCGGGCTGAGAATCCGGTGACAGGCTGTTCCGATAGTGGTAGGCCAACGGGGCCAGGACCGAGTCGGGATCGCCGGCGTGCTTGGTCACCATCCAGCGGGCCACCGCACCATGGAGCTCATGACGCTGTGAGTAGAGGAGGAGGCCGTAGGCGATATCGCGGGTTATGGCGTGCCGGAATCGAAAACGGCTTTCGACTCCGGTCGGCTGGATGAGATCGAGCGGGACCAGCGCCCGCAGGGTTCCCTCTACCTGCTCCCGGGTGATCGCGACCGGGTAGACCTCGGCAAGTGCCTCGGCGGCGAATTCCCGTCCGATGACGCTCGCCACCTTCAGGATCGTCTGCTCGAGCACGGTGAGCCGATCGAACCGCCCGGTGATCACGTCCTGGACACTTCGGGGGAAGTCGATCTCGCTCAGATCATGGACCTCGGGGGCGAGGCGGCTCTCACCGTTCTCCACGATGAGCAGCCCGGCGTCGCGGAGGGCGAAGCCGATCTCCTCGCTGAAGTAAGGATGACCTCCGGCCTGCTCCACTATCAGCTCGGATACCGGCCCTGGCAGGCTGGTGACACCGAGACAGAACTCGACGAGCTCGAGGGCGTCGGTGGGCTCGAGCTCCTTGAGCACGATGCGGACGGTGTCCCCCTCCCCGAGGAGACGCTGGTACTCCTCGGGAGGGGCACTGCCGGCCGATTCGCTGAACGGCCGGGTCCCGATCACCACCATCAAAGATGGGATCTCCCGCCCCGCTCTTTCTGCCATCGCCCAGGACGAGGAGTCCATCCAGTGGCCGTCGTCGAAGACGATGACCAGCGGAGTCGAGCGGGGAGCGTCCCTGACGATCGCGGTCAGCAGCTGGTGGGTGTTCTCCATGCGCACCTCCGGTTCCATGGCCGCGGTGAGATAACTGTCTTCGACCGGCGTGGAGATGATCGAGTCGAGAAGGCCCATGCGCTGAGCCCGCCAGGGGTCAGCGGCCATGAAGTGGAGGAGGCGGGCTTCGGCGCCCCGGTCGTTTCCCCCAAAGAGTTGTCGGAGCACCGATCTCCAGGCGAAGAATGCGGTGGCGTGCTCGATTTCCTCCCCGGCGGTGGTGATCACCTCGGTGCCCATGAGCTTGGCCCGCTCCACGAAGTCAGCCAGAAGACGGGACTTCCCGATTCCCGCAGGGCCCTCGACGACAAAGCTGCCGCCCTGCCCGCTCTGGAGCCGGGCCAGCCCGGCGGCGAGGAGTGCCCGCTCCTCGTCGCGGCCGATCAGCCGGCCGGTGGCCCGGACCGTCCGTGACTCGGTCGCCCTAGCCAGGGCGGGCATCGTGCGGTAGATGGCGACCGGATAGTCGATGCCTTTCAGGTCGGCCCGACCGACATCGGCGAACTCGATCTGCTGGCTCTCTTGCCGTGCGATGTGCTCGGTGACATAGATCGATCCTGCCGGCGCCGCTTGCATGAGCCTCGCCGCCAGGTTGACGCTCGGCCCGATGACCCCAAAGGTCATGCGGCGGGTTCCGCCGTAGGCGCCGACGTAAACCGCACCGCTGGCGATCCCGACCCGCACTTTCGAGGCCTCCGTCCCATTGCCCACCAAGGCCTGGGCGGCGACAACCGCTCGCCTCGGCTCATCCTCGTGGGCGATCGAAGCGCCGAAGACCGCATAGAGATGGCTGCCCTTCTCGTCGACGAGCGCCTGGAGGACCATCCCCTCGAAGGAGGCGACCACCTCCTGGGCACGGGCCACGAAGACGTCGAAGCTCTCTGCCTGCTGGTCTTCTTCGGAGGGCGCCAGGTCGTCGAACCCGACGAACATGGTTACCACTTCCCGAAGCTGGCCCATGAGGCCACTTAACCCGTGCTGGAGGTGCTCCCTCACGAAGGGAAGCAGCCACTCATCGGCACCGACATCGTCGGTGAACGCCGGCGGCGGTGTGAGCAGGGGCGGCTCGATGATCTCCTCCACCAGATATCGGGTCCGGCCCTCATCACTGACAGTCCTGACCTTGGCCCGGTCCTGGAGAACGGCTGCGACGGGAGCGCTCACCGCCACCTCGCCGGCGTGGAGCAGGCTCGATTCCGCCACGAGGGACACGTTGACGTCGCCAGTCAACACGTCCATATAGGAGTGGGTGGCCGAACCCACCCGCATCCGGCGCGCCGTGCCCGCCGCTACCGCAGCCTTGATGTCGAGAGATCGTGCGGGCCCTGGCTCCTTCTCACGGAAGGCGCGAAGAATCGCGACCAACTCGAGCCCGACGGTCGTTGCTCTCCAACCATCATCCTCAGGAAACCAGCAGATGACGGAATCCCCCCCGAAGGAGATGACGCTTCCACCCTGACGGTCGATGGCGGCTGTGATCGACCCGAAGACCCGGTTGAGCAGAGAGGTGAGCTCTTCGGCGCCGCGACGAGGTCCCATCGTCCGGCCCAACTCCTCGGTGAGCCGGGTGAACCCGGAGATGTCGGCAAACAGCGCAGCCCCTTGTGACAGCGCCTGGACCTCATCCAGGCCAGCCAGCTCGCGCCTGCGGTCCAGTGGAAGATAGGCCCGAAAGGGCGGCGCGACATCGTTGTAACTTGTCTGCAAACTGCGGCCCCTTTTCCACGGCGAGTGTACGTCCGGCTGGTGTCCGAGATGGCCTCCCGCCGGGTTGTCACCGGCGGAGCCGGCTCACCCTTCGGGGTCTGCCTGCGCCGGTCCGGATCGCCGGCCCATCTCCCTGACGAAGTTGGAGAAGATCCCGGCGGGGGAAGTCAGGAGAATGAGGACCAGGACCTGGAGCATCCCCAGGCTGGCCCAGACGACGTTGACGATCCCGATCAGACCGAGCCCCATCGTCATCGAGATGAAGACGCGCCACGACACCGGGTCCCACACCACCGGATCGCGGTCCCGGACCCGCCACGTGTCGGAGAACGAGAACAGTGCGGCCAGGGCGGAACCGACCCTGATCGTGGCGGCATCGTCCTGGGTGAAGGTGTGGATCGGCACCAATGCGAGACCCAGAAAGGCGATGGTCAATGCATGACGGACGATGGTCTTGACCCGCCACAGGTTGACCGGGTCCCACCCCGATGGGTCGTCCCGGAGCCAGGCGATGACCGCCCCGAAACCGGCGAGGCTGACCGCCAGACCGGCCACGGTGGTGAAGAACGGCTGTCCCTCCACGCCGGTGATGTTATGAACGACGCCCACGGGATCGATGGATCATCCTGATGATGATGGTGCTCGGCATGCCCACCATCCCGGGCCCGCCGAACACGGGTGAGCCATAAGATCCGTCGGTGACCACCAAAACCGTCGACTCCGATTTCTGGAGCAGGCTCGAATCGAGGTACACCGCGCCCGCGGGAGCCGTGTTTCTCGAAGACCCCCGAGTCATGGTCCGGCTGCCCCTGGTCAACGGGTTGGGGGTCACGGTCAATGCCTCCTTCATCGCCACCCTGCTCTTCGTCAACGGTGAGATCGCCACCGCCTGGACCACCGTGGCTTTGGCCCTGGTCTTCATGCTGGGAGCGGCCTACTTCGCCGTAACCGGCCGCGCCGACCGCTACATCCTCTTCGTCCTGTGGCCCAACATCGTCCAGAACATCGCAGCACATGTCCTGCTCGGAGGGTTCGTTTGGTCCGGCGGCATGTACTTCTGGGGGATCAGCGTCTCGGTGGTCGCCGCCCTGTTCTTGGGAAAGAAGGTGGGAACGATGATCGCCGGCGCCTACGTCATCGGCGCCATCGTGCTCGCCTTCCTCGAGCCCGCACTCCAAGCGCGTCGCTCCCAGCCGGCTCTGGTGGTCTCGGTGGTGAACGCAGTCGACGTGTCCGTCGGCAGTGTCCTGATCCTGATCCCGATCGTGATGGCGCTGGTGAGCCAGATCACTTCGGAGCGGGAGCGCTCGGAAGGGCTGCTGCTCAACGTCCTCCCTGGTGCGATCGCCGACCGACTGAAGCGTGACCCCGGTGTCATCGCCGACGAGCACCCGAGTTGCACAGTGATGTTCGCCGACATCGTCGGGTTCACCGATCACTCCACCAGAGTCCCACCCGAGCAGTTGATCGGAGAGCTCAACCGGATCTTCTCCCGATTCGACGCTCTGGTCGCTGAATGCGGTGCCGAGAAGATCAAGACCATGGGTGACGGCTATCTGGCAGTCGCCGGGGCGCCCAACCCGCTCCCGGACCATGCTGACCGGATGTGCGAGTTGGCGTTGCGGATGCAGGCTGTGGTGCCTTCGATCAACCATGAGCTCGGCTCCGACTTCCGGCTTCGGGTGGGGCTGGACACCGGGAAGCTGGTCGCCGGGGTGGTCGGGACCTCCCGTTTCTCCTACGACCTGTGGGGCGCCACGGTCAACCTGGCCAGCCGGATGGAGACGATGAGCCCGCCGGGAGCGATCCATGTCACCGAGGCGGTCGCCAAAGCCGCGGGTGACGACTTCACCTTCGAACGGTACGGGGTGAGCGAGGTCAAAGGCGTTGGCCCAATCGGTAGTTGCCTTCTGGTGGGTCGCACCGATGTGATGGCATCCCCCGGCGGATAGCGGTCGGAGCCCCCGCTTGCGATCGCAGCATCGTTTTGGTCTGGGCTTCGACGGTGCCGCTTGGATCAAGCAGCGAGCCATTGACCGATCTGTGCAGTTACACCTCTCCGGTCCGACGCTCAGAATTCGAGCCAGGACTCCTCTTGCAGGGTGTCCAGGGCGCTGCTCATGATTCCCTTGGCGGAAACCGTGTACACCCGGTCGCCGATCACCAGCGAGCGCATGATCTGGGCCCGGTAGTCGCCGTACTTGTCTTCGCCACCGGGGTGGACGAGACGGTCGATCTCCCCCAATGTCCCGCCGTCGTCGACGGTGAGCCCGACGGCGCCGAGGAACACCGACTCGTTCTTCCCGTCCCAAGACCACTGTTGGACCGGGACCATTGCCAGCCCGGTCTGCTCCCAGTAGAGGAAGGCGTGGTGGTCGTATTCGACCTGAGACGATGACCCCTCGCTCAGGGTGAACTGGTCGACTCGCTTCGGGTCGGCGGGGTCGCCCACATCGAAGACCGAGACCTGGGTCCCTTTGATCTGACCGGTGTCGGTGGCGTCCTGGCCGATGCCGAGGAGCAAGCCATCCCCCACCGGGTGCAGATAGGCCGAATAGCCGAGGATCTTCAGCTCCCCCACCACCCGGGGGCTGGTCGGGTCGGCCAGGTCGATGGTGTACAGCGGGTCGGTCTGGCGGAAGGTCACTACATAGGCGGCGTCGTCGATGAACCGGACCGAATAGATCTGCTCACCCTTGCCGAGACCGTCGACCATCCCGATCTTCACCAGCTCGCCGTCGTCCTCCTCCAACACGGTCACCTGTGACTCGGACTCGAAGCCGCTCCCCCACCAGGTGGGGCTGGTGGTCGAGGCCACCCGGAGCAGTCCGTCGTGCTCGTCCATGGCGAACTGGTTGAGCAGATAGCCCGGCACCTCGCCGGTGGCCCGATAGGTGGCGGCCGTGTCGCTGCTGATGTCGAACTTGTGGATCTCGGTGCTGATCTCCTCAGGACGATCCTCCACGACACCGGTACGTCCCCACTGCCACACCTGCCAGCTTTGCGTGGCCACGTAGAGACTCTCCGCCGAGGCGTACACCGTCTCGCCGGTGGCCAGGACACCGGTGGCGTCGACCACATCCAGCCCCGACCCGACGTCGATGGTGACCACCGAGAGCATGTCGAGACCGGAGAACTCTTCGGGATGATTGGCCCGCTCGCAATCGAACAGCGTGCCCTCGGCGGTGACCTCGCCGCCTGCGTCGGCAACCACGTAGAACGGAATCCAGTTGTCCACGTCGGAGTTGCGGATGATCTCCCGGTTCGCCTCCACCGCATCACGCTCGGCACGCAGCCCCGAGCCGTTCGGAAAGCTCCACTCGAGACCCACCGGGCCCGAGCTCAACACCAGCCGGACCGTGTCGCCCACCATGCGGGCGGAGACGAAGCGCCCGTCGACGTTCATGGTGCGGACGATTTCGGGCTCGCCGCTGATGTCCACCTCGATCAGCTGGACCTTGGGCGACTCGGGGACGGGAGCGATCCGGCTGTCGGACTCGGCCAGGGGGATGATCGGCCCCCACACTGAGCCGAATAGCAACACGGTGTCCCCGGAGAGGAAGAGGTTCTGCACCGAGAAATCTCCAACCTGGAGCCGTCCCACCACTTCGGGCTCAGGTCCGGTGACATCGGCGACGATCAGCGTCCCTTCGGAGAGGACCACGATCCGCTCGCCGTCGGTCTTGACCATGTCCGGCTCGTCGACCCCGAGCACCTGGACGTTGGTGCCCGAGTGGGCCATCTCACCACCGGCGTCAGAGCCGGAGGCCTCGGCGGCCATGGTCGTGGCCGCATCTTCGGCTCGGGCGAAGAAAGGACCGCCGAAGAACGGATCCAGCCCGTAGGGACCGACCAGCTCCACCCCGTGGGAGATCACATAGTCGAGGAATGACTCGCAGGCGTCGAAGGGGACCAGGGCGCTGGAAACCGCCCGGCCCCGGGCACTCCCGGTCTGGGACCGCCGCTCCGGGCCAGTCAGGTTCCGGTCGTCAACTGCTTGGGCCCCACTGCATGCGGTGAGGAGGAGGGCAAGCACCACCAACAGGGTGATTGGTCGCGGCATCCGGCTCTGCATCTGGTTTCTCCCGAGTCTGGTGCCATTGAGATGTCCCGGGCGGGGATACGGTTCCCGCCGACCGGACAATTCCGCCGGGTGTCAGGCGGTTCGGGAGCCCAGACGTCGGAGGTGGACGCTGACCAGGTCCACAGTTGCCGAGATGTGAGCCTTGGTGGGGACCAGGGCAGAGTCGACGTCCCGGCGCCGGCAGGCCTCGACCATGACGGCATGCTCCTCATTGGCACTGCTCATCCGTTCCGGCGCCTCCCGCAGCGAGGCGGCGATATAGATGCTGGAGCGGTTTCGCAGATTGCGGATCGTGGAAGCGAGCAGCGGGCTCCGGGAAGCGTTGTCCAGGAGCGCATGGAACTTGCTGTTGAGCACCACCCAGGCCCCGGGCTCGGTCTCGGCCTCCATCCGACGGCACAGCGAGTCGGCGTAATCGATCTCGGCATCGGTGATGTTGTCAACCGTCTTGGCCATGCAGATCGGATCGAGGAGCGAGCGAAGCTCGTAGACCTCGAGCAACTCCGGCTCGCTCGGCTCGTGGACGATGAAGCCACGATGGGGGTCAGGGTCTACGAGACCCTCACCGGCGAGCTCGGCCATTGCTTCCCGCACCGGAGTCGTCGAAGTGTGCATTCTCTCCGCCACCCTGGCCTGGAGGAGACGGGTCCCGGGGACGATCGTCCCGGAGAGGATCTCGACCCGAAGGCGCCCGGCCACCATGGCCTGGGCGGTGAGCCGGGTCAGGCTGTCTTCACCCAGGTCGGTCGGCGGGGGCATCGGGTGGTTGTTCGCGCCTGCAATCACATCTGGTTCGATCATCTCAAGGTCAATCTAGGCGGAGAAACCGCAAAATACGGCAATGCTTCCTCGACAATCGATTATATGGAAGATACCCTCCCACCTCTAGGAGGATTGTCATGGCTACAGAAAATGGGGCCGTCGGCCTCGCCTCGATTGGGTTGGGATGGTGGGGCAACATGCTGGCGGCCGGGGCGACAGCGGGCGATTCGGCCCGCATCGTCTCGTGTTTTGCCCGGACCGAAGCGACCCGCGAGGCCTTCGCCGAGAAGCACGGCTGTCGAGCGGTGGGAAGCCTCGAAGAGATCTGGTCGGATCCGGAGGTCGACGGGGTCCTGATCGCCACCCCGCACTCGGTGCGGGCGGAGGTGATCGAGCAGGCGGCAGCCGCCGGCAAGCACATCTTCATCGAGAAGCCCCTGGCATTGACCGGCGTCGAGGCACGAGCCAGCGCCGACGCCGCCCAGGCTGCCGGGGTGACACTTCAGGTCGGCCATAACAAGCGCCGCCAGACGGGCAACCGCCGGTTGCACGAGATGCTCACCTCCGGGGAGCTCGGCGAACTACAGCATCTCGAGGCCAACATCTCGGTGCCGGTGGCGTTCAACCCCAATCTGCCCGAGTGGCGCAAGAAGCCCGAGCAGATCCCCGCCGGGGGCATGACACCGCTCGGGGTCCACCACGTCGACACCATCCAGTACCTGGGCGGGCCGATCAAGAGCGTCTCCGCGATCAGCAAGAGGGTCTCGGGCAGGCTCGACGTCGACGACGTGACCGCGATGCTCTTCGAATTGGAGAGGGGGCCCCTCGCCTACCTGGTCACATTGCTGGCCACCGCCGGCGTGAACACCGTGACCGTTTTCGGGAGCGATGCGGCGGCGTGGAGCGAGGAAGACGGGACCCGTCTCTTCCTCCAGAAGCGTGGACAGACATCCCGCGAGGAGATCTCGATTTCGCCCATCGACACGGTGGCCGACGAGATGGCCGAGTTCGCCAATTGCATCCGCACCGGTGCGGCACCGGAGACCGGCCCCGAGGCGGCGATACCGGTGGTCGATGTGCTCGAGGCGATCATCGAAAGCGCCGAGACTCGCCGCACCGTGGACGTGGGATGACCCAGGCCAACAACGACGGCGTCGCCGATGTGGTGGTGATCGGGGGCGGCCACAACGGGCTCACCTGCGCCGCCTATTTGTCCAAGGCCGGGCTGAAGGTCACAGTCCTCGAGCGGGAGAACGAGATCGGCGGGGGCACCTCCACCAAAGAGCTGACCGTCCCCGGCTTCAAACACAACACCTGTGCCAACTACTTCCACGGGTTCGAGCTGTACCCGGTGGCCCGGGACCTCGAGCTGCACCGCTACGGATTCGAATACCTGACCCCCGAAGTGCAGCAGGCCTACCTCTTCGGTGACGGCCGGGCGGTGGTTATCCACCGCGACATCGAGCCCACTGTCGCCTCGATCGGCCGCTTCTCGTCCCAGGACGCCGAGACCTGGCGGACTCTGACCGAGCGATTCCTCCCCGCGCTCCCCCTCTTCATCGCCAGCCAGTTCTCTCCGCCCGCAGCGGCCTCCTCTCTGGCGTCATCCGCCAGGGCGCGGGGCATGGTCAGCCACACCCTGGCCGAGGAATTGGCCGGGCTGGGACAGATGAAGCCCTACGACGCCGTCGACGACTATTTCGAGGACGAGCACGTCCGGGTCCTGATGAAGAAGCTGATCCACGTCGTCCAGGCGACCAACACCCCTGGTGTCGCCTCGATGGTCCCCGCCTTCTTTCTCAACCTGGACAAGAACAGCCTGGCCAAGGGAGGGACCCAGAACTTCCCCGACGCCCTGGCCGCGGTGCTCGAGGAGAACGGCGGAACGGTTCTGACCGACACCGCGGTGAGCCGGGTGGTGCTGGAGAAGGGCCGTGCCGTCGGTGTCGAACTCGAGAGCGGGGAGACGATCAGCGCCAGACAAGGGGTGGTGGCGGCGGTCGACTTCCCCCAGATGGTGGAGATGCTCGATCCGGGCCATGTTCCCGCCCCGGTACGGAGCAAGGCAGATGACTGGGACTGGAACAGCGGGGGCAGCCTGGCAACCATCCACCTCGCCATGCGCGAAGCCCCGAGCTACCGGGCGCTCGACTTCGACCCTGACGTTGGGCAGGCCTACAACCTGTCCTTCGGGGCGGACAACTCGGCAGAGCTCGAAGAGTCGATGAGCGATGTCATCCGCGGTGCTTTTCCCCGGCTCCCGGTGGGAAACGGGGCCTGCAACTCGGTCATCGACCCCAGCTACACCGACGGGAACGGTCATGTCGCCTTCTGGTGGCCATTCGCCCCCTACGTGGTCGACGGCTCGCCGTCTTCCTGGGACGAGCGGCGCGAGGAATATCAGGAACGTCTCCTCGACGTGTGGAGGTCGATCGCCACCAACATCGACGACGACAACCTCCTCGGGGTGTACCTGCGCACGCCACTCGACGTCTCCCGGGACAACAAGGCGATGCGCAACGGCGCGGTGCGGATGGGCCCGTACACCCCGGAGCAGTCAGGGGCCAACCGTCCCCATCCCGATCTCGCCGACTTCCGCTTCCCCGGCTTGGCCGGCCTGTACCACTCGAGCGGGACCAGTCCCAACGGTGGAGGCGTCAGCGGGGCCGCCGGCTACTGCGCCGCCGGGGTGATCGCAGACGACCTCGCCGTCGACCGGTGGTGGCCGGAGATGACCCTGGATTACGCCACCGAGCTAGCCGGTCTCTGACCCCCGGCTCCGGTCAGACGTTGTCCTGACGCCAGAAGATCAAGCGCTTGTCCAGCCACTCCAGCAAGAAGTAGAAGACACCGCCGATCGAGCTGAGGACGATGATCACCGAGAACACCCGGTCGATCCTCAGCTGGAAGTTGTAGGTGTCGAGCAAGAACCCCAGCCCCTCGGCGGCCCCGACGAACTCACCGACGATGGCGCCTATCAGCGCGAAGGTCAGCGCGGTCTTGACCCCGGCGAACATCAGAGGAGAGGCGCTGGGGAGCGAGACCTTGCGGAAGATCTGCATCTTCGACGCCTTCAGAGAACGCATCAGCTGGATCATGTCATTGGGCACATTCTCCAGCCCCACCATCGTGTTGATCAGAACCGGGAAGAATCCGATGGCGATCGCCATCACGATCTTGGACGTCTGCCCGTACCCGAACCAAGCGATGAAGAGCGGCGCCAGGACGATCTTGGGGATCGCCTGGAAGGCGACCACGAAGGGGTAGGTCAACCGCTTCAGCGGCTCGAACACCCCGAGGACGATTCCCACCACCAGGCCGATGATGGTCCCGATCAGGAAGCCCCAGAAGATCTCGTTGAGGGTCACCAGGAAGTGGCCCATGAAGAAGTCCGATATGACCAGTGTGTAGAGAGCAACCATGGTGTCGGTGAATGGGGGCAGGACGATCGGTGAGATCAATCCGGCCCGTGGGAGCAACTCCCAGAAGGCGAAGATGAGCAAAGCCGTCGCCAGTGTTCCCAGTCGCCACTTCCACCTGCCCGTCTCCACGTCGAGCGGGACGTCCTCAGCGGTCGGCGCTCCGGTCTGGGAGGCTTCGGTGGTTCTCAGGTCTGTGTCCTCGGTGGTCATCTTCGGCCTACCCTCCCTCTGATGCCCCAGATCGGGACTCTTCCATGTTGAGGAGCTCGCGGACCTCGAACACCAGCTCCGTGAAGGTCCGCTCTCGCATCACCTCGATCTCCCGGGGGTCGTCGAACGGTACGTCGATCACCCCGGCGACCCGGCCCGGACGGGAGCTCATCACAACCACCCGATCGGAGAGGAAGACCGCCTCGGCGATGTTGTGAGTCACGAAGACGACGGTGATCCCGGCCGGGCGGGTGAGCCGGAGCAGCTCCACGTTCATCGCCTCACGGGTGAACTCGTCCAGGGCCCCGAAGGGCTCGTCCATGAGAAGGACCTTGGGGCGGTAGGCCAGCACCCGGGCCAGAGCGACCCGCTGCTGCATTCCCCCCGACAGGTGCTGGGGCAGCGACTGGCTGAAGTCGGCGAGGCCGACCATGTCGAGGGTCTCGGCGACCCGCTCCTCGATCGAGGATCCCTGCTGTCCGAACACTTCAGCGGGAAGCATCACGTTCTTCTCGACCGTCCGCCATGGGAGCAGCACCGGGCGCTGGAACATCACCCCCATGTCACGGCTGGGCCCGGCCATGTGCTCACCTTCGAAGGTGATCCGCCCCGCCGTCGGGGGCAGCAGCCCGGCGATCATGTTGAGCAGCGTGGTCTTCCCGCAGCCGCTGGGCCCGACCAGGGAGACGAAGGACCCTTCCGGGATCTGCAGATCCACCGGGCGCAGAGCCTCCACATTGCCCCGCCCTTTCGTCCGATAGGTCTTGGCCACCGAGTCCAGCTCGAGGATCACGCCGCGCTCACCCGTTTCGTTCTTGCCATTCTGATATCTCTCCCCCGATAAAGGTAGGTCCCGGCGTCGATGCACGACGCCGGGACCTCTCACCATTGGGCTCCAGTCGGCGCCCTCCGGATCAACCCTCGTAGGTGACAGCAGCGACCTCCTCGGGGTCGAAGTCGTTGATCGCCGGGATCAGCGAGTCCTCGAGCAGGACGTCGAGGTCGACCGAGCCAGGTGCGATGGCGCCTTCCTCCTCCGTCCCTTGCGATGCGAAGTCGAGGTACAGCTCCCAGCCGTCGCGATAGTGGGTGCCCCACGGCTCGCCCTCGAGCGCCGGAGGCGGCGAGTTCATCTCAGCGGTCGCCGTCCAGAAGGACTCCGCGAGATTCTCGTCCTCCCACAGCTCGGGCTCGACATCCATGGTCAGCTGCTTCGCCTGGTCCGGGTTGGCCTCCACCCAGGAGGCGCCCTTGGCGATGGCCCGGCCCAGCCCGGCGAGGAGGTCCTGGTTCGCCTCGAAGTAGTCGCAGGTGACCACCGGGGAAGTGCCCTGGAAGTACTGGAACTCCTCGGGCATCAGCTGGACCAGGGGCATACCGGCCGCTTCCACCGATGCGACGTCGAAGATGCTCGACGAGTACGCCTGCGCATCCCCGTTCTCGAGCGCCGTGAAGGTGGTCGGCCCGCCCTCGCCGATCGGGAGGATCTGGAAGTCCTCACCTTCGACGAGACCGACACTGGCCATGATCGCTCGGACCAGGGGAATCTCACCGCCGGCCGGCTCGGACACACCGATCACGCCGCCGGCGAGTCCTTCGAGGGTGGTGATTCCGCTCGCCTCCGGCGATGCCAGCCCGAAGACGTTCTTGTAGGAGATGGTGAATATCTGCTTCACACAGTTGCCCTGTGCAGCCGCCTGGGCGATGGCGGGTCCCGACGGATTGCCCACCTCCACGTTGCCGCCGACGATCTGCTGCACCGTCGCGCTCGAGCCGGAGACGATGACGATCTCGACGTCGAGACCCTCCTCTTCGAAGAAGCCGAGCAGGTCTGCCGAATAGAACTCGGCGTACTGGATGGCCCGCTGATTGGTCAGGGCGAGAGTGATCGAAGTCAGCTCTCCGCTGGGCTCTTCCTCCTCCGCCTGAGTGGTGTCGCTGCCTTCTTCGGCCTGCGTCGTGTCAGTGGGCTCCTCGGCCGCGGTGGTATCCGCTGCTCCGGCGGTCGTGGTGCTCCCGCCTTCGTCGCCACCACATGCCGCGGCGACCAAGGCCAACGCCAACAAGAGCACCAACCACACATGCGCCCGGTTCTTCAGCCGATTCATTCTGGGCTCTCCTCCTAGTTACGGGCTCTGCCCGGATTCGGGTCAGGGCTCCACCTGCATTGTCGAGATTGTATTATGTGGATTACACACTCGTCAACGAAACGGCCGAGAAGGGATGCAGATGTCAGGGAGATCGGGGGAGAAGTTGACCACCGCTCAGGCCCTGGTCAGGTTCCTAATCGCCCAGCAGACCGAGCGCGACGGCGAAACCCGGCCCTTCTTCGGCGGCTGCTTTGGAATCTTCGGTCATGGCAACGTCGGGGGTCTCGGCCAGGCGTTGCATCAATATCACGACGAGTTCCGATACATCCTCGGTCGCAACGAGCAGGCAATGGTGCACGCCTCGGCCGGTTTCGCCCGGATGAGCAACCGGCTGCGGGCTTTCGCCTGTGCCACCTCGATCGGGCCTGGAGCGACCAACCTGGTGACCGGGGCGGCGGGGGCAACAGTCAATCGACTGCCGGTTCTCCTCCTGCCGGCAGACATGCCGGCCGCCCGCACGCCCCGGCCGGTCCTGCAGCAGGTCGAGCTGCCCTGGACCTCCACCATCTCGGTCAACGACGCATTGCGCCCGGTGTCCAAGTACTGGGATCGCATCGAACGACCCGAGCAGCTCATGTGGTCGGCGCTGGAGGCGATGCGGGTGCTCACCGACCAGGCCGAGACGGGTGCAGCCACCCTGGCCCTGCCCAGCGACGTCCAGTCAGAGGCGTGGGAGTGGCCCGAGGAGTTCCTCCAGCCCCGGGTCTGGCACATCCCGAGGCCTCGACCCGACCGGGAGGCCTTGGCACGGGCCGTGGAGCTGATCCGGGACTCGTCGAAGCCGTTGATCGTGGCCGGTGGCGGGGTCGTCTACTCAGAGGCCACCGAGGCGCTGGCATCCTTAGTCGAGACCACCGGGATCCCGGTTGTCCAGACCCACGCCGGCAAAGGCTCGCTCCTCTACGACCATCCCTGCAATGTCGGCCCGCTTGGGGTCAACGGGGTGCCCGGCGCCTTCGAGCTGGCCCAAGAAGCCGACCTGGTGATCGGGATCGGGACCAGGTGGACCGACGTGACCACGGTGTCTCAGACCGCCTTCGCCTATCCCGGGGTCCGTTTCGTCAATATCAACGTCGCATCTTTCGACGCCCACAAGTTCGCCGGACTTCCCCTGGTCGGAGATGCCCGGGTCGTGATCGAAGCCCTCGACGAGGCCCTCGCCGACTTCCAGGTGAGCACCGAGCACCGGGAGCGGGCGGGCAGGATGAACAAGGAGTGGGACGCCGAGATCGACAAGTACACCGGTCTCGGAAACCAGCCCCTGCCCTCCCAGGGGGAAGTCATCGGAGCGGTCAACGACGCGGCCGGGCCCCGGGACGTCGTGGTCAACGCGGCGGGCAGCCTCCCCAACGATCTCCAAAAGCTGTGGCGGTCCCGGGACCCAAGGAGCTACCACGTCGAATACGGCTACTCGTGCATGGGCTATGAGATCCCGGGAGGGATGGGAGCGAAGATGGCCGACCCCGACCGCGAGGTGTTCGTCATGGTGGGCGACGGGTCGTACTTGATGATGCCGTCGGAGATCGTCACCGCGGTGCAAGAGGGCATCAAGCTGATCATCGTCCTGGTCGACAACCAGGGGTTCGCCTCGGTTGGCGCCCTGTCGAGACGTCTCGGGATGGACGGGTTCGGGGCCGACTACAAGCAGCGGGGAGAGGACGGGCTGCTCAGCGGAGGTCCGCTGCCGGTCGACCTCGCCGCCAACGCCGCCTCCCTCGGGGCGGCGGTGAGTCGAGCGTCGAGCCTCGATGAGCTCCGCAGCGCCCTAGAAGAGGCGCGCTCCACGAACGGGCCCACGGTGATCCACGTCGCCACCGATCCCGGGGTTCACGTTCCCCGATTCTTCTGGTGGGACGTCGCCGTGGCCGAAGTGTCGGCCTCGGACGCAGTCGGCCGGGCCCGTGAGACATACGAAGGGGAGCGGGCGAAATCCCGCCGACACCTCTAGAGGTCCTGGAACGGACAAAGGAGACAGCATGACGACCACAGTCGGGGTGATCGGCCTGGGGAACATGGGAGGGGCCATGGCCCAGAATCTCCTTGCCGCCGGATTCCCTGTCGTCGGGCTCGATATCGATTCCGACAGGATGGAGGCTTTCACCGCCGCCGGAGGAAAGCCGGCCGTCTCACCGGCCGAGGTCACCCAGGAAGCCGATATCGTCATCCTCTCCCTTCCCAATGTCGCCGCACTGGAGCAGGTGGTTCATGGCTCGGGCGGGCTCCTCGAGGGAGGAAGATCCGGTGTCATCTGCATCGAGAGCGGGACCTTTCCGCTCTCTGCCAAGACCGCGGCCGCTGAGGCGCTGGCGGCCAGGGACATCCCTCTGCTCGACTGCACCGTGAGCGGGACCGGGAGCCAGGCCCGAAACCGGGACATCGTCCTCTACGCCAGCGGCCCCGCCGAGCTCGTCGCCAAGTGCCAACCTGTGTTCAAGGCGGTATCGAAGGCGGCACCCAGAGTGGGGGACTTCGGAGCCGGTTCGATCATGAAGTTCGTCTCGAACCTGTTGGTCGCGGTGCACACAGTGGCCGCCGGGGAGGCCCTCACCCTGGCCGCGAAGTGCGGGTTGGACCCCGGAGCCGCCCTCGAGCTGATCACCTCCGGCGCGGGCAACTCGCGCATGCTCGAGGTCCGGGGACCGCTAATGGTCGATAGTGGCTACAACGTCGGGTCGGCCACTGTCGAGACTTTGAACAAGGACACCTCGATCATCCTCGACTTCGCCGAAGACCGGGACTGCCCAGTCCCGATGCTCTCGATGGCGGCCACCCTCCTTCGCTCCGCGGCGGCACAGGGGTGGGCGGACCAGGACCCGGCCGTGGTCAAGGAGGTCCTCTCCGTCATGGCCGGGCTGGGCGCAAGCAACGAAGACGGGAAGGATGGATCGAATGGCTGACCCTGCAGTGGCCATAGTGACCGGAGCGGCCGGCGGCCTCGGCCATGCGACCACGGTCGCCCTCCTCGATCAGGGATACAGGGTCGGGGCATTCGACGTGAACCACGAGACCCTTGAAGAACTGGCCAAGCAACACGCCGATTCACTCTCGCTGGAGATGGTCGATGTGACCTCGGCGGACTCGATCAAGGATGGGGTGACCCGGGTGACCGAGCACTTCGGGCTGCCGACGACGTTGATCAACATCGCCGGAACCAACCGGATCGCCCCTCTCAGCGAGACCACCGAGGAGATCTGGGACCTGTTGCTGAACCTCAACCTGAAAGGCACCTTCTTGTGCTGTCGTGCGGTGGTGCCCGGGATGCGGGAAGCAGGAGGTGGCCGGATCGTCAACATGACCTCGAACATGGGGATGCGCCCGGAAGCCCAGCAGGTGGGCTACGCATCGTCCAAGGCGGGTGTGGTCGGGCTCACCCGGTCGCTCGCCCTGGAGCTGGCCCCGGACAACATCACGGTCAACGCCGTCGCCCCGGTGATGACCCTGACCAAGCGGGTCGCCGGTCTGCCCAAATGGTGGAAGGACCTGCAGCTGTCCAAGATCCCTCTTGGCAGATACGGGACCATCGATGACACGGTCAACACCGTCCTCTTCCTCCTCTCCGAGGGCGGTTCCTTCTACACCGGGCAGGTTCTCGGCCCCAACGGCGGGGACAACATGCCATGACCGACACCTTTCTGATCAGACGCGGGGTGGTCGATGCCGAGGCCGGGTCGTCGCAGCCCTGGGGATTGCTCAACTTCATTGCCGACGAGGAGTTGACCGGGACGCCCGGCGTCACCGTGGGCACCGCCCGGATCCTGCCCGGTGCGGAGAACCCGCTCCACATCCATCCCAACTGCGCCGAGATCATCCTCTTCCTCGCCGGCAACGTCGAGCACGCCGTCGGCGCCGACCTGGTGGAGTTGGCCCGAGGCGACATGCTGATCGTGCCGGCCGGGATGGCTCACAACGCCCGCAACATTGGGTCCGAGCCGGTCGACATGATCGTGATCTACAACTCCGGGCAGAGAGGATTCGAGCTGGCAGATCCGTCAGTCGGCTGACCCGGTCTCCGCTCGGTGCAGGGCCGCCTGATGGTCCCCGCTCAGGTCGGCGGTGAGGAACTCCTCGGTCTCGGGGATGGCGACGACCAACTCCGACTCGATGTGGATCCCGACCTCGAGTGAACCCGCCTCCATCCCGAGCAGATGACCACCGAAGGCACGATCCTCGGAGATGAAGTGGAAGTGATAGCCGGGCACGTTGACCGCCCGGGCGTAGAGCGGCGCCCAGAACCCGACCAGGGTCCCCACCTCGTCGCCGATTGTGAACTCGCTCTGGTGGGCAGTGGCTTCGACCAGGCTCTCCCCCGGCTCGGCGGCACAGGCGGCCCGCAACGCCAACCGCTCGAACCGGCCTTCGACCCGGATCCCGACGAACAAGTTCTCCGACGGTCTCGCCGCATCCACGGCTGCGGTGAGATCGGGCAGCGAGCCCGGGCTGGTGGTCAGGCTGGTGTCGGGGTGGAAGTGGGTGACCACTGCGAAGGGGACAGAGGCGTCGTCCGGTGGTGAGGTGACCACTCCCCCACCGGTGGCCCGGTAGCAATCCCCGTCGAGCATCACCAACTCTCCGTCGAGACCCTCGAAGGTGCCCAGACCGAAGTCGCCGTTCCGCTTCAGGTCACCGACGGTGACCGCACCCCGGAACACACCCTGGACCAGTGCATTGGATGTCGAGACCTGGAACAACGAGTGCCGATCGAGTTCGAAGGCGGTGGAAAGAGTCCGGTCGACCACCATCGACAGGGAGTGTCCGCTTCGCGCCGCCTCGCCCAACAGTGCCTGCCACACGCTTTCGGACACGTCACTGATCAGCCGAGGCGCCATCTCGTGAGCCTATCCACCGAGGGTGGTGGCGAACAGTCAGCCTTGGCGGGTCGGCTCCGGCTCGGTCTCCCGGCGCGGCTCTTTGGGTCGGGCCGGCTCCGCCTCGCGTCGGGGGGCCCGCTTCGGCTCGGGCTCGATCCGGATCTTGCGCAACGGCTTTCCTATGTTGGCCATGACGATGCCTCCTGATCGTCGGGTGGATTCCCACGATGGACGTTCACATCGGGGTAGAGGTCGGCGAGCCAGTCGGCGATGAACGCCGAGCCGGTCCATAAATCGAGGATGCGGACATGGGAGGCCCGGTATCCGCTTTCGTGCTCGATCACCAGGCCGGACAACGCGACCCGGCCCACCACATCGGGTTTGCCCGGGAACATGGTGCGCACCTCGCTGGGGCGGGCCACGGCGTAGATCCCGCAGGGGTGTTCCCATCCCGGCGGCTCGGAGCACTGCTCGCACCAGGCGATGAATCTCTGGGTGGGCCACTCGGTGACCACACCCCGAAGCACCGATCCGGTCCACTGCCAGGCCCGCCAGGCGACCACCACCTCCGGCGACCAGAATTCCTCCTCCGGTTCGATGGGCGCGATGACAGCATGCCAGGGCAGGGCCGCCGGCAGGCGGGACGGCGTGATCGGGGCCAGGTCCTGGGTCGGCAACTGGAGACGGCGAACCGCCACCAGTAGACCAGCCGAGAGGAGGCTGGCCCCCAACATCACCAGCAGGGCGCCGACACGGGGGTACCCGGTGGGGAGAGTCACCCCCGACCCGGGCGTCGGGCCCATGACCAGAAACGCGCTGGTGCCGCCGAGGATCCAGATGACCGGCGTGAAGTAGCGACCGATCCGCTCCGCCATCACCGGCGAGAACTTGCCCACCACCCACATGGCCAGGCCGAAGGGGACCGCCATCACCACCCACAGCGGCCAGAAACCGATCGTGTAGGCGAAGAGGGAGAACAGGGCCGCGTCGATCCAGTAGACGACCGTCGACTGCCCGCCGGTCAGTATCACCACGAGCACCGGGACCCCGACTATCGCCAGCACGACGAGAGCGATCCGCCCGGCTCTCCTCACCCAGCCGCGTCGAAGCAGACTCTGGACGCCCCCACCGACGATCGGCGCCGGCACCGTCATGCTCGTCCTATGCGTCGCCTCCGCTGCCCCCATTATGGACGACGCGACAGAGGCGTGGGACGGGGGTGGGGCCGAGAACGAGAAGGTCTAGGCTGCGGGCACAAATCAGTCCACAGCCAGGGCTTTCATGGTCTCCGATCTCGACGCCGAGATTGCCGATCTCAAAGGGCGGGGGGTCAGCTTCGACAGAATACGACCTCCCGGATTACACGACCGTCGGAGGTGTAGTGACCCGACCCAACGGGACGCGAATGGCCTGGTTCAAGGACACGGAGTGCTACCTCATCGATCTTGGACAGGCACCCTCGTGATGCCGGGCGGAGACACCTCGTAGTCTCGAATCATGGCCACTGACATCAAGATCGGGACCTGCTCGTGGACCGACCCCACCCTCACCGAGACCGATCTCTTCTACCCGAGTGAGAAAATGACCGCCGAGGAGCGGCTCGCCTTTTACTCCGAGCAGTTCCCCGTCGTCGAGGTGGACTCCACCTATTACGCCCCGCCCTCGGAACGCGTGGCTGGCCTGTGGGTGGAACGCACCCCACCCGAATTCACCTTCGACATCAAGGCCTTTCGTCTCCTCACCCAGCATCCCACCCCGCCCAAGACGCTGTGGAAGGACATCCGCGAGAAGCTGCCAGAAGACCAGGCGGAGAAGAACAACGTGTACATGCGCGACCTCCCCCGGGACCTCCAGGCGGAGGCGGTGGCCGCCTTCAGGGATGCCCTGATGCCGCTCCACTCCGCGGGGAAGCTGGGAGTGGTTCTGTTCCAGCTGCCCCCGTTCGTCTACCCGAACCGGGGCTCGTTCGGCTATCTCAAGTGGGTGGCCGAGCATCTGGAGGACTTCCAGCTGGCGGTCGAGTTCCGCAACGGCCGCTGGCTCGACGAGGAGAACATGACCGACACTCTCGACTTCCTCGAGCGCCACAGTCTGGCCTATGTCTGTGTCGACGAACCCCAGGGTTTCAAGAGCTCGGTGCCACCGGTAGTGGCTGTGACCGCCCCGGTGGCCGAGGTGCGCTTCCACGGTCGAAACGCAGAGAATTGGGAGAAGAAGGGGATCAGCGCCGCCGAGCGGTTCCGTTACGACTACAGCAAAGATGAGCTGACCGAGTGGGTGCCCCGGGTAGAGACCCTGGCCGAGAGCGCCGACGAGGTCCACGCCCTGATGAACAACTGTTATTCGGACTACGGGATTCGCTCCGCCCGATATCTCCAGGAGCTACTCGACCTGTACTGACCGTGAGCATTACCCGTCGCTTGCGTGAATGTCTATCGATATGGCGAACAAGGAGATGATCGCCCACGGAGCCCCCGATCCGCGACCTTCGCTGACCGGGCCCCTAACCCACGTCGCGCCGCTGCGCCGAGCGTCGGCCCTGGTCGTATGTGGACAGAGCCGACTTGAGATCGACCGCCCCTTCGGCGGCTGCGGTGCTCGGAGAGTCGTCCTCGGTCAACGAGTAGCTCTCCCCTGGCACGCGCACGCCAAGTACAGCCACATTGCCTGCTTCCCGCTCGCCGAGGCTCGACACGCTGGCCGTACCGCCGGAGTCGTCCCACCCTTTCATCAATGGGGCGAAGACCTCCTCCAGGAACGCTTCGCTGTCGCTCCACGAGGACTCGGAGCGGGAGGGGCCGTGCCCGATCACGCCGAGCTCATGGGGGACGAAGTCGTCCGGTGCCTCCTCGGGCACCGCCTGCAGCGTGCTGCCCGTCGTTGGACGGGGCCTCTCGCTTGCGATCCTCGTCACCAGACGGGCTGGTACCGAAACCTGGACGCCACCCGTGAGGAACTCCACATCGAGACCGAGGCGGGCTGCGACCCTGGCCGCAACCGCGAGGCCATGCGCCAGTTCCGGATCTCCCCACATGCGATTGAGAAGCCCAGGGCCGTCCGACGAGATCGCGGACATCGATACGAGATAGTTCTCTCCGTCGAAGGTTCCACTGACGACAACGCGCTCATCGGGTGTGGAGGAGGCTGCCAGCTGGGCGAACAGCTGGGCCAAGCCGGCCACGGCCTCGGTGTCGACCTCGGCCGGCTCCAGGGCGGTCAACTCGACACGACCCTCTCCTGCATTGGCCAGCCCGAACTCGATCACCTCACCGATGCCCATGTCGAAACCCTATTCAGCGCCGTCCGGCCAACCAAGGACCCGCGGGCTGGGGTTCCCAGAATTCCCCCCTCCCCGCCTCCGGCGGTCCTCCTCCCTCCAGGGGAGAACGAGGCGAGCGTTTCCTCCCCCAGAAGCGAAGCGACGTTGGGGGAGGTGGCCCGGAGGGCCGGAGGGGGTCTTGTGCGGGTTACCGGGTCGGGAGGGGTCGCGGATCTAGGGTGTGTCCATGTCGAGGCGCCTCTTTCGGCGGAAGAGGAGACGATCCGGGGTCGGCGAGCCAGCCGATGCCCGTGCCTTCGCCATCCGGCATCGTTTCGTCCTCGTCCTCCTCCTGGCCCAGGTGCCGATACTCGCTGGAGTCGGGCTGGTGCAAGGGGTCTCGGTCTACGAGATCGTCGTCGCCTCCCTCCTCCTCATCGCGGTCGGAATCGTTGGGCTGGTCGCCCTCAATCCTGCCTTCGCCGCCGGGACCACCGCCCTCGGATTGGTCTTCGCCGCCGGGATCCTGGTCCGCTTCCTCGACGGCGCTCCCGCGGCCGCCTTCGGCTTCTTCCTCGCCATCGTCGCCATCTCCTTCTACCGGGACTGGAGGGCCCTCATCCTCGGCTTCGTGTATGTGGCCGCCTACCACCTGTTCGCCGCCGTGGTCCTCTACCGGGACACCCTGACCGAGACCCAGGACGAGACCACTGCCGTGATGTGGCCCGCCCTCCAGATCGCGTTGACCCTGATCCTGGTGTTGCTGCTCATGGCGGGGTGGCGGATCACCACCCGGGCCCGGGCCCGCACCGATATCGGTGGCGAGGTGTTCCGGCTCAGCTTCGACCGGGCGACGCTGGGGATGGCGTTCCTCGCCCCGTCGGGGGAGTTTCTCCGCACCAACCCGGCGTTGACCGACCTTCTCGCCCGCCAGCCCGGCGATCTCACCGGCGACAACATCAGGTCGGTCGTCCACTCCTACGATCACGATCTCCTGGGCCAGGCCTGGGAGGAGATGGCCGACAACACCGGCAAGACCGCCGCCACCTGGCTTCGTTGTGCCACCTCGGACGGTGGGGAGATTTGGGCGCATCTCGACCTCAGCCTCCTCCCCGGCACCGACCGCCGGCAAGCCATGGTCCTGCTCCAGCTGGAGGACGCCGGCGAGGAGCACGAGAGGCAGCGTCGCTTCGAGATCCTGCTCCGGGGCAAGGACGAGTTCGTCGCCACCGTCGCCGAGGAGATACGGGAGCCGGTCGGGGCGATCCTCGATCTCACCGCCCATCCCGTCGCGGGACATCTTCGAGAGGTCGAGACCCACGCCGAGCAGATCGCCAGCGTGGTCGAGGACCTGATCGTTTCCGCCCGCGCCGACACCGTCCCGGTCTCGGTCGTGGGCGGTTTCGTCGATGTGCGCGAGCTTTGCGAGCGGACACTGGCCGGGATTTCGGGGGCGGACAAGGTCTCGGTCCACATCGGGGCCAACGAGCTCTGGGCCGACCCCGGGCTGACGCGACGCATCCTCTCCAGCCTGATCGGCAACGCCGTGCGCTACGGCGGGACGAAAGTCGAGTTGAAGTCGACCAGCTCCGGACCAGATACGGTGATCCAGGTGATCGACGATGGCCCGGAGATCCCTCTCGCCGAGCGGGACCGGCTCTTCGCCGGTGACCTGCGGAGTGGCCAGCCGGTGACCAGTCCCGCTGCAGTGGGTCTCAGCCTCACCGTGGACCGGTATCTCGCCCGGCAGATGGAAGGGGACATCGAATACCGACGCACCCCGGACGGGCACAACGTCTTCGAGCTCCGACTTCCGTCGGAGAGATACGGGCGAGTTGGGCCCGAGCCCGAGCCGGTCGGTCTCCCCGCCTGAAACCGACTCAGCCGGCGGCGGCCCCGCTCATCACCCGGATCAGGGAGTGCTCGACCACCGCGACCAGCACCCGTTGCACGTCGACCCGGACCCGGGCGTCGCAATAGAGGACCGGGGTCTCCGGGTCGATCTGGAGGGAGTGGCGCACTTCCTCCTCACCGTGCAGCTTCCGACCGTGAAAGGTGTTCACCGCCACAACGAAAGGCGTCCCCCGCTTCTCGAAGAAGTCGATTGCAGCGAAGCACTCCTCGATGCGGCGCGTGTCGACCAGCGCCACCGCCCCGATAGCCCCCCGGGCCAACTCGTCCCACATGAAGTGGAAGCGGTCCTGTCCCGGGGTCCCGAACAGGTAAAGCACCAGATGATGTTTGAGGCTGATCCGGCCGAAGTCCATGGCCACCGTGGTCTCGGTCTTGGTGCCGTCGGCGAACAGCCCGTCGACCCCGGCGCTGGCGTCGGTGATGATCGCTTCGCTTCGCAGCGGCTCGATCTCGGATATGGCGCCGACAAAGGTGGTCTTGCCCACCCCGAACCCTCCCGCGACCACCAGCTTGACCGGGGTGAGCCCCGGCCGGTCAGAGTGACTTGATTCCATCGAGCACCTTCTCCAACAGGTCGATCCGGGCCATCTCCCCCGCTTCTCCCGCCGGCTCGACGGGAGGTTCAATTACGGTCACCGCACCCTTCTCCTTCAGATCGGCGACCAGGACCCGGACCACGCCGATCGGGACGTCGAGCATCGCCGCCAGTTCGATGACCGCCGTGTCCCGGCGGGCCATTGCGATGATCTCCGCTGCCTCCCACCGGAACTGATGGCGGATCCTCATCCCGGCCGGGGTCACCGCCACCAGAGCTTCGAGGGCGATCAGGGGAAGACCGGCACCGGTGCGACCCCCGGTCATGGCGTAGGGGCGGACGATGCGCCCCCCGACTTGGGTATCGGACTCGTCCGTCATGCCGGCTCGGGCTGGGCCAGCAGCGACTTCAGCTCCTCGCGGATCTCCGGGGTGAGAGCGTCGCCGACTCGCTGCACGAAGATCGACATCTCGAATGCGACTCCGCCGAGGTCGATCTCCTTGTCGGTGAGACAGCAGAGGACAGAGCCCTGACGGATGCCGGTGACGAACAGCCAGCCCCGCTGCATCTCCACGATGACGTTGGAGACGGGGCCGGCCCCGAAGCGGCCGGCGGAACCATAGGCGAGGCCAATCATCCCCGAGGAGACCGCTGCGAGACGCTCCGCCGTCTCCCGATCGACCCCTTCGGACTTGGCCAGGGCCAGACCGTCCGAGGAGACGACCACGGCCTGTCTGATCGCGGGCACGGTGGCGCAGAGCCTCTCGAGCAGCCAGTTCAGGTTGGCGGCCGCATCGCTCATGTCTCGTCACCCTCGGGCTCGCCTTGTGCCTCCCTTTGGCCCCGCTCGAAGTCGGACAACGCGGTCTTGATCGAGGTGGCGCCTTCGCCAGCCGCCACGCTCTGTGCCGCCTCCTCGTCGTGGAACGCCTTGCCGGGCACCCGCACCGGCAGCTCCCCAGACGCGTCGGAAGTGGTGCGCGCTGCCACCGGCTCCATCGTCGGCTCGATCATCGAGGGATGGGTGAGATCGATGATCTCGTCGGACTCTTCAAAGGTCGGCGATTCGGCCGGCTTGGCCGCCTCGAGACGGTCCCGGGGAACGTTCACCTTGACGGTGAGCCCAGGAGCGCTCTGCACCAATTGCACGGTGAGCCCGTGACGATGAGCCAGGTTGGCCACGACGTGGATCCCCATGGTCGGCTCTACCGACAAGCCGAGGGTCGGGGGCTTCTCCAGGATTCGATTCAGCTCGGCCACCCGCGGATCGGACAGGCCGACCCCGCGATCGGACACCAGCAGCTCATATCCGTCGACACCGAACAGCCCGGTGACGCGGACCGGCTCGGTTGGGGGTGAGAACTGGACCGCATTGTCGAGCAGCTCGGCCAGGAGATGAGCTACGTCGGTCACCGCTGCGCCGGAGAGCCGGGCGGGCTCCAATGCCACGACTTCGACACGCTGGTACTCGTCGACCTCACTGACCGCGGCCCGGACCACATTCGACATTTCGGTCGCCTTGGCCCACACCCGGGGGGACTCGGACCCGGCCAGCACCAGGAGGCTCTCTGCGTTGCGCCTCATCCGGGCTGCGAGATGGTCGACCTGGTAGTAGCCGCCGAGGGTCTTCGGGTCGTCCTCCCGGGACTCCAACTCGTCGAGCAAGGCGAGTTGACGATCCACCAGCCCGCTGTTGCGACGGGCCAGGGTGACGAGGATGCTCGAGACGCCCACCCGCAGCGACTCCATCTGACGGGCGGCCACCTCGATCAGACTCCGATGCATCCCCTCGAATGACCGGGCCAGGTCGCCGATCTCATCTCCGTTCTCGGTGTCCAGGTCGAGCGGGGCGATGGCAGCGAGGTCGGGGTCAGGGGTGCGAAGGGCGTCGAGGAGATCGATGATGTCTTTCCTCGCCATGCGATTGGTCGCTTTGGAGACCTGGGCGATCCGGCGCGCCATCGACCGGCCCATGCGGTAGGCCACCAACAACGATCCCAGCGCCACCAGAGTGACGACGATGGCCACAGCCACCGCCAGTCCGTCGATCCCGGAAAAACCGTCCGCGGTATCGGAGGAGACCAGGTTCCAGACCAGGAGCAGACCGAGCACCAGGGCCACCACCGCCAGCGGCACCATGGCCAGAGTCATCTTCGACGTGATGCTCCACTGGCGCGTCGCTGCCATGGCGCGGGTCCGCACAGCCTCCTTCGTCCCCATCCCAAAAACGATAACCAGGACACCCCCCGCTCCCTGGGATTGCCGGGCGCAGCCCCAGATCGGTTTTGGCGCGGCGTTCCGACCCTCTGGGGTC
>JBOGEV010000131.1:0-18321 GCA_050742015.1 Acidimicrobiia bacterium
TTCGGTCCTGATGCACCTCGAGGATCCGGGGACCTGGGTCTGGCACTGCCACATCCTCACCCACGTCGAGCGGGACGACGGGATGTTCGGGATGGTCACCGCCTTCATCGTGGAGGAGTGAGGCCACTACCACTAGCGCCCGTCGCTGAAGTAGCTACGCAGTGTCGCCGGCCCTCGACGCCGCTGGCGGCGTGCTCGTCCTCGACGAACGATCAGGTGGAACTGTCTCGTCGATCTTGCCTTTGGGGCCGTCGCGACGACGGGTGTCTTCGTCCTGCGTCCTTGTCAGCGACCCCGATGCCTCGGCGACACCGCGGCATTATTTCACCGACAGACCACTAGCTTCCTGGGATGCTGCGCAGACCCGGTTCCTTCTCCGAGCCCGTCGACGACCTCGTCGGCCTCTACATGGCCGACGAGCGGAAGGCTGAGGACCGGCCGTTCGTCCTGGTCAATTTCATCAGCTCGGCCGACGGCGGGACTGCCATCGCCGGTAAGTCGTCGAGTCTCGGTGATGAGGACGACAAGGCCGTGTTCCAGGCGCTCCGCGCCATCCCCGACATCATCTTGGTCGGCTCGGCGACCGTCGAGGCAGAGAACTATCGCCCGGTGACACTCGACGAGACACGACGGGAGCGGAGGCTCGCGGCCGGCATGACCGAGGTCCCGGTCCTGGCCATCGTCTCGGGAAGACTCAGCTTCGACCCCGAAGCCCGGGTCTTCTCCGATCCCGAGCACAGGCCAATGGTCATCACCGGACCCGAGGCCGATCCGGCCAAGCTGGCTCTGTTGGGTGACTCGGCAGAGGTCCTCATCCTCGACGAGGTGACACCGGCCAACATCCTGTACCGACTGGGGGCGGCGAGCGTGATTCTCTGCGAGGGTGGGCCGAGGCTCGTTGGCCAGTTTGCCGCCGATCATCTCGTGGACGAGCTCAATCTGACGGTCGCCCCGATGATCATCGGCGGCAAGTCGGCTCGCATCGCCAACGGGCCCCTCGTCGAACCGCCACAGGAGATGAGACTCGATCGGTGCATGTTCGGCGATCGGTCCATGTTTCTGCGATATTTGATGTCATAGAGTCAAGGAGAGAGCCGATGGGATTGCACGCCGATCTGTACGAACGACACAAAGCCGTGCTGCCCGGATGGGCGCCCCTCTACTACGAGCAGCCGATAGCCATCGTCGACGGCGAGGGCCGCTGGGTGACCGACGCCGAGGGCAACCGGTACCTCGATTTCTTCGGCGGCATCCTGGTCACCATGTCGGGCTACCAGGTTCCCGAGGTGGTCGAGGCGATCAAGGCCCAGGCCGACAAGATGCTCCACACGTCGACCCTCTACCTCATCGAGTCCCAGATCGCCCTGGCCGAGAAGATCGCCGAGTTGTCCGGGATACCGGACGCCAAGGTCTTCTTCACCAACTCGGGCACCGAGGCCAACGATGCGGCGTTGATGCTGGCCACGACCTACAAGAAGTCGAACCAGGTGCTGGCGATCAGGGGCAGCTACCACGGTAAGTCGCATTCGGCGATCGCGGTCACCGGCCAGAAGGCATGGTCGGGCACCAGCCTCTCCCCGTTTCAGGTCACCTACGTCCACGGTGGTTACAAGCTGCGCAGCCCCTTCGGCCATCTGCCCGACGACGAGTTCGTCGCTGCCTGTGTCGCCGATCTCGTCGACCTGCTCGGGGTCGCCACTGCGGGAAGCCCGGCGGTGATGATCGCCGAGCCCATTCAGGGAGTCGGTGGTTTCGTGACACCTCCGGACGGCTTCTTCAAGGCGATGAAGGACGTGCTCGACCAGAACGGCATTCTGTTCATCGCGGATGAGGTGCAGACAGGATGGGGGAGGACCGGGGACCATTTCTGGGGCTACCAGGCCCACGACATCGTCCCCGATCTGCTCACCTTTGCCAAGGGCATCGGTAATGGCCTCAGCATCGGAGGCGTGGTGGCGCCGGCCGAGATCATGGAGTCATACCCGGCGCTCGGCATCTCCACCTTCGGAGGCAATCCTCTGGCCACTGCGGGTGCCCTGGCCAACCTGGATTATGTGCTCGACAACGATCTGCAGACCAACGCCCTCAAGGTCGGAAACCGTCTGATGCAGAACCTCGTCCCCCTGTCCGAGGAGTTGGAGATCATCGCCGAGGTGCGGGGGAGGGGTCTGATGATCGGGGTGGAGTTGGTCCGACCGGACGGGTCACCGGCCCCGGAGACGGCTTCGGCTGTGCTCGAGGCGGCCCGCGAGGAGGGGCTTCTCATCGGCAAGGGGGGCCTCTACGGCAACTCGTTGCGCCTGGCCCCGGCGCTAACCATTACCGAGGACGAGGCCGACGAAGGTTTTGCCCGTCTGGAGCGGGCCCTGCGCGCCAGCGGCTAGGCCACGCGCTTTCCCCCCTCCCCGGCTCCGAAAGGAGGGGAGGAAGCCAATGTCCTCGAAATCGAGAAAGACGAACGGTCGGCTCCGCTCTCGTTTCGCCTGGTCTGTTCCAGGTGTGAGACCGTCTTCAGGGAGATGAGAGAGCCGGCGAGGAGCGAGCCCATTTCGGCCCGACGCTGACGGGATCTGTTGCTCTAGAGCAGTGCCTGGAGGTCGATGTCGCAGCTGGGGTGGCGGAGCTTGGCCAGGCCGCGCGCCTCGATTTGCCGAACTCGTTCCCGGGTCGAGTTGATCACCTTGCCGACGTCGGAGAGGGTCCACGGCTCGTCGCCGTCGAGCCCGAAGCGAAGCCATAGGACCTGCTGCTCCTCGGGGTCGAGGATCTGAAGGGCCTTGATCAGGCGGTCCCGCCGCCAGGCTGCAGCAGCCCGTGCCTCGGGATCGACCGCGGTCGCG
Organism: Acidimicrobiia bacterium; assembly: GCA_050742015.1. Lineage (GTDB taxonomy): Bacteria > Actinomycetota > Acidimicrobiia > Spongiisociales > ZC4RG35 > JARDZU01. Next base: position 2,841 of record JBOGEV010000131.1, read on the forward strand.
TCTTCGACGAAGTCCTGCAGGGAGGCGTCGCCATCCTCGCCTACCGGTCGGTCGAGCGAAACAGTCTCTGCCGGGGCCTCCAAAGCCGCCAGCACCCGCTCGGTGTCCAGACCCGATGCCTCGGAGATCTCCTCGAGAGTCGGGGCCCGGTGGTACTTGTCGTGCAGGCTCTGACGCGTGTCCTGGACGGTGCGCACGACGTCGACCATGTGCACCGGGAGACGGATGGTCTTGCCGTTGTTGCCCAGGCCCCTGGTGATCGCTTGTCGAATCCACCAGGTGGCATAGGTGGAGAATTTGAAGCCTTTGCGCCAGTCGAACTTCTCCACAGCCCGGATCAGCCCGAGGTTTCCTTCCTGGATCAGGTCGAGCAGGTCGAGCCCGCGACCTGTGTATCGCTTGGCGATGGAGATCACCAGACGGAGGTTGGACCGGATGAAGGTCATCTTGGCCTCGTCGCCTTCGGAGACGAGACGCATCAGCTTGGCTCGATCGGCCTTCTCGTAGTCGCCGGATTCCAGCGCGGCCTTGGCTTTTTTGCCCATTTCCATCGCGCGCGAGAGATGAACTTCGTCCTCAGCGGTCAGGAGGAGATGGGCAGACACTTCGTCGAGATACAGGCCAACAGTGTCGGCGGGGCTGGAGCCCCGCTCGGGTCTGGCGTCTTTGGCCCTGATGGCCTTCCCCAAATCTGGCCCTCCTGTCAAACCCCTGTGGAAAACTAACCTTGCTGGCTGAATCTGGCAAACGGTTTTACGGGCAGAGGGGCGTCTAGGCGGTTTCGGCAGGTAACGTGCGACGCTCAGTGGCGCGTCGTACCCAGTTTCGATTGCTGGTCGCGCTCACCATCGTTTGGGCAATGTGGGCAGGCTGGTCCCTGCTCGGCCGTGATACCCCCTACACCCTCAGGGTGCTCGACGACGCAGGGGCGCCGATTGCGGCGGCGTCGATCGACGTCAATGACAGTCAGGTGGGCACCAGCGCCGAGGACGGGACGATCGAGGTCGAGTGGAACCGGTCTGCCACGGTCCTCGAGGTGAGCGCTGCCGGGCATGTCGCCAAGACGGTCACCGTTGCCGAGCGACCCGATGGTGTCTTCGACGTAGTACTCAAGGCGCGGATCTTGAGAGGCCGGGTCGTCGATCCTGCGGGCGCCCCTGTCGAGGCCGCTCTCGTCGTGGCCGGGCCGGCATCGGGCGCCACGGATTCCGAGGGTCGGATCAGCCTGCGGGGTGCAGAGCCGGGGAGCGTCGAGGTCACCAGACCCGCCTGGGTCCCGACCAGTTTCGAGTGGGACGGTGGGGCCGGCGAGTCCGTCGTCGAGATCGAGCCTTTCATCGCTCGCGCCGTCCACATCTCCGGTGAGGCGGCTGAAGATGGCATGGATCGATTCTTCGAGATGGCGGAGACCACCGAATTGAACGCCCTCATGCTGGACCTGAAGGATGAAACCGGTCTCGTTTGGTACAACAGCTCCAACCCGGTCGCGGCAGAAGTCGAAGCCATCCGCGCCGTCTATGACCTGACTGAGATCGCGGCCCGGGCCCAGGAGGCCGGGCTGTATTTGATCGGGCGTCTGGTGGTGTTCAGCGACCCGACTGCGGCGGTGCGCAAGCCCGAGATTGCCGTGTGGGACACCGCGACCAATCAGCCGTATCAGTCGAACAACCAGTACTTCCTCGACCCGACCGATCCCGAGGCACGGGCCTACGGGCTGGGCCTGGCAGAGGAGGTTTGCGCGATGGGGGTCGACGAAGTCCAATTCGACTACGTCAGGTTCCCCGACCAACGGACGGAGACCATCACCTTCGACGGCGGGATAAGTCTCGAGACCCGGACCGCCACCATCATCGGGTTTCTCGAGGAGGCCAAGGCATTGCTCCATCCCATGGGGTGCGCCGTTGCCGCCGATGTGTTCGGGTTCACCACCGCCGCCAGTGACGATGGCGGAATCGGTCAGAACTGGGAGCAGGTGACCGGGGTGGTCGATGTCGCCTCCCCGATGGTCTACCCCTCCCACTACTCGGCGGGGTGGTACGGGTTCGAGGTGCCCAACGACCACCCGGGCCCGATGGTCACCGAGGCCCTCGAGGACGGGATGGACCGTCTGGCCCGAAATGTCGTTGTACGCCCCTGGCTCCAGGACTTCGGGTACACCCCGGAGCAGGTCCGTGCCCAGATCGACGTGGCCGAGCAGTTCGGGATGGGCTGGATGTTGTGGAACGCAGCTTCCAACGTGACGGTCGACGCCCTCCAAACCTCCGAGTAATTCGCACTATGGCCATAGGTGAAATACCATTCGATTGTCCCATTCGGAGCACTGTTTGACCGCGTTCGACCAAGAAAACCTGCCCCAGATCACCACCAGAGCACCGGTGTGGAGAAGGTCACAGATGGAGTCGGCCTACCGGGTGTTCGCCGCACTGGAGGAGCCGACAGGAGCCGAGGAGGACTGGCGCTACGTCGAGTTCGAGCACTCGTTCGCCGACCTGACCCCGGTGACCACGCCCGGCCGGCCGCTTGATTCCGGGCCTTTCGTGTCGTCGCTGCCCGATAGATCGGGTCGTGTGCTGATCGTCGACGGCGCGGTCGTCGAGGCCCACGCCGAGGCGGCCACGGTCACCCGCTTCTCGGACCTCACCGAGGATCCCGGGCTTCCCGACCTGGTCCCGGTCGACCACAACAAGCTGGCGGCGGCCCATGCCGCCTTCTCCACCGATGGTGTCCGCATCGAGGTGGGGCCCGGAGTGTCCATGGAATCGCCCCTGCTGGTCGAGGTCCAGGCCGTCACCGAGGGAACGGCTTCGTTCCCCTATCTCAACGTCGTGGTTGGGGAGAACGCCGAAGCCAGAATCCTCGTCTCCTATCGGTCGGCCGACGGAGCCAACCTGCTGGTCGTGCCGAGGATCGACCTGGAGGTCGGTGACAGCGGCCGGCTCCGGTTCCTGTCGGTTCAAGGTCTCGACCATGCGGCGACGTCGGTCGTCCACCAGCGGGTCACACTGGGTCGCGATGCGACTTCACGTGTGGGGGAGGTCGGGCTTGGGGCCAAGCTGGGCCGCCTGGACCTGGGAGTGAGCCTGGTTGGAGACGGCTCGTCTTCGGAGGTGGTCGGGCTCTATTTCGGTGAGGGTGATCAAACCCTCGACTACCGCATGCTCATCGATCATCAGGGGAGGAACACCAACTCCGATGTGTTCCTGAAGGGTGCCGTCGAGGACGATGCGCAGAGCGTTTTCACCGGTCTGCTCCGCATCGAGAAGGACGCCGTGCGGACCTCGACGTTCGAGACCAATCGCAACCTGGTCCTCTCCGAGAACGCGAAGGCGCATTCCGTTCCCAATCTCGAGATCCTGTGCAACGACGTGATCTGCGGGCACGCCTCATCGGTGGGCCCACTGGAGACCGAGCATCTCTACTACCTGCAGAGCCGGGGATTGTCCCGGGAGAGGGCGGAGAGGCTGCTGATTCGCGGCTTCTTCCAGGAGGTCATCGACCGGCTCCCGATCGCGGGGCTCGAGGACCCCCTCTCCGAAGAGGTCTTCCGTCGCTTCGTCGCCGCCCAGGAGGAGGGGCGAGTGGCATGAGAGTGGAGATCGGTGCTTTCGAAGCCCTGCCTCGTGACCGTGGGATCCGGGTGACGATGGGCGACGAGCGGATCGCCATGTTCCGGGTCGGCGAGGAGGTCTTCGCCATCGGGGACCGATGCTCCCACGCGGAGGCGTCGTTGGCCGAGGGTGAGGTCTTCGACCATGAGGTCGAATGCCCCCGTCACGGCTCTGAGTTCGACCTTCGAACCGGCAAGGCGTTGTCCCTTCCTGCCACCAAGCCGGTCCCGACCTATGAGGTCGTGGTCGAGGACGGGATCGTCTATCTCATCCTGGAGGAAGCATGAGCACTGCATTGGAAGTTCGCGGGCTCGCGGCGGCAGTGGACGGGAAACAGATCCTGGAAGGGCTCGACCTCGTCGTTCCCCTCGGTGAGATCCACGCCATCATGGGACCGAACGGGTCGGGGAAATCGACTCTCTGTCACGTCCTGACCGGAAAGGCTGGATACCGGGTCTCCGGGGAGGCGCTACTCGAGGGGCGGGACCTACTCACCCTCGAGGTCGACGAGCGGGCCCGCCTCGGCCTGCTGCAGAGCTTCCAATATCCGACCGAGGTGCCCGGGGTCCGGCTTCGGGAGTTCATGATCGAGGCCGCAAAGGAACGGGACATCGACGAAGACCAGGCACTGGACAGGGTGGCGGCCGAGGCGGCTCGTTTCGACATGACCCGATTCCTCGATCGTTCGTTGAACCACGAGCTCTCCGGTGGCGAGAAGAAGCGGTCCGAGATCTTCCAGATGGCGGTGCTGCGACCGAGGGTCGCCCTCCTCGACGAGATCGACTCCGGTCTCGACATCGACGCGGTGAAACAGGTGGCCCAGGCTGTCGAGGAGATGAGGTCCCCCGATCTGGCTGTCCTCATGATCACCCACTACAACCGGATCCTCCGCTACGTAACTCCTGACCGGATCCACGTGATGATCGACGGCCGCATCGTCGACTCGGGCGGGGCCGAGCTCGCCGAGGAGCTCGAGTCCGGTGGTTACGAGGCGGTTCGGGAGCGTCTCGGGATCAAGAAGAAGACCACCGACCCCGGACCCCGCCCCGCCGACTTCTTCACCGACACCCCCTTCGACGTGTGAATCCGTTCTGTGCGGGTTCGCGCGGCTCCTGGCGCGGTAAACCCGCACAGAAGGGTGGTGCCTGTCCTTCCGTGCGGGTTCGCGCGGCTTGTGGCGCGGAAAACCCGCACAGAATGGTCTGATGGCCACCAAGACCGTTGCCGAGCGGTGGCTCGGCGAGCTGACCAATCTCCCCACCGCCTCTGGTCTCGAGCATGAGGTGGTGGCCTGGGTGAAGCGATGGGTGGGGCGGCGCCCCGATCTCCGGCTCACCGAGGACTCGGGGGGCAACCTCCTGATCAACTTGGAGGGTCGTAGAACCAAGGCTCCGGTGCTCGCCGTGGCCCACATGGATCATCCCGCTTTCGTGATCACCGACGTCTCGGCTCGCGAGGCGGCATTCGAGTTTCGGGGCGGGGTCAGACCCGAGTACTTCGAGGGGGCCACGGTCGACTTCGTGACCGGACCGGCCCGGAGTGGGAGAGTGGTGGCCTACGACGCCGAGCAGCGGCGGGGGTCGGTCGCGGTTACCGGCGGCTCCCCGCCGGAGCCCGGGGAGATCGCCAGATGGCGCTTTGCGTCGAGCCGATTGGCCCCCGGCCGTTTCCTGGCCCCGGCTTGTGACGATCTCGCCGGCTGCGCCGCGGCGCTGGCGGCCCTGGACAAAGCGCGGCGCCAGCCCGGACTGCGGCACTTCGGCGTGCTGCTCACCAGGGCCGAGGAGATGGGTTTCGTCGGCGCTTTGCATGCCGCGAGACATCGGACCATCCCCGCTGATGCCCGGATCCTCTCCATCGAGACCTCGCGAGCGTCTACCGATGCCCCGATCGGGCACGGCCCGGTGATCCGGGTCGGCGACGCCGCAACGGTCTTCGACGATGACCTCACCAACCGGATCAGCCGGTTGGTTGCGCACACCGGACTCCGCTATCAGAGGAAGCTGATGTCGGGTGGCACTTGTGAGGCCACAGCGTTCGGCGTTCATGGATACCGCGCTACGGGGCTCTGCCTCCCGCTGGGCAACTATCACAATATGGGCAATCTCGACGAGGTGGAGGCCGGGACCGGGGCGGCGCATCCCAAGCTCGAAGAGGTGTCGCTCGACGACTTCCACGGATTGGTCGAGCTTCTACTGGTCGCCGCCCGTGGTGTCGACGGTGACTGGGACCTTCCCCAGCGCCTCGATCGGGTTTATGCCGAAGGCAGGCATCTCCTCGGCTGACCGGTGATCCGGTACCGTCCAACAAAAAGGGAGCTGAAGTTGGACTACAGGGTCGAAAAGGACTCGATGGGCGAGGTGAGGGTCCCCGCCGATGCCTATTACGGGGCGTCCACGCAACGAGCGGTGGACAACTTCCCCATCTCTCAGCATCGCTTCGGGCGGCGCTTCATCTCGGCCTTGGGCCTGATCAAGGGCTCGGCGGGCGAAATCGCCGGGCAAGAGGGTCATCTCGATCGGGAGAAGTCGGACGCAATCCGCAAGGCGGCCGATGAGGTCATGGAGGGGAAGCTCGACGGACAGTTCGTCCTCGACATCTTTCAAACCGGGTCGGGAACCTCGACCAACACCAACGCCAACGAGGTCATCGCCGGCCGGGCCACGGAAATCATGGGTGGGGAAGCCGGGTCTCGTCTCGTCCACCCGAACGACGACGTGAACTTCGGCCAGTCGTCGAACGACGTCATCCCCACCGCGATTCACGTGGCTGCGGTGTCGGGGATCAGGGAAGATCTGAAGCCGGCTCTGGACTCTCTGGCCGGCTCGCTCGAAGTCAAGGCATCGGCTTTCAGCGACGTGGTCAAATCGGGTCGAACCCACCTCATGGACGCGACACCGGTCACCTTGGGCCAGGAGTTCGGCGGTTGGGCGGCGCAGGTGCGGAAAGACCTCGAGCGCCTCGACAAGGTCCTACCTGAGTTGGAGGAGCTGGCGCTCGGGGGCACCGCGGTCGGGACCGGGATCAATGCTCCGAAGGGGTTTGCCTCCACCGTGATCGCCCTCATGGCCGAGCGCACCGGGTTCCCCTTCCGCGAGGCCGATGATCATTTCGAGGCGCAGGGAGCCAAGGATGCGGTCGTGATGGCCTCTGGGGTGCTCAAGACGATCGCCGTCTCCCTGTTCAAGATCGCCAACGACATTCGCTTCCTCGGCTCCGGCCCGACCTCGGGCATCGCGGAGATCAGGATTCCCGAGCTCCAGCCGGGATCTTCGATCATGCCGGGGAAAGTGAACCCGGTCATGTCCGAGATGGTGATGCAGGTTGCCGCCCAGGTCATCGGGAACGACACGACGGTCACCTGGAGCGGTGCCAACGGCAACTTCGAACTGAACGTGATGATGCCGGTCATGGCTCACAATCTTCTCGAGTCGATCGGGGTCCTGGCCACCGCGGCCGAGACCTTCCGGAGCAAGTGCGTCGACGGGATCGAGGTGAACGCCGATCGGGTCCGAGAGCTCCTCGAGCGAAACGTGATCATCATCACCGCCCTCAACCCCCACATCGGATACGACAACGGGGCGCGGATCGCCAAGGAGGCGGCCGCCACGGGACGCTCGGTGCGCGAGCTGGTGCTCGAGGCGGGGCTGATGACCGAAGATGAGCTGGACAAGGCGCTCGACCTGAAGAAGATGACCGAAGGCGGCCTGTGACGGAAGGGACCCTGACGGTCGTCGAGCTGCTCGATCGGCTGGACCGAGCGGTGACGGCGTCGGCGCCCGGTCCGGTATGGGTGCGTGGCGAGGTGTCGGGGTTCCAACGCACCAGCCGGGGAGCCGCCTTCTTTCGACTTGTCGATCCCGAGGTTGCCGACCAGGCCATCGAGGTTGGTGCCTCGGGGAGGGTGATGAGGTCCGTGGAGCATGACCTCGACCGGGCAGGGGTCGGGGCGCTCCGAAGTGGCATCGAGGTCCGTCTCCAGGGGACCGTCGGCCTTCGTCGCAACCGTGCTCAGGTGCAGCTGAGCCTGCTTCAGGTCGATCCTGCTTTCACGGCCGGTCGTCTCGCCCTCGATCGCGATGAGGTGATGCGTCGGCTCTCCGCTGACGGCTCACTGTCCGCCAACGGGCGGCACGAGCTGCCTCTGGTCCCGCTGCGAATCGGCCTCGTCACCAGTCGCGGCTCTGCGGCGCATGCCGATTTCCTGGATCATCTGGCCCGGCCTGGATACCGCTTCTCGGTCCTCACCGTGCAGGCTGCGATGCAGGGTGAGGGGGCGGTTTCGAACCTGGTGAGGGCGTTGAAGCGTCTGGGCAATGAAGAGCTGGACGTCGTGGCATTGGTGCGGGGTGGCGGATCGAAGCTCGACTTGGCCGCGTTCGACACCGAGGAAGTCGGCCGGGCCGTGGCGTCGATGCCGATGCCAGTGATCACCGGCATCGGGCACGAGACCGATCGGAGTGTGGCCGACGAGGCCGCCGCCGTGGCCGAGAAGACACCGACCGCGGCAGCGGAGTGGATCGTGGCCCGGGTCGCCGAATTCTCCGGGCGTCTGGAGACGGCGCGGAGGGCGATCAGCGACGGGGCGAGGACGGCTCGGTCCCGGGCCGGGTCGAGGCTGGACCACATGGCCTCTCAGATGGCGGAGGTGCGAGGAGTCCTCAACCGTCAACGGGACTACCTCGACCATCTGAGCCAGGGGGTGGTCGAGGGATCCCGGCTCGTCGTGCGGCGGCAACGGGAGCATCTGGGCGGGCTGGCCGAGATGTTCGATGCGATCGGTATCGAGCCCACCCTGCGTCGGGGATTTGCCCTCGTCGTCCGTCCTTCAGGTGGAGTCGTCCGCAGCGCATCCGAGTTGGCGCCCGGCGACAGGGTGACGGTGCGGATGGCTGACGGCTCGGTCGGTGTTGTGGTGGAGGAGGAGAGGTGACCGACCAGCAGACCTATCGCGAGGCGCTCGAAGAGTTGCGAGCCATCCATGCTCGACTTCGCAGCGACGAAGTCGACATCGACACCCTCCTCGACGACGTGAAACGCGCAGCCGACCTCCTCGACTTCTGCCGCGACCGCCTCAACTCCGTTGGGGAGCGCCTGGAGCAGGTCCTCACCGACTTCGACGACGGGGAGTGACCTCGTCACACACGATTCGGCCTTCTGTGTCGCCGTAGCGCCATATGGCGCTACGTACCTCAGGTACGCGTTCCGCCGTCCAGGGCTTCCTGGAGGACGTTCCAGCCGAGACTGGCGCATTTGATGCGGACTGGATACTTGCGGACGCCCTGAAGGGCCTCCAGGTCACCGAGGACGGCGCCGGGGCGCTCGGGGTCGAGGCCGATGTCCGCCTCGCCGTCGAGGGACATCATGTCCCGGAACTGCCCTGTCAGCGTCTCGATCTCGCCCCTGGTCTTGCCCTTGATTGCCTCGGTCATCATTGACGACGACGACTGGCTGATGGAGCACCCCTGCCCGTTGATCGCCACGTCGGTTACCCGGTCGCCTTCGAAATTGAGCTCGATGGTGATCTCATCCCCGCACAGTGGGTTGACCCCCTCGGCGACCGCGTCCGGGCTCTCGAGGTGCCCCTGATTCCGCGGACTCCGGTAGTGGTCGAGGATGACCTCTCGGTAGAGGTCCTCGAGACTCACGTCCTCACCCCGAACAGCTCACCGGCTCGACGCAGCCCGCCGATCAGGGCGTCGATGTCCTCCTCGGTGTTGTACACGTAGAAGCTGGCCCGGGCGGTCGCCGCCACCCCGAGCCGGCGCATGAGCGGCTTGGCACAGTGATGCCCGGATCGCACCGCCACATCCTGCTCGTCGAGGATGGTCGCCAAGTCGTGGGCGTGGACCCCATCCATCGACATCGAGATGACACCACCCCGGTCCTCAAGGTCTTGCGGTCCCTGGATGTGCAAGCCGGGGACATCCCCCAATCGATCGAGTGCGATCCCGGCCAACTCACGGTCGTGTTGGAGCACCTGATCCATGCCGATCGAGTCGAGGTAGTCGATGGCGGCGTGGAGGCCGACCGCCTCGATTATCGGCGGGGTTCCCGCCTCGAATCGATGGGGGATCTCGGCCCAAGTCGCGTCGTGCAGTGTCACGTCCGAGATCATCTCGCCGCCGCCTTCGAACGGCTCTGTCTCCTCGAGGGCATCCATGGCGCCCCAGAGGATCCCGATCCCGGTCGGGCCCAACATCTTGTGTGAGGAGAAGGCCACGAAATCTGCACCCAACTCCTGAACGTTCACCGCAGAATGTGGGGCCAGCTGGGCGGCATCCACCACCACTCGTGCGCCGTGCAGGTGGGCAAGGTCCGAGATATGCCGGACCGGCGGCATGGTGCCGAGCACGTTGGACATCCCGGTGACCGCCACCACCTTGACGTCCGGTCCCAATTTCAGCTCATAGGCGGCGAGGTCGAGTCTGAAATCGTCGGTCATCGGGACGTGGTCGAGTGTGGCCCCGGTGCGCTTGGCCACCATTTGCCAGGGAACGAGATTGGCGTGATGCTCGATCTCGGTGGCGAGGATGCGGTCATCGGGGCCGAGATGCTCGAGACCCCATCCGAACGCCACCATGTTCAACGAGGTGGTGGTCCCCCTGGTGAATATGACCTCGCGAGGATCGGCTGCACCGATGAATTGGGCGACTCGCACCCGGGCCGCCTCGTAGGCGTCGGTCGAGGCGACCGAGAGCTTGTATGCGCCGCGATGCACGTTGGCGTATGAGGTCCGGGCGAACCGATCCATCGCCTCGAGGACCGGTATCGGCTTTTGGGACGAGGCACCCGAATCGAGGAAGTGGACCCCGTTGGAGAGGACGGGGAAGTCGGCCTTCAGATGCGACAGGTCCGTGGGCACTAGTTGAGCACCGCCTTGAGCGAATCGTACCCCTCCTCCTCGAGGCGGGCCGCTAGTTCGGGGCCACCGCTCTCCAGGATGTGGCCGTCGATGAAGATGTGGATCCGGTCCGGTGTCACGTAATCGAGCAGGCGCTGGTAATGGGTGATGATGAGAAACCCGCGCTCGGGGCCGGTCAGCTTGTTCACACCATCGGCGACGGTGCGTAGGGCGTCGATGTCGAGACCGGAGTCGGTCTCGTCCATGATCGCCAGGTCCGGCTGGAGCACGGCCATCTGCAGCACTTCGTTTCGCTTTCGCTCGCCACCTGAGAAGCCCTCGTTGAGGTATCGATCGGCGAATGACGACTCCATGCCCAGCTCCTGCATGGCATCCATCACCTTGAGGCGCAGCTCGAGCACGGTGAGGTCGACCCCGGTCCGGTTGGAGAGTGCCTGACGCAGGAACTGGAGGACGGAGACGCCGGGTATGGCCTCGGGGTGCTGAAAGGCGAGGAACATCCCGATCGCCCCGCGGTGGCTGGGCAACGCCGCGGTCACATCTTCTCCCTTGTACAGGATGCGGCCCTTGGTCACCCGGTATATGGGATGGCCCATCAGCACCGAAGCCAGCGTGGACTTTCCCGAGCCGTTGGGTCCCATCAGCGCGTGGATCTCGCCCTCGTTGATCGTCAGGTCGACACCTTTCAGGATCTCGATGTCGCCGGCCGAGGCGTGGAGGTTCTCGATCTGAAGCAGGGGGGTGGTCGTGTTCACAGTCCCAATGCTATTTGCACTATGCCGATAGGGGAAACGCGGGGCACCTGCCGCGCCAAACCAATCTTCACTCCGTGACCTCGGCCCAAACCGGGCGGGCCAGGCGGTCGAGGTCGGCGAGGGAGATGGGGAACACCGTGGTGGGGGTGCCGGCCGCGGCCCACACCGGGTCGTTGCGGCGGAGCCGTTCGTCGGCGAAGACCCGGATCGGAGTGGCATGACCGAACGGCGGGGTGCCGCCTGCGGAGTATCCGGTCGCCGACCGGACTTCGTCGAGGCTCGCCCGTCTCGACCGCGCTGCACCCGCCTCCTTCGCCAGCAGGGCGGTATCGAGCCGAAGGTCGCCCGGAACCAGGGCGACCACCGATTCCTCGCCCCCCGCTTCGTCGATGACGACGAACACCAGTGACTTCACGATGGCCGACACCGGGCAGCCGATAGCGCGGGCCGCATCTTCGGCGGTCTTGGTTCCCTCCGGGAACACCCTGACCTCCATTTCGAAGCCGGTGACGGCTGCCGCCAGACGACTGCTCGCTTCGGGGAGGTCGGTCAACTCCGCACCAGGTCGAGAGTCTTGGCGAGCCCGTCGTAGTCGGAGAGATCGAGCCACTGCAGGTAGATCCGTTGGACCCCGGCTTCCTCGAGGCCGGCGATCGACTCCTGGACCCGTTTCGGGGTGCCGAAGATCAGGCCTGCCTTCTCCCAGCGCCCGATCAGCTCGTCGGTCGTGATGTCACGACGACCGGCAGCCGCGGCAAGCCGGTCGGCCAGCTCGGCATCGTTCCCGGCGACGGTCACCGGGCCCATCGTCGTCGTCTCCACCGTCCGCCCCTCGGCCGCATCCCGCATCACCCGGATCTTCGCTCTCGCCTCATCGGCGGGGCACATGAAGAAGTTGTACTCATCGGCCCTGGTCCCCGCCAGACGCGGCGTCCGCGTGGGGCCACCGCCACCCACGATGAGCCTGATCCCGGTCGGCTTGGGCTTGACGTCCAGGTCCAGGGTGTAGAACGGGCCATCATGTCGGCCGGGACCTTCGCCGAAAGCCGCCTCCAGATAGCCGAGTGCGTCCTCGAGCCGAGCCCACCGCTCCGCCGGCTCCGGGAAGGGAATGCCCAGCGCCTCGTGCTCGAACTCGTTCCACCCGGTGCCGACACCGAGGTCGAGACGACCCCCGGACATCTGGTCGATGGTCGCCGCATTCTTGGCGATGATCGCCGGATGGCGGAAGGAGACCGGGGTGACCAGAACGCAGAGTCGCACCGTTGTCGTTTCCCGCGCCAGCCCGGCCAAGGTGGCGAAGGCGTCCGTGGCGTCGGCAGGGTTGTCCCGGTTCCAGGCGAGATGGTCTGACCTGGCGAATGAGTGGAGGCCCTCCGACTCGGCGAGTCGGGCCACCCGAAGTATCTCGTCGTAGGTGCCGCCCGCCTGCGGCTCGGTCATGATCGAAAACTTCAAGAGGTCTCCTGGCCGGGGACGGGCACGCTAATCGTCGACCTCGATCTCGAAGCCTTCCTCGGCCAGGGCTGCCTTGAGTGTCTCCACCTCGCCGGGACGCACGGACAGGCTGAGGATGCCGCCCCCTCCGTGCACGGCATGTCTGAGCTGGAGATCGCGCACGTCGACCATGCTGGTCTGGAGGGCATGCCCGACGGCGGCGATCTCCCCGGGCTTGTCCTGAAGTACGACTTGCACCATGGCGACCGGTGGGGCCATGGTGCCCCGCTGGGTTCGGGCAAGGTCGAGCTGGTCCGCGAGACCGTCGATATCACCGGACCTGACCCGCGCCTTCAGATCCATCAGGCTGGCGACGAGGTCGTCGAGGGCCATGGTCACCGCTTCGGCGTTGGCGGTCAGCACTTCGGGCCACCAGTTCGACTCCGCTGATGCGACCCGCGTGATGTCACGAAAGCTCCCCGAAACCAACTCGGCCGCATCTGGGTTGTCGGAGATGGTGTTGACCAAGGCAACCGCCAGCAGGTGGGGGAGATGGGACACCGCGGCCACGACCTCGTCGTGACGCTGGGCCGACATCACGATCGGGTTGGCCCCGGTGGACCCGGCGATCGAACTGATTCGCTCCACATCCTCGGCGCGGGCGTCGTCGTCACATATCACCCAGGGTGCGCCGCGGAACAGTGCCGGCGATGCAGCCTCGGGCCCGGCATGCTCCCGACCCGCCATGGGATGACCGCCGACGAATCGGACCCCGTTGCGAACCGCGGCGAGAAGCGGCACCTTGACACTCGTCACGTCGGTGACCAAGGCCCGGGTGTCGAGGCCGCTCAAGGTCTCGAGGTTGGCTTGCAGAGGACCGGCCAGCACCACCAGATCGACGCCTTCGATGGCTTGCTCCACCGATCCTGCTGCCGATTCGGCGGCATGCCGCTCGGCAGCCAGACCCAGGGCATCCGGCGAAGGGTCCCAGCCGGTGGTCTCCCAGCCTTGGTCCCTGAGGGCGAGCCCGACCGATGCACCGATCAACCCGGTCCCGATGATGGCGACTTTGGGCATGATCAGGGGCGGTAGGCGTCGAGGATGATGTCGTAGTCCGCCGGGTCGCCGAGGAACATCTGCGGGTAGAAGCGAGAGCAGCCCGCCTCGCCAAGGGCGGCCAGCATCTCTGACGGCTTGGTCCCCGACCCGTGCGGGTAACCCCGCTCCTCGTAGACGTATTCGATGCGCTCGGGTGTGGCTCGGGTGCGGTCGGCCAGCGTCTCCAGGAGACGTCGGTAGTCGGCTTCCTTGCGGGCGGCGATCGCCGGACAGGCCGTCGAGAAGAGGATCGCATCGGGATCGCGACCCACGTCGGCGGCGGTCTTCGTGGCCAATTCACGCTTGGCGGTGTACTGCTCCGGACGACAGGCATAGATGTTGAACTCGTCGGCGTACCGCCCGGCCAGCCGGGGCGTCTTCTCATCCCCGCCCCCTCCCACCAGCAGCCTCAGGTTCTCGGGATGGGGATGGGGGTCGAACTCGGCCAGCTCAAAGTGCTTCCCTTTGAACCCTCGCGCCTCGTGCGCTATGGCGGCCGCCAGGTAGGCCATGCACTCGTCGAGCATCTCGAACCGGGTTTTGCGGTCGGGGTAAGGGATTCCGTAGAGCTCGAACTCCTCATCGAGCCAACCGGCCCCGATCCCCATCGTGAACCGCCCGTCGGAGACATCGTCCAGGGTCACCCCCATCTTGTAGTACACGGCGGGGTGGCGGAAGTTGACCGGAGACAGGAGGGATACGAGCTCGAGTTGAGTCTCCCGGGCCAGAGCGGCCAGATGGACCAGGTGGTCGTACGCGGGGAGGTCGGTGTCGTCTCCGCGTTCCAGGTAGTGATCGGGGAGAGCAATGGCGACCAGGTCGCGGTCTTCTGCCCAGCGAGCAGTCGCGAGCACCAGGTCCCAGCTGCCTCGCGTCTGAACGGCGAAATCCATCATCGGAGCCTATCCAGCGTCGGCCTGGGTCAGGAAACCGCCGCCGCGTCGTCGAGAAGTGCCCGGGCGTGCCAGGCGACGTCGAAGTCGGGGTCGATGATCCGGTGCAAGGCGATGCCGTTGAGCGCCAGGACCAGGGTCTCTGCCCGTCGTTCGGCCAGCGTCTCGGAGAGGTCGGGGCTCTGTCGTTTCATGGCGGAGGCAAATCGGGCGACGCGGGCTTCGTGATGTCGGACCATACGCCCGCTCAGCTCGGGACTGGACCCGGCGCCGGACACCCCGATCCGGTTGTAGACCCGAGACAACGCCGGCTGCTCCGCCAGGAATCGGACATAGGCGTCGACCAGCTCGTTCAGCGTGTCGGTGCCCTGATGGGCCGGATCAGGATCGACCGCGTCGATGGCCTCCCGGACCACGGTGAGGATGGCTTGTTCCTTCGAAGGGAACAGGTTGTAGAAGGAACCGGGGAGGACGCCGGCCAGGTCGCAGATGGCCTTGATCGTCGTTCCTTCCAGACCCTTCTCCGCGACGAGAGAACGGGTTGCCTCGAGGATCCTCTCCCGCGTCTCCAGACCAGCCTTGTAGCGCATCGGAGGCACGGTAATCGGGAGACTGCCGTCCACGAGACCCTTGACGACCGACTCTCACCTGCATCGTCGAGACATGGCCACCTCGGAAGCTCGTCGCCGTGATCTCTACACTGGACTCCAGGAACTGCTCGGCACGGAACGGGCAGACACGATCATGTCCCATCTACCGGCACACGAGATCACCGAGCTCGCCACCAAGGACGACATCGACCGTCTCGAGGACCGGTTCGACCGT
>JBOGEV010000132.1:0-14312 GCA_050742015.1 Acidimicrobiia bacterium
TTCGGTCCTGATGCACCTCGAGGATCCGGGGACCTGGGTCTGGCACTGCCACATCCTCACCCACGTCGAGCGGGACGACGGGATGTTCGGGATGGTCACCGCCTTCATCGTGGAGGAGTGAGGCCACCACCACTAGCGCCCGTCGCTGAAATAGCTACGCAGTCTCGCCGGCCCTCGACGCCGCTGGCGGCGTCCTCGTCCTCGACGACGATCAGGTGGAACTGTCTCGTCGATCTTGCCTTGGGGGCCGTCGCGACGACGGGCGTCTTCGTCCTGCGTCCTTGCCAGCGACCCCGATGCCTCGGCGACACCGCGGCATTATTTCACCGACAGACCACTAGAAGGTGCCGCGGTACGAGCCGCCGTCGAGTTGGAGGTTCTGGCCCGAGATGTATCCCGCCTGGGCGCTGCACAGGAAGGCGCAGGCGGCGCCGAACTCCTCGGGGCGGCCCATCCGCTTGGCGGCGATGCTGTCCACCATCTCCTGACGGGCCTCCTCGTAGGTGATCCCGGCGGACTCGGCCCGCTGCCGGGCCATGTAGACCTGACGTTCGGTGTCGATCCGCTCAGGCAGGAGGTTGTTGATGGTGACGTTGAACTCGGCGACCTCCCGGGACAGCGCCTTGGCCGCGGCAGTGAGCCCGGTCCGGGCCCCGGCGGACAGACCCATCACTGCAAACGGCGACTTCACCATCTGGGAGGTGATGTTGACGATGCGCCCGAAGCGACGCTCCTTCATCCCACCCACCACACCCCGGATGATCATCAGCGGGGCGAGCATGTTGGACTCGACCGCCTTCAGCCAGTCCTCATACTCGAAGTCCTCCCAACGACCGGGAGGCGGTCCCCAGTTGTTGTTGACCAGGATGTCCGGGTCGGGGCAGGCGTCGATCAGACGTTGTCGCCCTTCGGCGGTGTTGATGTCGGCGACGATGGTTACCACCTCGACTCCGGTTCGGCTTCTGATCTCGCCCGCCGCGGTGGCCAGGTTCTCCGTGCTCAAGCCGTTGATGAAGACGTGCACCCCTTCGCCGGCCAGAGCCAGGGCACAGGCCTTTCCCAGGCCGCGGCTCGAGGCAGTGAGCAGGGCGGACCTGTCCTTGATTCCTAGATCCATCATCAGCCCTTTCGCCGCCGGCCGGATGGCCCGTGAGGATATCGGCGGGTCACTCCAGGTCCCCGGTCAGGGTCTCCGGCACTGCTCGCCACATGACGGCCGACCCGATCAATCCCACCGCGGCCACGGCCACCGGCGCGGCTCCGAGGGTGGCCAGGGAGGTGACGATGGCGATGATCAGGGGCCCGCCGGCGGTGCCTACGTCGGTGACCAGACGCCACAACCCGAGAAACTGGCTTCGTCCCAGATCCGGCGAGAAGTCGGAGCCGAGAGTCATGTTGATCCCGGACCCGAGCCCATTGGCGAACCCGAGGAAGAGGCCGACCAAGAGAAGACCCACGAAGGTAGAAGTGAGGGGGATCAATACCATGCCGATGGAGAGCAGGATGAGACAAGGGATGACGGCCCATTTCCGCCCCTTCCGGTCCATCAACATCCCCACCGGGTAGAACACGGCCATCTCGATGGCTGATGAAGCGCCGAAGATGAACGAGATCTGGCTGGCCGAGACACCGATCTGATCCCCCCACAATGGGATGATCGCCTGCCGGGCGCTGCGTAGCACCTGGATCGTGATCGCCACGAAACCTGCGGTCGCCAGAGTCCGACGATGGTCGCGGAACAACTCTCGCATCTGGATCGGGTGAGAACGGGCCGCCTGCGACGAGGGCAGATCGGGTGTCGCCCGGAGAGTGAGCGAAGCTGCGATGGCGAACAGGGCCTGTACGAAGAAGGCTCCGGCCAGACCGAAAGGGATCACGGCCAGCCCCCCGATCAGGGGCCCGATGAACTGGCCCGACCTGTTGACCCCGCCCATCATCGACATCACCCGTCCCCGATGCGCGGTCGGTGAGGCTTCGGTGACATAGGTGAGGCGAGCCAGGAGCCAAACCGCCCAGGCGAAGCCCATGAGCAGCACGAGGAGCGCGTAGACCAGGAGCGAAGGCTTGAGCCCGATGCCGAAGGCGATGAGCCCCAGCACGGCCGTGGCCATGACCATTGCCTTGCGCTCGCCGAATCGGGCCACCAGCACCCCGGACGGGACGTCGAAGACCATGGTGCCGATCCCGCGCAGGGCCACTATCGCCCCGGCCAGCGCTGGCGAGGCGCCGAGATCGAGGGCGAGGAGGGCGATCACCGGGATGGCGGCCCCCTGGCCGATGGAGAACAGGAAGTTCGGGAGGTAGACCGAGGAGGTCAGGGACCTGACCTTGAACTCGCCCTGGCTCCCGTTCTGGCTCAAACGTGGGGCGCAGTCAGAGCCTCATGCACCCACTCTGAGCCGACCGGGTGGTGGTTGACCACCACCTCATGCCCGGACAGCGCGTGTTCGATGGCCGAGACGACGGCGGCGGCAGCAGGGATCGTGCCTCCCTCACCGGCGCCTTTCGCCCCGAGCGGGTTGGTGGGGGAGGGCGTCTCGGTGTGGATCTTGGTGATCGGCGGCATGTCGGCCGCGGTCATCATCCGGTAGTCCATGAAGGAGGTGGTCAGGGGTTGGCCGGAGCCATCGAATCGGACCCGTTCCATCAGGGCGTTGCCCAGGCCATGGGCCACTCCACCCTCGATCTGACCGTCGACGATCATCGGGTTGATCAAGGTCCCGCAGTCGTGGACCACCACATAATTGACCACGGTGACATGCCCGGTCTCCGGATCGACCTCCACCTCGGCCACGTGAGTGCCATAGGTGTAGCCCAGCCCTGCGAAGGGAAGGACCCGCTCGATCGATAGACCCGGTTGTTGCTGGCCCTCGGGAAGGGATCCGCCGAACTTGGGCTGCAGGCCGGAGGCGAGGTCGCCGAGGGTGGTCGCGGTATCGGGCTGGCCCACAACCATTGCCGACCCGTCGGCGAGGACGATGTCCTCCGGCGCCGCCTCGAGACGGGACGCGGCCAGCTTCTTGATGGTATCGGCCAGGTCTCCAGCGGCGAGATGGACTACCGAGGCAGCGGTCTGACCCGTCCTGCTGGCGACTGTGCCGATCCCGTGGCCGTAGCTGGCGGTGTCGCCTCCTCGCACCCGGACCCGGTCCGGGCTCACGCCGAGATGGCCGGCGCAGATCTGGGCGAACACGGTGGCGTGGCCCTGTCCCTGCGACCCGGCGCCGGTCTCCACCAAGACTTCGCCGTTGGTCAGGACCTCCAATCTCACCCCCTCGTAAGGCCCGAGCCCCGTGTCCTCCACATAGGAGGCGATCCCATAGCCGCGCAGCTTGCCGTCGCGAGCGGAGGCAGCCCGCCGCTCTTCGAACCGGTCGACCTGGGCCGCGCCCAGAGCCGCCTCCAGCGCCGCGGCGTAGTCCCCGCCGTCATAGCTGACCTTGCGCCCGTCGGAGGCGGTGATGTCCACCTCGTAGGGGAAGTCGTCGGTTCCGACGAAGTTCCGTCTTCTCACCTCGGCCCGGTCCAGCTCGAGCTCTCGTGCGATGGCGTCGACGACCCGCTCGATGGCAAAGGTGGCATTGGGGCGGCCCGCGCCCCGGATCGCGCCGGTTGGTGTTGCGTTGGTGAACACCACGTCGACCCTGACATCGAGAGCGGCGATGGCATACGGCCCGGACATGAGACGGACGGTCGTCATCGGAACCACGATCCCGTATGGGACGAAGGCGCCCGAGTCGTGTATGAGCCGGGCTCGCAGCGCCAGGATCCGCCCGGTGTCATCGACGGCTGCCTCCACCCTGCCACTCTGGCCTCGCTGCTGGTTGGTGGAGGTGAAATGCTCCCTCCTCCTCTCGGTCCACTTGACCGGGCGTCGCAGCTTCATGGCGAGAGCCGCAACCACGTACTCCTCGGCGTAGACGGCGGCCTTGGGCCCGAACCCGCCGCCCACGTCGGGGGCGACCACCCGAAGCTCATCCGGGGAAAGACCGAGATATGCGGCGAGATGGGCTCGTACGGCATGCGGCGACTGAGTCGAGGTCCAGACGGTGAGCCGGCGGTCGACGTCGTCCCATCGGGCGAGAACCGCCCGTCCCTCCATCGAGGCCAGGGCGCCCCGGTGCTGGTCGACATCGACTGTGACCACCCGGTGCGCCTTGTCGAAGGCGGTCTCGACTTCACCGAAGCCGGCGGAGAGAGTGCCGACCAGATTGGACCTCGACCCGTGATGGGCCGGCGGGGCGTCGGGCTCGAGGGCGATGCGATGATCGATCACCACCGGCAGGGGCTCGTAGTCGACGAGGACCCCGTCGGCCCGGTCCAGGGCAGCGGCAACCGTGTCGCCGACCACCACCGCCACCGGCTGGCCCACGTAGCAGACCTCGTCGAGAGCGAGGGGTGGGGCCTGTATCGATTGGGTGATCAGCGGCGATGGGTACTGGTTGGGCATGGGATGGTCCAATCCCAGGTCGGCCCCGGTGTACACCTCCCCCCGGGCCCCCATGTCCTCGTCCACGGTGATCGAGTCGATGAGGGCATGAGCCTCGATGCTGCGGACGAAGACGGCGTGGAGCATGCCCTCCATCACGATGTCGTCCACGTACCGACCCTGCCCGGTGACAAGTCTCGGGTCCTCGACGCGTCGGAGCGGCTGGCCGATCACCGTTCCAATCCGCCCAGATCCTCCAGGTACCGGCACAGGGCGGCAGCATCGAGCTCTCCCAGGCCCGCTTTGCTCGAGTCCCGGTAGACGGGCAGGGCGGCGTCGAGCAACGGCGTGGGTGCGCCCACGGACCTGGCGAACGCGCTGATGATGGTGGCGTCTTTGAGGAGGATGTCGAGCCGGGCCGCTGCGGGATAGTCGTCCTCGACCATCATCGGGCCTCGGATCTCGAAGATCTTCGAGGATCCGACTCCATCCTCCATCACCTCCTGGACCCGTGCCGGATCGAGACCGGCCGCGATCCCGAGTGCATGAGCCTCGGCCGCGGCCAAACCATGCACCGCGACCAGGAGATTGGCGATGTACTTCATCTTCGACCCGTTGCCGAATTCGCCCAGGTAATGGGTGGAGCGGGCGATGGCATCGAACACCGGCTGTGCCTTCGCGAAACCTTCCCGACTTCCGGAGGCGAACACCACCAGCGTGGCATCGGCGGCCTGAAGACCGGTGCCGGAGAGCGGGGTGTCGAGTAGGTCGATCCCGGCGCCGGCCAAGGTCTGGCGAGCCTCCAGCTTGCTCTCCAAGGGAAATGTCCCTGCTTCGAGGACGACCAGACCAGGGTGCACCTGGTGCGCGATCTCGGCCGTGACTTCGTCCAGGGCCGAAGTAGTGGGGAGGGAGAGGACCACGACATCGGCGGCCCGGGCCACATCTCCCGCCGAGCCGGCGGCCTCGCCGCCGATGTCGGCGAAGGTCGACGTCTTGGCCGGATCGACGTCGAACCCCAGCACCTGATGGTCCGCCGAAAGCAGGTTTCGAGCCATGGCCGAGCCCATGACGCCGAGCCCGATGACACCGATCCGCTCAGACATGATGATCTCCTTGCAGGCCGAAGATGGCGGCGACCCCGTTGTGGCCGTCGACGGCCACGATCTGATCACCCTCGGGAAGGCGTACTCCGCAGATGGCAGGGACCCCAAGGGCGCGAGCCGATTCGAACAAGTGGGCCGCCGGGCTTCCCGACGCCGTGACCAGTCCGGCCGCGTCCCACAGAAGCGGCGCCAGGTTCGGTATCGGCTGGGGTGCGTAGATGATCCCTCGCCGCGGGAAGGTAGCCGCATCGTCCGGATCGCCGATTCGGGCCAGCCGACCGGCCCCGACCCCCGCCGCGGCCGGCGTCCCCTGGTGGTGGTCGCCGGTGGCGAGGACCACCGAGGCCAGGAACGGCTCCCACCGGCCGACTCCGCGCCGACGGCCGGCCTCCTCACGCTCCAGTGCCTCCACCAGCGCCAACAGCTCTGCGGACCGCGTGGGGTCGGGAGTGCGGAGACGATCGATCTGTTCCAGCGCCAGGCCCGGCTCAGGTCCGAGTAGGAGGCTCATGCACCGACCAGCGGCCTCCAGCGCTTCATCGGCAGGGAAACCCCAGGTCTCCGCGGTGAGTTCCCTCGACATCTCATCCGCCCGATGGATGGCATCCGAGGGAAGAAGTTCGATCGGCTCCACATCATGAGGGAGGCCGGCCAATGCCCAGGGGAGGATGAACCTCTCACCCAGCCGACCCGCGGCCCGAGCCACGATCCCGGCCAACCGGGCGAGCTCGGGCGCCATCGCCAGGGCGATCTGGGGCGGCGAAGGGGCCGGCCCGGCCCGAGCCAGCTCGTCGAGCTGGAGGAGCCAGACCCGGTCGTCGAGGGCCCATTCGCAGTGGTTGGCGCCGGTGGTTTCCTGGGCCTGGCGGATCAGGGCCGCGATCTCGTCCAGGACCGGCACCCCGAGCAGGTCGATGAGCTCCGCTCCGATCCAGGATCCATCGAGGCCGGAGCTGCACGCCTCGTGACCGGCGACCCATCCTTGCAACAGTGGAGCGGGGGAGCCTTTCACGCCTTGGACCGTGATCGTGCCGTTGTCACCGATCTCCGCTGTGCCGCCGGCGGTAGGGTCGAGTGCTGGCTGGATCAGGACCGCCATGGGGAACGATCCGGGTTGGACTGAGGCGGCAGCCTGACGTTCGAGGGCGGCCACCGAGAAGGCCGAGGCCCAGCATCCGGTGACCGCTCTCGGCAAGTCGGCGGGCAACAACTCGAGATAAGACGTGAAGGCGCCGGAGAACTCGCCGGAAGACTCGAGGAGCGTGGAAGACCGGGCGACGAGATGGTCACCGAGCTCCGATCCCCGCTGGACCAACTCGTCGGCGAAGGGAGCCGGCGCGGCAGTGATGGCCAGCCGTGCGCCGCCGGAGCCCCGGCTCGACAGTCTCCCGGCCCCGAGGCGCATGTGGGCGCTGGACTCTGCTGCTTCCACGACGACGCCGGGCAGGACAGGCAGCCCGGCTCGGCGGCCCAGGGCCAACCGGGCCGCCTTCGACCCGACCCGTCCCGGATCCAGTGATCCCTCGTGGTCGAGGTCGAGGATCAACCTGGTCAGGTGACCGAGATGATCTCGTGGGAGGCGTAGCTGGAGACCATCTCGATGCCGGTGTCAGTCACGTACAGCATCTCTTCGAGACGCACCCCGTGATCGTGGAGTTTCCCGTGCTGGGTCTCGAGGGCGAATGTCATTCCCGGCTGGATCTCGACCGGATAGTCGAGAGACCAGATCCGTGAGATGACCGGTGGGTCGTATTGGGCGAGCCCCAAGCCATGGCCCCAGAAGTTGGCCGCAGCCTGGTCTTCCTCCTCGTAGCCCCAGACCTCCTTGGCCGAGGGCCACTTGGAGGCGACATCGGCTGTGGTGACCCCGGGCTTGGTGGCTTCGATCGAGTCCCAGAGCCATTTGTGGGCGAGGTCGTAGGTCTCCTGGTGCTCATCGGTCGGCTTGCCCCCGACGCAATAGGTGCGGTACACGCAGGACTTGAACCCGTTCCAGGTGAGGGCGGCCAGGTCGACGATCACCAGCTCACCGGGTCGGATCATGCGGTCGGAGAAGTTTCTCCAGTTGGGCCAGGCGTTGGGCCCGGAGGAGACGATGACGTCCTCGACGTCCTCCATGCCCGGGATCGAGTAGAGCTTCTCGAAGCCGAACGCGGCCACCTCGTTCTCGGTCAGTCCCGGCTTGATGAAGTTGGTGATCTCGTAATGGACGTAGTCGCAGATGGCGCCGACGATGGAGAAGGCTTTGATCTCATCGGGGCTCTTTATCGCCCTGGCCTCCATCATCGGGGTCATCCCGTCGGTCCAGTTGATGCCACGGGCCTCGAACTGGCGGACGAGGTTGATGTCGATGAAGTCGACACCCAAAGGCTGGTCCTTGACCCCGGCCGCCTCCAGGTCGTTGAGCAGCGAGTCGAGGAACTTGTTGACCTGTTGCTCGGCGGCGGGACCGACCGCCCCCTTTATCCAGGCGTAGGAGTAGCGGATGTTCTCTTTGGGGATCCACGGGTTGTGCACCTCGAGGTGAAAGCCGATGTCTCCCTGCTCGTACACGATGGGCGGCTTGCCGGCGGGCAGCACCACGTAGCGGAGTCCTGGCTTGAGCCGGTTCCAGCCCGGGGTCAGGGTCGAGGACACGTAGCGCATGTTCTCGTCGTAGAAGAGGAGCATGGCGCCCAGGCCGTGACGCTCCATCGCGGCGTGCGCGCGCTTCAGGCGCCAGTCGCGGACATTCGCCCAGTTGATGCCCTCTTTCCAGTCGGTGCTGAGCGTGAAGAACGCTTCTCTCATCGGTGGTTTTCCCTCCCTGGGGGTTTGCGTGCTCTAGCCGACCTTATCCGGGATCACCTCTCGGACGATATCGAGGAACTCGTCATCGTCGAGAAGGCCCTTCTTGGCCAGTGACCGGCCCTTGACCTCGGCCAGGATCGCTTCTATCTCTTTGGTCTCGGCATCGTTGATCCCGTGCCGACCCAGCCAGATGGCAACCGAGTCGAGCCCCGATCCCTTGCCCATGACGATCTTGGGATCGGACTGCCCGACCAGCTCGGGGCGGAAGGGGAAGGGCTCGGTGAGCTCGTCGCCGACGTTCTTGACCCAGGTCGCGATGATCCCGGACTCGACGTTGTAGAGCATGTCACCTGTCACGGGGCGGTTGGCGGGTTGGGTGACACCGGAGAGGTCGGCCACGAGTCGTGCGATCTCGGTGAACTTCTCGGTCTTGATCCCGGTGTCGATCCCGTACATGGTGAGCAGGGCGAGCACGGTTTCCTCGGTTGGGGCGTTGCCGGCCCTCTCGCCGATCCCGCTGACGGTGGTGTGGATGACCGAGGCCCCCTCGGCCACTGCCAAGGCCGTGTTGGCCACGCCCATCCCGAAGTCCATATGGAAATGGGTCTCCAGAGGCACGTCCATCCTCTCCCGCACCCGCTGGGTGTAGTAGCGGATGGCATGGGGCGAGGTGACTCCGAAGGTGTCGACAAGTGCGATGTTGTCGACATGACCGTGGGTGGCGACCTGCTCCAGGTCGTCAAGGAGCTCGGTCATCGTGGCCCGGGTGGCATCGATGGGGAAGAAGGTGACCTTGAGCCCGTTGTCGTGGGCGTACTTGGTGGCTTCGACCGAGGCCTCGATGGCCTTCTCCACCGGCCAGTTGTATGCCTTCTCGATGAGATGATGGCTGGCCGGGACCTCCATGACCACGCCCTTCACCCCACAGTCGAGGGCCAGTTCGACATCGGGGACCATGCACCGGCTGAAGGCGTAGATCTCGGTGGGCAGGCCCTCGGAAACCATCTTCTCGATCGCCTGCTTGTCCGCAGGCGACACGGCGGGCAGCCCGGCCTCGATGCGATGTATCCCGGCTTCGGCCAGGGCGGTGGCGATCCTCACCTTGTCGTCGGCGGTGAACTCGACTCCCGCCTGCTGCTCCCCATCGCGCAGGGTGACATCGTGAACCTGCACCTGGGACGGGATCTGAAACCCCTCGGTCACCTCGGGCAGATAGTTCCAGGGGCTGGAGAACCATTGATCGGTCTTCCACGGCTCCTGAGCCATCTTCTACCTCCTAAATCCGTTTCGACAGGGCGATCCTGCATCATATACGATCGCGTCCGGATCGTCCCAGTCGCAGGTACCGAGCCGGAGAATGAGCCCAACGAAGCTGTGGATAGGTGGCTACGGCCCCGAAAAGAGCGCCCACGGCGACGGTCTCGCTGCGTTTCGCGACGAGGTGGAGACCGGGACCAACGGCGAGGTGCAGGTCGAGGTGACCTGGAACATCATGGACGAGGGTCGGCCCAACACCGACCTGTTCGAGCTGGTCGAGGCCGGGCACATGTTCCTCTGTTACTTCTCTTCCAGCTATCTCGGGGACCGGGTGCCCGAGCTCAATGTGCTGGAGACACCGTTTCTCTTTCCTGACCTCGCCACTGCCCATCGTGCCCTCGATGGCCGGTTGGGCGAGTCGTTGGCCGATGCCATCCGGTCTCGAACCGGGTTCGAGGCCCTCGGCTTCTGGGACAACGGGTTTCGCCACATGACCAACAGGCTCCGTCCCATCCACCGGCCCGAGGATTGCCAGGGCATGACCGTGCGCATGCAGCCCAACGCCATCCACGAGGAGCTGATCCGCTGTTGGGGGGCGATCCCGGTGGCGGTCGAGCTGAGCGCGGCCATCCAGCTCATCACCCGACTCGATGTCGACGCCCAGGAGAACCCGCTGGCCAACACGGTGGCCTACGGTGTCGACCAGGTGCACCCATTTGTCACCATGACCGGGCATCTCTACGGGGCGCGCGGGCTGTTCGCACACCGTCCAACCTGGGAGGCATTCGACCCCGATCTGCGCTCGGTGGTGGGGATGGCGATACGCGGCGCTATCGATGTGCAGCGAAAGGCGGCCGCCGAGATGGAGACGAGTCTCCGGGCGAAGATGGAAGCGGGCGGGATCGAGTTCGTCGATCTCACCGGCGAGGAACGTGCCGAGTTCGTCGAGACCTCGGCGCCTGCCATCGAGCGAGCTCACCAGGGGCTGCCCACCGAGTTGTTCGAATTGGCCCGCTCGTGACCGTGACCTTCGAGGATCGAGTCGTGGTCGTGACCGGGGCAGCTGTCGGCATCGGCCGGGCCACTGCCGCCGCCTTCGCAGCGGCCGGGGCGGAGGTGTACCTGATCGACATCGACGACCGGGGTGCCGAAGGTGCGGCCGGGATCGACCGGTCGGTGTTCATTCGCTGTGATCTGACCTCGGAGGACGAGGTGAAGGGCACGGTCGAGGCGATCGACACCCGATCGGGGCGGATCGACGTGTTGGTCAATAACGCCGGTGGATTTCCGGTGGTGAAGGACTTGGAGGAGACATCTCTCGAGGAGTGGCATCGAATACTGGATGTCAACCTGACTTCCGTCTTCCTCATGACCAGGGCTGCGCTGCCCCTGATCCGCCGATCCGAGGCGGGCCGAATCATCAATCTCGGTTCTCTGGCGGGTCTCACCGCCGGTTGGCGAACCGCCCCGCCCTATGTCGCCGCCAAGGCGGGGGTGCATGGGCTGACCCGGTCGATGGCCGCGGAGCTGGCCGGTGAGCGGATCACGGTGAATGCGCTGGCTCCGACCGCAGTCCTGACCGAACGCATCGAGAGTCTTCGCGACAAGGCGGAGCTCGAGTCCACCGCGGCGTCGATCCCGCTCGGTCGCTACCAGCTTCCCGAGGAGCTGGCCCACTGGATCCTGTTCCTCGCTTCGCCCGAAGCCGGGTTCATGACAGGTCAAACCATCTCGCCCAACGGCGGTAGGTTCATGGCATGAGACCCGGGAGGCGCGCTTGGCCAGGCTGATCAGGTTCGACGAGGCGGACCCGGTCGCTCGCGGGGACGGCATCGAGAGCGTCCGACTGACCCCGGAGCCACTCGACGGCCAGGGGTTCACGATGGGGGTGACCAGCTTTCCCCCGGGGACCAGCATCCGCCTCCACAGCCACAACACAATCGAACAGGTCACAGTGCTCGAAGGTGAGGGGATCGCCGAGCTCGACGGCCAGAAGCTGCCTGCTCGCCCCTACGACACCACTCAGATAGCCCCCGGCGAGTGGCATCGGTTCGTAAACACCGGTACCACGGTCATGAGGATCCTCTGGGTCTACGGGAGCACGGAGGTCACGCGCACGTTTGCCGACACCGGCGAGACGGTCGACCAGTTCCACCGGTGAGGCTCCCCCTCGAGCGTCTGGAGCAGTTCGTCGCCGACGTCCTCGTCGCCGTCGACGTTCTCCCCGACCATGCCCTGATCACGGCCCGCCGCCTCCTCGAGGCCGACTTGAGAGGGAGAACCGGTCACGGGATCATCAGGCTTCCCCAATACGTGCCCCGGATCGAGGCGGGGGGCATCAATCTGCGTCCGGAGATCGCGATGGAGCGGGAGACCGCGGTGAGCGCGCTGGTCGAGGGGGACAACGGGCTGGGTCAGGTGGTCATGACAATCGCTGCCGAGACGGCGATATCCAAGGCCTCCGACGTCGGGATGGCCTGGGTGGGGACGGTTCACTCCAATCACGCCGGAGCAGCCGGGGTCTACACCTCGATGGCGGTGGAACGGGGCCTGATCGCGATGTACCTGGCGGTGGCCAGCGCCAACGTCATGCCGCCCTGGGGCGGCCGGGAACGTCTCCTCGGCACCAACCCGATCTCGATCGCCATCCCCGCCGGCGAGGAGCATCCCTTCCTGCTCGACATCGCCACCACGGTCACGTCGCATGGGACGATCAAGGTGCTGGCCCAACGAGGGGAATCGATGCCGGAGGGATGGGTGGTCGATCCCGAGGGCAACCCCATCCTCGATCCCCACCGAGCCGACGAGGGTTTCCTGATGCCCATCGGCGGCTACAAGGGATCGGGGCTCAACCTGGCGATCGGTCTCCTGGCCGGGGTGCTCAACCAGGCGGCCTTCGGGACCGAGGTCATCGACCATCGGGCCCTTCCCGGGCAACCGGCCAACACCGGTCAGGCCATGCTGGTGATGCGGCCCGACCTGTTCCGCGACCTGGGTGATTTCCGAGCCGACATGGACCGGCATCTTCGCTCCCTGCGCGCGGCCGGGGACCCGGGCGCGGTCCACATTCCGGGTGAGATTGCCGCCGAACTCGAGATCGAACAACGAAGGGAAGGGATCCCGGTGGGGGAGGTGCTCCTCGGTCAGCTGCGCGATCTGGCGCAGCGGCTGGAGGTGGAGGATCGGCTCGTCGACGATTAGCCGGAGGATGGCGGCGGAGCCGGGTACGACCAGCGGACCCGATCCGGAGTCAGGTCGGAGAGGCTGGGAGAGCCGAGGTTGGCCATGGTGGTCTCGATCTCGTCGCGCAGGATCTGCAGGACCCGGGCCAGGCCGGCGGCGCCGCCGACCGCCAGCCCCCAGCATTGGAGCCGGCCGATGCCCACGGCGCGGGCGCCGAGAGCCAGCGCCTTGCACACCTCGGCCCCTCGGGTGAAGCCGCTGTCGATGGCGACGTCGACGCTGCCTCCCACCGTCTCCACGATCTCGGCCAGAACCTCGATCGTGCTCACCTCGTGATCCACCATGCGACCCCCGTGGTTGGACACGTAGACCCCGGACACGCCGCATTCCACGGCTTCGAGGGCGTCCTCGGGGGTCATCACTCCCTTGAGGATCACGGGGAGATCGGTGTTGGCGCAGAGCCAGGCGATGTCGGGCCAGCCCAGCTTGGCCCGGTAGGCGTAATCGAGCTCCTGTCCGGTCAGATTGACGGTGCCTTCGGGGGGGAGAGCCCATCCGAAGCCGTCCTCCAGGCTCCGGTCTCTGCGCCCGACCACCGGGGAGTCGACGGTGACGCAGATGCCGGCGAATCCGGCCTGTTCTACCCGGTCGACGATCTTCCCACTCCACGACCGGTCTCCGAACGCGTAGAGCTGGAAGAAGTGGCGACCCGGAGAGGTGGCCGCAACCTCGTCCCACGGGGACGAGGTGAGTATCCCGCAGAACGCCGAAGTGCCGATCTCGGTGGCAGCGGTTGCCGCCGCCACCGCGTCACCCGGATCGAAGAGACCCAGCGCCGCAACCGGGGCGAGCACGACGGGGATCGCCAACCGCACTCCGGCGAACGACGAGCTGGTATCGACCTGGCTTACATCACGCAACATGCGGGGGATCAGAGCCAGCCGGTTGAGGGCCTCTGCGTTCCTGGCCAGAGTCACACCGTGGCCCGCCCCGGCGGCGGCCCAGCCATAGGGCCCCGGCTCGACGGTCTCGAGGGCGCGGGCGATCACCTCATCGATGGTCTTCAGATTGGCGAGGTGGGCGTCGTCCATCAGGTTTCAGTAAATGACTTCGACCAACCGCTTTTCCTTCACGGATCGGGCGATCGCCTCACACACCTGAGCACTGCGCAGGCCGTCGAGGCCAGAGGCGTTGGGCTCCTCGCCGGCCAAGACCGCGCTGGTGAAGGCGGCGACCGAGAGACGGTGAGCTTCCGGAGCGGGATAGCGGGTGATCGTCTCGCCGCTCCCGGTGAGCACCGCCAGCTCTCCGTCGCTGCGGGACCGCGTGAATGAATGCCCCACGATCCGTCCTTCGGTTCCGTAGATGACGATGTCGTTCAGCGGGTCGCGCAAAGTCTCGTTGGCGTTGTAGTGGACCAGGGCTCCGTTGGCGAAGCGGAGCTGGAGCAGCGCCAGCATCTCCACTTCACCCGACTCTGCGTCATTGTCGAACATCGCCATCACCTCGACAGGATCGGAGTCGAGCAGGACTCTGAGGAAATCGAG
>JBOGEV010000133.1:0-1477 GCA_050742015.1 Acidimicrobiia bacterium
AACCAGCAGCTCTATGAGAAGGAGGCGTTGAAGGCGACCCGCCGCGACTGGTACCCGCTGCTCACGATCGTGGGTATCTCCAACCCGTTGCCGGAAGATGCCGAGCTGGTCCCCGCCCTGGACGGGCTGAGCGACACCTGGGGGAAATATGTGATCGACCTGCGAGGGGTGGAGAAGCAGGCCTCGTTCTCGACCCTGCTCGAGCTGGCCCACATCCTCGAGGCGGATCCTCGGGCCGCCGTGGCCCATACCAAGGGCGACCCCCCGCTGAGCATGATCCGCCGCTGGAGTCTGCACGACCCCGACGCCGAGCCGAGGAGCGAGCGCAGCCTCGACGACCCGAGCACCGGTCCTGCGGTCCCGACGGCCGGGTCGATGCCCCGCCCCGGGTGGGTGGTCCCCAAAATCGTGGGGACGTCGGACATCCCGATCCAGAGGCAGCGGCCCGAGGAGTCGACCGCCCTACCCGACCCGGGACGGTGGTGAACGTGCCCCTTTGGCTGAAGCGTCTCGTGCGTCCCCTGATCCCGAACCGGGTGATGGCGCGCTACCGGCTGGCCCAGCACTCCCGGCATTCGAGAGTCAACGTCGACGTGTTCCTCGACGACGAGGCGGCCGCCCGACGCTGGCTCGGCGTGACCCCGGACACCTATCGGGTGCGACTGTCCCTCCCCAGCAGCGGTGAGACCACCGAGTTCCTCACCGTGGGCGACCCGTTGCTCCCGGTTGCCCAGGAGCTGGCCAACCGGGCGGTGGTAACCCTCGGGGACGCCGGGATCGGGGCCGGCGTCGTGGGGGAGGTGGACACCCCTCGACTCTCGGGCCGTCGTCGAGCGGAACCTGTTGTCGCCCCCCGACTGATCGCAGTGCGGAGCAGCATCCTCGCCGAGGTGGGTGGAGTGCCCGAGGGCAAGCACCCCCTTCCCGGTCTACTGGCCCGGATTCGGGACGCCGGGCACCGGATCGGTCTCATCCCCGTCCCACCGGGCGACGCCCCCTCTGATCGGTCCGACCCGATCATTCGTGCCCCTGTGGTGATCCTGGCCGCCGTCCCCCTTCACGACATTGGGGGCGGGTCGAGAAGCACCCAGCTCGCCCTGGAATTGGTCCGTCAGGGTTACCACGTGACGCTGGTCACCCTCTACGAGGCACAGGAGTCGGTCGATCTCGGCCTGCGCTACATCCACCCGAACCTGGAGCAGACCCGGATAGAGCGTTTCGATCCCCGGATGTTGCTGGAGCGGGCCACATCGTCGGGGCTGGTCCTGGTCGAGGCCCCGGCCGGCCGTCTGGTCGACATGGCCCGATACCTGCAGCGGAGGGAGTGGACCCTGGTCTACGACGTGATCGACGACTGGTCCGACCCGGCGTTGGGCGGGGACTGGTATGAGGTCGAGGACGAGGCGGAGCTGATCGCATCCGCCGACCGGGTCACCGCCTCCGCTCCAGACCTGGTCTCCCGGATGGAGCGGCTCAA
>JBOGEV010000134.1:0-48816 GCA_050742015.1 Acidimicrobiia bacterium
CGGGCGGTGGTGGCGGTAGGCGCCGACATCACGGACGACGAGCTGGGGGAGTTGCACCGGCAGGGGGCGCGTGGGATCAGGCTCAACCTCGACAATGTCGGGGGAATGCCGATCGAGCTCGACGAGGTGCCGTCCATGGCGAAGCGGATCGCGGCGTTGGGTTGGCACGTCGAGTTCCTATTCGCCGGTCACGACCTGCCCGACCTTCTCTCCCTGCTCCGCTCACTGGACGCCCCGATCTCCATCGGGCACTTCGGTTACATGCCGGCCGCCGAGGGGGTGGGCTACCCGCCGTTTCAGGATCTCCTCAGGCTGGTCAGGGAAGGCAACACCTGGGTCAAGCTGTCCGCTCCCAACCGACTCGGGGTGGGCGACTTGCCACCCTGGCCCGGTGTGGTGCCAATGGCCCATGCCCTCATCGAGGCCAACCCCGATCGCATGTTGTGGGCCACCGACTGGCCCCATCCCAACAAGTTCGAGGTCCAGCCCAACGACGCCGACCTGATCGAACAGCTCGAGCTTTGGGCGCCTGACGAGGAGATGCGTCACCGCATCCTGGTCGACAACCCGAGCGCCCTCTACGGGTTCTGATGAGCGGCGGGGCGTTTCTCTCTCCAACGAACGAAGGTGAGCGTTCGGGGGAGTCCGGCGGAGCCGGGAGGGGGGTCCTGGCCGTGATCGGGCTCGGTCTCATGGGCTCGCGGATGGCCGGGCATCTCCTGGCTGCCGGCCACCAATTGCGGGGCTACGACCCCGACCCGGCCCGGATGGCCGAGTTCGAGGAGAAGGGCGGCATCGCGACCGGGTCTCCATCAGAGGCGGTGCAGGGCTGTTGGGCCGCGCTGCTCTCGTTGCCCACCTCCGACGTGTCCCAGGAGGTATGCCTGGGCGAGGATGGCATAGGCGGCGCCGGTGTCACCGATCTCTTCGTCTATGACGCCACCACCGGGCGGCCGACGGATGCCATCGAGATCGCCGGCACGCTGGCCCATGCTGGGGTGATCTATTCCGACACGACGGTCAGCGGGAACAGCGAGGTGGCGGAGAAGGGCGAGCTGGTGGTGATGCTGGGCGGGTCGGAGGACGCCTACGTCAGAGGCCGCCCCATCTTCGAGGCGATCGGGCGCTCGCATCATCATGTCGGCCCGGTCGGGAGCGCCTCGCGGATGAAGCTGATCGTGAACCACGCCCTCACCATCCACCGGATGGCGTTGGCCGAGGCCGTCGTGGTGGCCGAGCTGGCGGGCATGGACCTGGACACGACCTTGGACGTACTCAAGGATTCACTGGCCTACTCCAAAGCGATGGACGTCTGGGGAGACCAGATCGTCCGCGGCGACCACCAGTATCCCTACGCCCGGCTCCGGCAGAGCCACAAGGACGCCAGGCTCATCGTCGAGCACGGTCTCGAGCTGGGAGCCACCATGGACCTGGCTCAGGTGGTCAGGGCGGCGTTGGCCGAAGGGGAGGAAACCGGGCTGGCCGACATGGACAACTCCTCGGTGGCCGAAGTGGTCCGGCGCCGGGCGGGCATTGGGAGGGTGGAGTGACAGCGGGTATCGGGAGGGTGGAGTGACAGCGGGGATCGGGAGGGTGGAGTGACGCAGGACCGGCCGGCCGATTGGGTCGCCGCCTGGGGATCGACCAGCTCAGCCAGGCCGGCGGCCCGGGTGGTCGACGTGCACAGTCATCTCATGGTCCCCGAGTCTGCCGAGCTGACCCGGCCCCATCTCAAACCCGAGAACGAGCCCCGCACCTTCTTCTCCTCGTCACAAACCAAGGAGCTCAACAACGAGTTCTACGACCTGGCGCTGGACAAATACACCGATCCCGAGACCCGGCTCGCCGACATGGACGCCATGGGAGTCGACGTGCAGCTGGTCTCGCTCACCCCGTTCCACTATTTCTACTGGGCCGACGCCGGGCTGGCCCCGGCCGTGGCCTCCCTCCAGAACGAGCGAATCGCCGAAGTGGCCGCGCTGGCTCCCGACCGATTCGTCGGGGTCGGCACCTTGCCCCTGGCTCATCCCGAGGCGGCAGTAGCCGAAGCGAAGCGGGTGCTCGACCGGGGATTCCCCGCGGTCGAGATCGGCGCCGACGTCAATGGTCTCGACCTCGACGACCCTTCGTTCGAGCCGGTATGGGGTGCCCTGGAGGAGTCGGGTCTGGTCGTGATCCTCCATCCGGCCGGGTTCACCGAGGCGAAGCGGATGAGTGACTACTACCTGGTCAACGTGATCGGGATCCCGCTGTCGACGACGCTGGCGGTGACCAGGCTGATCCTCGCCGGGGTGTTCGAGCGTCATCCCGGGTTGAGGCTGCTTCTCGTCCACGGCGGCGGGTACCTGCCCTTCTACTGGGCACGCACCGATCACGCTTTCCGTCATCGGCCCGAGATGCGGGCCAACATCGACCGTCTCCCATCGGAGTACCTGGACGGCTTTCATTTCGACATCACCGTCTTCGACCCCGCCCTGGTGGCCCATCTCGTCGACCGATTCGGGGCGGATAGGGTCCTGCTCGGCACCGACTATCCCTTCGACATGGGATTGACCGACCCTCTGGCGCTGCTGGGGGAGACCCCGCTCGATCAGCGACAGCGGGCCATGATCGCCGGCGACAACGCGGTGGCCCTGTTCGGCCTGTGATGCGACTCGCTGGGAAAAGCATCCTATATTGTGCATGATATGAGGAGAGTGTCTTGAGCAGCGGCCGGGTGATCGATATCCACTGTCACCGGGAATGCGGCCCGGCGGCGGCCCTGGTCAAGCCCGAGTCGGAGAGGCTGGGGCGGAAACCGTTCCAATTCGGCAACGACCTGACCCGGGAGGTCAACCGCAAACAGCTTGAGGACATCCGGCCCAAGATGGAGTCGGTGGAGGTCAGACTGGCCGACATGGACGCCATCGGGATCGACATCCAGGCGATCAGTCTCTCCCCGTATCAACTCTTCCATTGGGCCGAAGGTGATCTCGGCGTTCGCGCTTTCCGCCTGGCCAACGACGACTTGGCCGCGCTGGTGGCCGGGCACCCCGACCGGCTTCTCGGGCTGGGGGCGATCCCGCTCCAGGACCCGCCGGCCGCGATCGAGGAGGTGCGTCGCTGCTCGACCGAGCTCGGGTTCCGGGGCATCGAGATGGCGACCCATATCGAAGGCGAGGAGTTGTCCAGCCCCCGCTTCGAGTCGTTCTGGGAGACGGTCGAAGAGCTGGGGTTGCTCGTCTTCATCCACCCCACCGGGTTCACCGAGCCGGCCCGGTTCAGCGACCACTACTTCTTCAACACCATCGGCCACCCACTGGAGGAGACGATCTGCGCCGGGCGTCTCATCTTCGACGGCGTCATGGAGCGGTATCCCGGCCTCAAGTTCGTGTTCTCCCACGGTGGTGGCTTCCTCCCCGCCTATGCCGGCCGCTTCGACCATGCATATCACGCCCGGGCCGACGTGAGACACGGACTCCCCCGTCCTCCCAGCGAATACCTTTCGATGTTCTTCTTCGACACAATGGTGTTCGAAGCCGACCAGTTGGGGTTCCTCATCGACAAGTACGGATCGGATCACATCCTCCTCGGCACCGACTACCCCTACGACATGGGGGAGACCGACCCGCTCGGCCTCATCAACAAGGTGAGCGGACTGTCACCCGACGACATCGACCTCATCGTCGGCGGCAACGCAGCCCGGCTCCTCGGGATCGAACGGCCATGATTGCCGGCCGACTTCGCCCCTCGCCTACGCTCAGCTTTGCACGCGGCCGGTTTTCCCGACTCTCAGTGCTCGGGTCGAACAGACGCCGGTCGGCCGGGGCTGCCGCTCCCAAACGAGGTCTCCGATGCGTGACGGCATAGGGCTCGCCGTGATCGGTTGCGGCACGGTGGGGCGGATCCGCACCGTCCTGGCCCGGGAGCACCCTGCCGTCGACTGGATCGGTCTCTGCGACATCGACGCCGACACCGCAAAGACATTGGGTGAAGACGTCGAGGCCGAGCTGGTCACCACCGATCTCGACGAACTGCTCGGTCGCCCCGAGGTGACCGCGGTCATCGTCGCCACGGCCGAGAACGAGCACGTCCTTCCCATCATGTCCGCCGTCGAACTGGGCAAGCCGCTCTTCATCGAGAAGCCCCTGGCTACCAACCCGGTGGAGTCGGCCAAGGTCCTGGAGGCGATCGAATCGGCCGGGATCGACGCGGTCATCGGCTACACCCAGCGTTTCCGGCGCCGCTTCCAGACGGTGAAGCAACGTCTCCGGGACGGTCAGATCGGGGAGGTGACAAGCGTCGTCACCCGGGCTTTCATGAACCGGATGGTCCCCGACGCCACCCTGCGCAAGACCGGCGAGCGATCCAACCTGACCCCGATGGTGGTCTCCGGGACCCACAGCCTCGACATGTGCATGTGGCTGATGGAGCCGCGCCAGCCGGTTGAGGTCTATGCCCGCTCCATCGACCACACCCTGGGCGAGATGGGAACCAAAGACGCTACCTTCGGCCTATTCACGATGGACGACGGCGCCATCTGGAGCATGAACATCAGCTGGGCGCTGCCCACCGTTTGGCCAGGCGCGGTGTACGGGCTCGAGATCGGGATCGTCGGGACCAAGGGGGTAATCGACATCGAGGACACCCATCGCGACGTGGTGATGGCGACCCAGATCCCCCAACCCGCGGGCTACGCCTCCAAGGGCTACCAGGCCGATTCACAGCGATATGTCGACTTCCTGGGCAGCTATCCGCCCGGTGACGTCTCCGACGGGTTGCTCTGGGGGCCGATGCGGGAGGAGACCATGACCTGGTTCCATCGGCTGTCGACCGGCACCTCCACTCCACACGCCACTGCCCGCGACGGGCACCGCAACCTGATCCTCACCATGGCGATGGACTACTCGGCCCGGACCGGGCGCCCGGTCGAGCTGCCCATCCCGCCCGAAGCACTCCTATGAAAGGAACGAACATGGAACCGCTCAGCAT
The DNA here is from genome assembly GCA_050742015.1 of Acidimicrobiia bacterium. Taxonomy (GTDB): domain Bacteria; phylum Actinomycetota; class Acidimicrobiia; order Spongiisociales; family ZC4RG35; genus JARDZU01. Next base: position 4,972 of record JBOGEV010000134.1, read on the forward strand.
CGGCATCGTCGGCACCGGTTGGTGTGGCGGGATCCGTGCCGTCACCACCGCCAACAGCCCGCTCGTGGGCGCCCTTCACCTGGCCGAGATCAACGCAGATCGGTTGGCCGAGGTCGCGGCGGAGACCGGGGCGGTCACCGCCACCACCGACTGGGAGGAGCTGATCGCCGATCCCGACATAGACGCCCTGCTCATCTCGGCCACGCCCGAGACCCTGCACCACCCGATGGCCAAAGCCGCCCTGGAGGCGGGGAAACACGTCCTGTTGGAGAAGCCCATCGCGATCACGCTCGAGGAGGCGGACGAGCTGATCGCCGTTGCCGAGTCCAAGAAGCTCAAGTTCACCATCGGCTACTCGCAGCGGTTCAACTCCAAGCAGGCCCTGGTCAAGCGGAGTCTCAAGGACGGCACCCTCGGCGATCCGGTGAGCGTCCTGGTCAGCCGGCACATCACCCGCTCGCTGGGGGCGAAGATCGGATCCCGCACCAAGCTGTCGCCGGCCGCCATGGAGGCCACCCACGACATCGACTTCTCGTTGTGGTGCCTCGAGCCTCGCAAGCCGGTCCGGGTCTACTCCCAGGTGGCCTGGGGGGCCCGCCAGGACCAGGGCGTACCCGACACCCAGGTCATCGTGATCACCATGGACGATGGCGTCACGGTCACCGTCGGCGCCGGCTGGTCCCTGCCCCCCGGCTACCCGAACTTCTCCACCACCTGGATCGAGTTCGTCGGCACCGAAGGCGCCCTGATGCTGGATGCCAGCCACAAGGACATCGTGCTCAACACGGTCAAGGAGGGCGTCCAGTTCCCGCTGTCCACCATGCCCGGCGAATACGTGGAGCATGTCTATGCCGGCCCGATGGAGCGGGAGACGATCCACTTCCTGGAGGCGGTGGCCTACGACCGCCCGGTGATGGTCGACCCGCGCCTGGCCCGTCTCACGATGGAGGTTTACATCGCCGCCGATCTGTCGGTGGAGACCGGTCAGGTGGTCGAGCTGCCGCTGCCCGTCGACGAGAGCCAGCCCAGCCTGCTCAGCGCGATCACAGGCTGATCTCGGTCCGGCTGCGCAGCCGGTGACTGAGGACGAAGGCCACGGTGGCGATGACGGAGGCGATGGTCACGAACAGCCAGGCTCCTGGGTAGTTGCCCCGCCCTGCCAGCGACCCGACCACGAGTGGGCCGATCACGGTTCCGGTCAGATTGCCGGAGAGGACGAAACCCGAAGCCCGGGCCGGTTGCTCCGGATAGCTGTGCACGACGGTGAAGAAGATGACCCCCGGCCAGCCCCACGCCCCGAGGACGGCAATCGGCATCGCCACCAGATAGAGGCCGGGTGTGGATGTGGTGAGGAGGACGAAGGCTCCGATCGCCCCCGCCCCGGTCAGCCATGACATCTCGGCGAACCCGATGCTCCGGTTGCGGTCGACCATCCACCCGGCGCCGAAACGAACCAGGACCACCAGGAGAGAGCAGGCGGCCAGCACCACTCCGGCTGTTGCCTCCGCGATCCCGATGTCAACAGCCGACGGGACGATGAACAAGGAGAGCCCGTTGCCGGCCATCGCCCCGGCAAACCCTCCGATCGCCAGGTAGACCAGGGATCGGGGCGGGCGCCCGATGCGTCGCTCCACCCTGCCCTCGCCTCGCCCGTTGCCGAGGTCCGGTGCGGACAGTGCGAGCACGAGGGCCAGCAAGGCGGCCCCGGCGAACACCCATCTCCACCCGAACACCAGGCCGATGAGCGGCAGCGAGATCCCGGCCAGGACACTGGCCAGCGGCACCGACGCCTGCTTTGCCCCGAAGCCCGCACCTTGTCGCTCCAGGGAGACCCCGTCGAATATGGCCAGGTTGGAGGACACCTGGATCATCGCGTTGGCCAAGCCTCCCATCGCCGACGCCAACGGGATGACCCACCAGGTGGCGGCGAGCCCGGCCAGAGCGCAGGAAAGGACGACGAGGATGCCACCGATGCGGAGACCTCGACTGGGCCCCATCGATGCCACCAGGCGACCGACCGGGTTGGCGGCCAGCGCCGCCGCCCCGAAGTAGGCGGCGATGGCCAGCCCGAGCCGCCCCACACCGAATCCGATCTCCCGATCCAACTGCAGGATCTGGGCGCTGATCAGGGCCAGGGGGAGGAGGCACGTTCCGGTGTAGACCACCGCGGTGAGCAGCGGACGGGAGGCGAAGGTTGAGCGCAAGGGGTTGGTCAAGGTCGAGGCGGCTCGGTCGATGGGTCGAGAGCGAGACGGAGGAGATGGAGCCCGGCGATGGTGGCGAAGCTCCGCACCCGCTCCTCGTCGCCCCCGAAGTCGAACACCCGGCTCGTTACCCCGCGTGGAGTGGTGACGGTCATCTTCACCTGACGCGTGGTCCGGCGCCCGGCGTCCCGATCGCTCCCGATCGGTCCCACGCCGAGAACCACATCGGCCTCCGGGGGCGGGCCGGCACCGATCGTCGAGCCGGCATAGGCGTGGCCGGCTTCGTCGGCGATGGCGAGACGCGCTCCGACCTGGCCCAACGTGGCCCCTTCCGCGGTAGCGACCGTCCAGCCGCGTTCTCCAAGTCGATCGAGGACGATGGCCTCCACCGTCTCCTCGTCGGCACCGAACACCACCTCGCCCAGCCGCGCTCGCACCGCGGCCTCGATCGGGTCGATCAACTCCTCGGCTGCCCCCAGATCGGCCGCCTTGGCGCTGATCCGCACCTTGACCTCCATGTCGCTGATGAGGAAGGCCACCGACGGATTGGTCGACTCGAAGAGGTCGTCGAGGTTCTCGGCGATCCGGGATTCACCCATGCCCCAGGTGCGAAGCACCCGGCTCCGCAGCACCGTCGAGTCTCCGCCCAGGCCACGGAGACGGGGGATGACCTCCTGGTCGAGCATGGCGATCATCTCCACCGGCACACCGGGCATTGCGAACATCCATTTCCCCTCGTGCTTCATCGCAATCCCAAGGGCCACTCCGTTGACGTTGGGGAGGCCCTCCGCCCCTTCGGGGAGATCCGCCATGCGCAACACCGTCGGATTCACTGCCCCGCCCCGGGAACCGATCCTCTCCCCGATCCAGGCGGCGTGCGCGTCGTCCCTGGTCATATCCCGTCCCGCCACCAGGGCTATGGCCTCCCGGGTCAGGTCGTCCTGGGTAGGCCCGATCCCGCCGGTGAGGACGACGGCATCGGCACGGCCCAGGGCCGATTGGATCGCCTCGGCCACCCGGCTCAGGTTGTCGCCCACAGTCACCTGGAAATGGGCGTCAATCCCCTCCTCGGCCAGTCGGGCCCCGATCACGGCGGCGTTGGTGTTGGTTATCTGCCCGATCAGCAACTCGGTCCCGACTGCGATCACCTCGACGATCAATTTCCCGGCTCCCAGAGGCCGAACTTCCAGTCCGGATCGCCGGCGACCATGGTCCCCTGGATCTGGCTGGCGTCGCCCATCTCCCGGGTCCGGGCCAGGGCACCATGCCCGAGGGCCAGTTGGCCCGGCTCCCACACGGCAAGGGCCGCAGGCACATGACCGTTGGTCCCGGCCAGGGCATCGCGCAGCGCCCATCCGTCGGCACAAGCTTTGGCCTGACCGGCGGCGACATGAGGGCGCAAACCGATGGCGGCGTCACCGATCAGGCAAACCCGGCCGAAGGCCATCTTCGGGCTCTCCAGATCGAACACCGCCTGGATCAGGGGCTGGTCGCACCCCATGACCACCTCGAGCAGGGATGGGGCGAGCACCTGCTCGGCCGTGGATCTCATCTCGGAGACGTGCTCGGCGCGGATGCTGCCCGGGGGCATGGTGCCGGACCGTTGCACCCCGTCTTCGCCCCGCATCAGATCCTCGAAGGGACCTCCGGTCGGGTAGTTCCGATACCAGACGAAGTTGATCACCCGGTGTGGCGGGTCGGATCGTCCCTCGTGGTCGGGAATGGCATAGACCAGGATGTGACTCCGGTCCAGCACCTGATAGATCATGGCGTCGGCCAGGTCGGCCTGTGCTTGCCCAGACAGCGAGGTCTCCGGCGTCGTCCCCCGCCACGCCACGTAGCCGGCGTACTCCGGTTGGACTTCCGGCATGAGGATGGATCGGGCAGTGGAGGCCAGCCCGTCGGCGCAGACCAGCAGATCGCCCTCGGACGACGTCCCGTCGGCGAGATGGAGGGTCACCCGGTCCGGGCCGTCCTCGAATCCGACCATCTCCTTCCCGAAGTGATAGCGCTCGGTGCCGAATGCATCGAGCAGGGCCCGGTAGATGGTGCTCCACCCACTGAACCGATAGCGATCCGGGTCGACGCTGAGCACGTTCCCCTCACGGTCGACATAGGTCCAATTGGTGAGCTCCAGGCTGACTCGCTCGTCGTCACCGCCCCGTTCGGTGAAGTAACGCTCGGTGATGGGGAGCACCACGATGCCGGCCCCGCGGTCTTCGAGGGCCGCCGTGGACCGTTCGTAGACGTCGACCTCGCAGCCCAGGTCGCGGAGCAGCACCGCAGAGGTGAGGCCACCGATCGAGCCTCCGGCGATGAGGACCTTCGGCCAGCCCAAGGCTCGACTCAGCCCAGCAACTCGACGGTGACGAATCTCAGGGTGCTGTCACCGATGTTCTCGAGATCGTGGATCAAAGCCGTGTCCGGGGTGTGTTCCAGGTGCCTGGTCTCTCCGACCAGGTAGTCACGGACGATGAAGGTCCCGTCGGCGAACCGCTGTAGGCCGCGGCTCCCCTCGACCACCGTCCAGAAGTAGTTGGTGACATGGGAGTGGAAGGCGCCCCGTTCCCCGGGCTGAAGCAGGACCTCCCAGACGCGGATCCGGTCGTTCTCGAACCACAAGGTCGTCCCCAGGTCGTGGTTCTGTGGTGCCGCCTTCAGCTCGTCGGCGTACTCGCCCCGGTCGTACCCGCCCTCTTCGACGATGTCCGGCTTGGCCTCCATCAGTTCACCTGGTAGTCCGGTTGCTCCCCGGTGAGCACCTTGATCACCTGGGTGGTGGCCTTGCGCTGCGACTCGGCCAGCGCCTCCTCGGAGTAGTAGGCCATGTGCGGGGTGACGATGAGATTGGGCACACCGTCCACCCGGCTCGCATCGAGGGGCTCGTCATCGAAGACATCGAGCCCGGCGGCGCCCAACTGGCCGTTCCTCAAAGCGGAGGCGAGGGCATCGAGGTCGACCAATGGACCCCGTGAGGTGTTGATCAGGATGGCGTCCTGCCTCATCAAGGCCAGGGCGTCGGCGCCGATGATGCCCCGGGTCTCGTCGGTGAGGGGGAGGTGGAGCGAGATGATGTCAGCTCGGCTCAGCACCGTCTCGAGCTCGAGCAGGGGGGGCATGTCGGCGCCGGGTTGGAGGTAGGGGTCATGCGCGATGATCTCGGCGCCCAAGGCGGCCAGTGGTGCGGCGATGCGGCGAGCGATCCGCCCGTATCCGAGCAGACCCACGGTGAGCGTTGAGAGTCGGCGGATGGGGCGAAAGTTGTCGATGCTCCAGGTCCCTGCCCGCACCGAGTCGTCGGCCGTCACCACCTTTCGCAGCGAGGCCAGGATCAGGGCAAGGGCGTGGGTCGCCACCTCCTCCACGGAGTAGTCGGGGACGTTGGTGACCACGATCCCGGCGTCGGAGGCCGCTTTGAGGTCGACGTTGTCGAACCCGATCCCGTAGCGGGCGATGACCTTGCACTTCTCCAACCGGGCGATCGAGTCGGCGGTCCACGGGAGGTAGGTGTTGAGGATGGCGTCGGCGTCGGCCGCCGTCGCCAGCACCGCGTCGACGTCCCCACTGGCCACGGTGAGCTCGGCGTCGATGTCGGCGAGGAGGCCTCGCTCCACATCGACCGAGGGGAACACCTGGTCGCTGACCACCACCTTGTACTTGCTCATCGTCCCTCCAGGAACTCACTTGTCGCGCTGACGAAGCCACCCGGATCCTGGATCTGGGGGGCATGGGCCACTCCGGGGAGCCGGACCAGGGTCGAGCCGCGGATCAACTCATGCAATTCCTCAGCCAGCGGGGGAGGGGTGGCCTGATCCTCCTCGCCGACAACGATCATCGTCGGGTTGGTCACCGACCGGGCCGGCTCCCGGTAGTCGAGCTCGATCAATGCGTGGCAGGCGTTGACGAACGCATCCGGATCGGTCCGACGCAGCACCGCCGCCCGCGCCTCACCCATATCGGGATGAGCCTCCAGATAGCTCTCGGTGAAGATGCGACGGAGGGCGATCGGGATCACCGACTCGACGCCCCCGTTCTCGACGGCGTCGATCATCGTGGTGAAGGCACCTTTGGCCGGCTCGGGGAAACCGGCACCGCACCCGATGAGGAGCAGACGGTCGAAGGTGTCGCCGTGGTGGATCGCCGTTCCCAGTGCGATGAACGCCCCGAGACCGTTCCCGATCAAGGTCAGATCGTCGTCGAGCGCCATGGCCTCGATGAAGGCGGCCACGCGGTCGGCGTAGTCGTCGATGACGGGCCGGGCCGGCTCGCTGGCGCCAAAGCCGGGCAGATCCAGGTTGATGAATCGCCCCCCGACCGGTCCGACCACCTCGTCGAATGCGCCCCGGTCGGTGAGAAGGGAGTGCAAGGTGAGCCGCACTGGTCCTTCTCCGGTTGCGACGAATGACACCTTGCCCCGCCTGGTGTCGACGATGCTTTTCTCCAGGCTCTCCTCCAGAATTGCCACCAGGGTGATCCTATATCATGCACGATCGAAGGCCGGGAGAAGATCGCGAAGTCTGGAGGAGCAATGCCGCGTGTCCGCATGATCGAGGAACGGAAGGACGCCTCTCCCTCCCAGGTCGATGCATTCGATCACATCGCCGCCAGCCGGGGCGGGCAGATGATCCGCCCCTTCGCCGCCATGATCCACCGACCCCAGATCGCCCGCGCCGCTGCCGACCTGGGGGCGGTGATCCGGTTCAACTCCACTCTCTCCGACCACGACCGGGAGTTGGTGATCTGCACCACCGCCGTCGAGCGGGAATGTGCTTTCGAGTGGGACTCACACGGCCCGATCGCCCGCTCGGCCGGGGTAACCGAGACAACGCTGGAGTCGATCAGGACCGGGGCGACCGTCGATGACGGGGACGATGCGGTCTTCGTCGAATTCGCTCGCGAGCTGTGCCGGACCGGGAAGGTGAGTGACGCCGCCTTCGAGCGGGCCCGGACCCGGCTCGGCGAGGAGGGTACGGTCGAGCTGGCCGCCATCGTCGGGTACTACACGATGCTGGCGGTGTTCATGAACGCCTGTGAGGCATGTTGAGGAGGAAGGCCCGATGAGTGAAGTGGTGAAGCTGGCCAGCGTGGGCCTCGGCTGGTGGGGATCGGAGTTGGCCGGCGCCGTGGCCAGGACCGGGCGGGCGGACGTCGTTTCCTGTTTCGCCCGGCGCCCCGAGGGCCGGCAGGCGTTCGCGGCCAAACACGACTGCCGGATGGCGGATTCCATCGAAGATCTCCTGGCCGACCCCGAGGTCGAGGGCGTGATCATTTCCACGGCCAATCAGAGCCATCGCCCTCTCATCGAGCTGTCGGCCCAAGCCGGGAAGCACATCTTCGTGGAGAAGCCGTTCACCAACAACGTCGAGGACGGGCTGGCCGCGGTGGCCGCTGCCCGGGACGCTGGGGTGCTCCTCCAGGTGGGACATCAGCGTCGGCGCACCGCGGCCAAACGACGGATCAAGGCAATGCTCGACTCCGGGGCGTTGGGTGAGATCGAGACGGTCGTCACCAACCAGTCGATGGCCAACGGGTTCAAGATGCCAGATGAGGCCTGGCGCTGGGATCCGGAACAGAGCCCGCTGGGATCGATGACCTCGCTCGGCGTCCACAAGATCGACACCATCCACTACCTGGCGGGCCCGGTCCGCTCTGTCTTCGCCTTCACCAGGCCCGGTCGCTCCCGACCCATCGACGAGGCGACGGTGCTGGCCATGGAACTGGAGAGCGGTGCTCTGGCCACGCTGACGACTTCGTTCTTCACCCCGGTCATCAATGCGACCGCGGTGTTCGCAACCGAGGGAGCCGCCTACAGCACCATGGGCGGGGACGAGCTCGCGGTCCAGGGCCGCGACGATCCGGCGCCTGAGGCGGTGGACCTGGAGCCGATCGATCCCGTGGTCGACCAGCTCGTCGCTTTCGCTGGCGCCATTCGCGGGGAGAACGAAGTCGAGGTCGACGGCGAAGCCGGTCTGGCGGTGGTCGCGGTGATGGAGGCGGCCGTCGAGTCGGCTGCCTCTGGCCGTGCCGTCGAGGTTGCCTCGGTCATGGCCCGGGTCTGAAGGGAGAGGCAATGGAATACAGCGAGATTGTCTACGAGAAGCGGGACGACGCAGCCTGGATCGGGATCAACCGCCCGGAGGTGCGAAACGCTTTCCGGGAGCAGACCCTCGATGAGCTGGCCCATGCCCTGGAGTCCACCCGGGAGGACCCGACCATCGTCGCCGCCGTGGTCTACGGAGTCGGCGGCCACTTCTCCGCAGGTGGCGACTTCCACGCCATGATGAAGTTGAACAAGGCCAATTCCTACATGTGGAACGACCGCATGCTCGAGGTGGCCATGACCTGTCGCAACCTCCCCATCCCGGTGATCGCCATGGTGGAAGGGGCGTGTGTCGGAGGAGGCCACGAGCTGATGTTGTGGTGCGACCTCGTCATCACCGCCGAGGATGCCACGTTCGGCCAAACCGGGGCCCGGGTAGGAGCCTGCCCCACGGTGGGAGCGACCCAGTACCTGTCGAAGCTCATCGGCGAGCGCCGGGCCAAAGAGATGATCTTCCTGTGCAAGCGTTACACCGGGGCCGAGGCCGCTGAGATCGGGCTGGCCAACCAGGCTGTCCCCGCCTCCGAGCTGGAAGGGCGGGTCGAGGAGATCGTCCAGCAGATGAAGGGTTATTCCTCGCAGACGTTGCGGGCCACCAAGGTGTCGCTCAACTTCGACTCCGACGCCCTCTATCCCTCGTGGCAGCACGGGATGGAGCTGCTGGCCAATATCTGGGGCACCGAGGAGTCGATAGAAGGTATGAACGCCTTCCTGGAAAAGCGGCCGGCCGACTTCCATCAGTTCCGGGTCCGCAACAAACAGGCCCTGGACTCCTATCTCGACGACTTCGGAGAGGGCCGCAACCAGAGCGAGGCTTCGCAGGCCGCCAGATCATGACCACGGAGGGGGCCCTGGCCGGTCTCCGGGTCGTCGACCTGTCCCGTGTGCTGGCCGGCCCGCTATGCACCCAGACCCTGGGCGATCTGGGAGCGGATGTGATCAAGGTTGAGCGTCCAGGGGAAGGGGACGACACCCGCCATTGGGGCCCTCCCTACGCTGGGCCTCTCTCCGCGTATTTCATCGGGGTCAACCGCAACAAGCGCAGCGTGACGCTGAACCTGCGCCGCCCGGAGGGGCGCGAGGTCCTCGACCGTCTGATTCGCAGTGGCGACGTGCTGGTGGAGAACTTCAAGCGGGGCACCCTGGAGCGATGGGGCTTCGACGACGCCTGGTTCGAGGCCAATGCTCCGGGCATGGTGCGTTGCTCGATCACGGGATACGGATCGAGCGGCCCCAAGTCAGAAGCTCCGGGCTACGACTTCATCCTGCAGGCGGAGACCGGGCTGATGTCGATCACCGGCGAGGTCGATGGCCCACCGATGAAGCTGGGGGTGGCAATCGTCGACATCTGCACCGGGATGCAGGCGACCATCGCCATCCTCGCCGCGTTGGAGGCGCGACGACGCACCGGGGTAGGGCAACGATGTGAGGTCAACCTCCACGACACCGGGCTCCACATGCTGGCCAACGTGGCGGCCAACCATCTGGTGTCGGGCGACGAACCGGGCCGCTATGGCAACGGGCACCCCAACATCGTCCCCTATCGCACCTATTCGGCCGCCGACGGAGACCTGGCTCTCGCCATCGGGAACGACCGACAGTTCAAGGTGCTGTCCGTTGAGTTGGGTCACCCGGAGTGGGCCGCCGACCCACGCTTTGCCACCAACCCGGAGCGGGTGCGCAATCGCGACCTGGTCGACGAGATCGTGGGCGAGGTGATGCTGACCAGGAGCAGGGCGGAATGGGTCGAGACCTTCGACAGGATCGGGATCCCATCGGGACCGATCAATCTGGTCTCCGAGGCTTTGTCCAGCGCTCAGACGATGACCCGGGACATGGTGCTTGAGATGGAGCACCCGACCGCCGGGCCACTGCGCACGCTCGGGCTCCCTATCGAGATGTCGGGCACTCCGACCTCGGTCCGGGTCCCGCCGCCGGAGCTGGGCGCCGACACCGATCAGGTGCTAGCTGAGTTGGGCTACGACGTGGCCGAGATCGAGGGGATGCGGAACGCCGGGGTGATGTGAGCTGGATCGCGTGCAACCATTTCGTGCTCCGGCGCGTGGTTGGAGTGATGAATCTCCCCGACGAGACCATCTACACAAAGAACAAGGACGACCTGATCCGTTACGCCACGGCGCTGGTCGGGCCGGCCGATGCCGAAGACGTGCTCTCGGCGGTCGTGTTGAGGGTCCTGGAGCGTCGTTCGCTGGCCGACCTGGACGACGCCCGGTCCTACCTGTTCCGGGCCGTTCTCAACGAGTCGCGGGGGCGTCTGCGAAAAGGGACCCCTAAGCCGCTACCCGACCCACCCTCGTGGATCCCGGAACGGGACCTCGAGGTGATAGCTGCCCTTCGTCGGCTACCGCCTCGACAGCGAGCGGCCGTATACCTGGTGTATTGGGAGGACCTGACCATCGATGACACCGCACGGGCGATGGGTGCCAGTCCGGGCACGGTGAAACGCTATCTGCACCTGGCGCGGCGAAAGCTGAAGGGAGTCTTGAGATGACATTCGATGATCGTGAGCGGGAACAGGTGCGACGCGGGTTGGGCGTCCTGGTCGAGGAGACTCCGATCGCCCCGGATCTGCACACAATCGGCGCGACCAGTCTCGAGGCGAGGCCGTCGTCCCGGAGGCCGATGGCCGTCTTCGTCACAGCGTCTGCCGCCGTCTTGATCGCGGTCGGCGGGGTCGCTTTGCTCCAAACCAGTGGCTCAGGACAGATCGGGCAGATCGCTCACACGGTGGCCGCGCCTGATCTGGCCCCGGGCGAACTGCCGTACCTGGTGCCCATGGCCACTGGCTGGGCAATCACTTATGTGGAACGGTCTGACGGCACCTTCGATGACGGGTCAGGCGAGTTCCACCACGCCACGGTTCAACTCGGCAATGAAGCCGGCGAAGCCGAGCTCAACCTCGATAGCGGTGCCTGGTCCGACCTCTCATCGTTGATTGCCGATCGTGAGCAAGACGGGGCTCGGCTCGACGATGCAACCGTTTTGGGAACAGTTGCTGCTGTCGTGCAAGGCGAGGGTGGAGCTTTCGATGCGATGTGGGCCATCGACGAGGTGTTGTTGGTACTCAACAGCTCCGATCTCGACGAAACTGCCTTTCGGACCTTGCTGGCGTCGTTGGCTCTGGTCGATGAGGAACAGTGGCTGGCTGCCATGCCCGAGACCGTGGTGACCGACCGGGCGGCGACGGTCGCCGAGTACCTGACCGATATCCCGCTTCCTCCGGGATTCGATGCCTCGATGCTGGAGCAAGGACCTGCCGAGCATTGGTACCAGGTGGGGGCGGATGTGGCTGGTGCGCTGGCCTGTGCCTGGATCGAGCAGTGGATCGGGGGCAAGGTGGCCCAAGATCAGGCGGCCGTGGACGAAGCGGTGAACGCGATGGCGACTTCCCGGGAGTGGGACATCCTGATCGATATGTCGGCCGAGGGCGGATTCAGCGGGGTTCTATGGGAGTACGCCGATGCGATCGCCGGCGACGGCACCGTGGTCGGGGGCCGGGTGCTCACCGTCGAGGAGTCCTACCGGCAGGCGTTCAGCTGCCCGGGTTAGCCCGGGTCAGAAATCGAATCGAGTGGCGCCATACGGCTCGGCAGTGCCCAAGGCATAGATCCTCTTCGGCCGGAGCCGATAGAGGTACCAGGGCGGTGGCCCGGCGGAAGGGGCGCTGAACTCGGCGACGAAGGCGCCATCCTCCACGTGTGGCTGCCAATCGCCCCCACCGAACACCTGTGCGACGCGCTCCAACTCATCGTTGTCGGTCACCCGCTTCGGTTCGCCCTCGAACACCAGGTCGAGGTCGTGGGTGGAAAGGGTGATCGCGCTTTCAGGATGTTTGGCGATGTTCTTCGACTTCCGGGTGCCCGGCCCAGAGGTGAAGTAGAAGGCGTCGTCGACCCACAATGCGCCGAGCGGCATGACGTGTGGGCTCCCGTCGGGATTGGTGGTGGCCAGCCAGGTCGTGTGACGGCCCGCCCCCTCGCTGTCGGGCCCCTGTGGGATGTGGGAGGCGAGACGATCACTCACTCGGTTCCAGTCGATGGCCGGGGTCCCGTAGCCGTCGAGGTTCTTCTCAGTCACCGGTTGCATCGCGGCATCTCCTTCGCTCCGGTTCACATCTCTTACCGACGTGCCGGTCTGCCGAAACTCATCGATCGGAGCCCAGAAAACCACCCTCACCGGACTCTCAGAGAACCCGGGAGAAATACCAGGTTGGGGGCCGGTCATCTCTGACATCGCCCGCCACATCGTCACCGAACAACCCGAAGCCGAATGGCGCTACACCATCACCGGCGAAAACGGTCAGGTCATCTCCAACGGGACCACCCGACGACGGCCCACCACCACCCAGAAACGTCGGGTCCAAACCCTGGCCAACACCTGTGTCTTCCCCGGATGCCGCATGCCCGCCACCGACTGCGACATCGACCACAACCACGCCCACGCCCAAGGAGGGCCCACCAGCGACCACAATCTCGGACCGTTCTGCCGTCACCACCATGTCATCAAACACCGAGGCTGGACCATCATCCAGACCCACCCCGGCATCTACCAGCTCACCAGCCCCCTCGGCCACACCTACACCACCCAACCCCGCGCCCCGTGACCGGCCAGTCACTACCCGCGGTTGAGCCAGTTGTCGGCCGCCTCACCAACTACAGAGTCGTATTTGAGACCCATCAGGATCACGCCCGCCGCCCCGGCATCCCGGGCCCGGCTCTCCAACTCGGTCGTGAGCTCCCAACCCAGCTTGCGGGCCACGTCGGGTGACAGCTCCGACAAACGCTGCTTCAACCCGTCGGTGGCAGGAACCGAGCCGATCGACTCCATCTGCTCCACCCAGGTGGGGCTGAACGGAGGGATGATCATGAGGTACACGGGTGGGTCCTCCGGCTTGAGGTTGAGCCGGCTCATGTGCAACTCCAGCACCTCGGGGTCGAGGATCGGCCCGGTGACGAAGAACTGGGCGCCCAAATCGATCCTCCGCCGGAACTGCCACTCCCGGAACCGGGTGGGCATCCCCACCTCGAAGTCCGGAAGGTTCTCCTGCAACTCCCTGAGATGCTCCACGATCTCGTAGTGATGGGCCAGATGATCGACGTGGGGCACCGTGTCCCCGATCACGACCAAGAACGAGTCGACCCCGTTGCCCAAGGCTCCTCGCACCTCGGATTCGATGGCGAGGATGTTCCTGTCCCTGGTCGACACCACGACCGTCGGGTGGACGTCCGGCGTGTCATGGGTGATTCGGGCCGAGAAGGCGTATGGCGACACCCGGATCCGGCCGAACACGTTGTCCGTGACCAGGACATGGCTCCAGTCCGGGGACAGGCTCCGATGCTGCAAGTTGGGCAGCTCGGGCGGGTTGATCTCGGCGATTCGGCGCCAATCACTGGATTCGATCAGCATCGAGTTTCTCCCTTGGCTTGCGGGCGACGAAGTACTTCGCCTGGGGGTGGTGGCAGATGATGGCCGACGTGGTTTGTTCCGGCTGGTACTGGTAGGAGGTCTCCTCCCCGACCGTGATTCCGATCCGGTCTGCGCCGAGGAGGTAAGCCACTTTCTCGTTGTCCTCCAGATCCGGGCAGGCCGGGTAGCCCCACGAGTAGCGGCCGCCCCGATACTGCTGTCGGAAAAGTCCGAGCAGCGAAGGGCCGTCCTCGTCGACAAAGCCCCACTCTTCCCGGATCCTGTGGTGCCAATGCTCGGCGAGGGACTCCGCCATCTCCACCCCGAGACCGTGGAGGAGCAGATAGTCCGAATAGCGATCGGCCTCGAACAGCTCCTTGGTCCGCTCAGAGATCTGACCCCCCATGGTCACGATGTGGAAGGCGGCGTAGTCGACCTCCTCCCCGACCGGGCGGAAGAAGTCGGCAATGCAGAGGAACGGATCCTCCTGCTGGCGGGGGAAACTGAAGCGCGTCATCTCGGTCTGAGCTCGCTCATCGTCCCAGATCACGAGGTCGTCGCCGTCTGAGTTCGCAGGGAAGTACCCGTAGACCACCTTGGGATGGAGCAGGTCGTCCGCCCTGGCCTTGGCGATCTGGTCACGCAACAGCGGTGCCAGACGCTCCTTGAACTCCGGGTCCTTCTCCCCCTTCTCCGGCCGGTACTGCCATTGGTTTCGGAACAGGGCCGTCAGGTTGAGATAGGGGGTGATCTCGTCGATCGACACCCCGCGCACCACACGCGATCCGGTGAAGGGCGGCACGAAGATCTGATTGTCCCGCTTGACGTCCGGTGAGCGCGCCGGGATCGCTCCTCGCTCGGTCTCCTCATCGACGCGCCTCCGCGGGGCGATTGGGGTAGGCGCCGGCTCACCGGCCACGATCCGGCCCATGGCGTCCAACCCGGCAAATGCGTTCTTTCCGTAGTAGAGCGGGCCCTGGTAGCGGGAGCGGAGATCGGCTTCGACGTAATTCCTGGTCAGGGCGGCGCCACCGAGCAGGACCGGCACCTTGCCCAAACCTCGACGCTCCAACTCGTCCAGGTTGTCCCGCATGATCAGCGTGCTCTTCACCAGCAGCCCGCTCATTCCGATGGCGTCGGCCGAAGTCTCTTCGAGCTTGGCGATCATCTCCGAGATGCCGACCTTGATCCCCAGGTTGTGCACTTCGTACCCGTTGTTGGTCAGGATGATGTCGACCAGGTTCTTGCCGATGTCGTGGACGTCACCGGACACGGTGGCCAGCACGATCCGGCCCCGGGTGGCGCCTTCGGCCTTCTCCATCAACGGCTCCAGGTGGGCGACCGCCTTCTTCATCGTCTCCGCCGACTTGAGCACGAACGGGAGCTGCATCTCGCCGCTGGCGAACAGGTCTCCGACCACCTTCATGCCGGCGAGCAAGTGCTCGTTGATGATGTCCAGCGGTGCGGTCCCCTCGGCGAGGGCGATGTCCAGGTCCCCGATGACCTTCTTCTGGTCGCCGTCGATGATCCTGCGAGCCAATCTCTCCCCGACGGGCAGATCGTCGTATTCGTTCTCTGGCCGCTCAACGGTTTCCACGCCGGCGAACAGCTCCAGGAGCTTCTCCAACGGGTCGTAACCCTCTTCCCGCCGGTCATAGATCAGGTCGAGACAGACTTTCCGCTGTTCGGGATCGATCCGGTTCAAGGGCTCGATCTTCCCGGCGTGGACGATGGCGGCGTCCAGCCCAGCCTCAACCGCCTCGTGGAGGAACACGGAGTTGAGCACCTTGCGAGCGGCCGGGTTGAGACCGAATGACACGTTGGACACTCCCAGAACGGTGCGGACCCCGGGAAGCTCGGTCTTGATCTGACGGATCGCATCGAGAGTTGCCATCCCGTCCCGACGCAGGTCGTCGCCACCTGTGCTCAGCGGGAAGGTGAGGGCGTCGAAGATCAGGTCCTCCGAGCGCAGCCCATAACGTTCGACAGCCAGGTCGTGGATGCGATGGGCGATGCGCAACTTCCATTCCAGGGTGCGTGCCTGACCTTCCTCGTCGATGAGCAGGCAGATCACGGCCGCACCGTGTTTCTTGGCCAGCCCGAAGACGCGGTCGAGACGGGAGCCTTCGGCTTCGCCATCCTCGAGGTTGGCGCTGTTGAGGACGCTCCTACCGCCGAGACGCTCCAACCCGGCCTCCATGACCTCGGGCTCGGTGGAATCGAGCACGACCGGGGCCGTGACATCGGTGGCGAACGAGGCGGCCAGCTTCACCATGTCGGCCACCCCATCGCGGCCCACATAGTCCACACAGAGGTCGACCAGGTGGGCGCCCTCCTTGACCTGCTCCTGGCCAACGGCGATGCAACCTTCGAGATCTTCGGCGAGCAGGGCATCTTTGAAGGCGCGCGAGCCATTGGCATTGGCGCGCTCCCCGATGATGAGGAACGAGGTGTCTTGATCGAAAGGTACCTGGCTGTAAATGGAGGCTGCCGACGGGATCGACTCGGGGTTGCGCTCCAACGGCGCCAGCGGGCGAATCTTCTCCACAACGGCAGCGAGATGGTCAGGCGAGGTGCCACAACAGCCGCCGATCACGCCGATTCCCATCTCGGTCACGAACTCACCGAGGTGATAGGCGAGATCGTCCGGCGAGAGGTCGTAGGCCATCTGACCGTCCTCGACATGGGGCATACCGGCGTTGGGGATAGCCGAGATCGGGATCGATGAGTGACGGGCTAGATGACGCAGAGGCTCGTACATCTCGGCCGGCCCGGTGGCGCAGTTGAGGCCGATGACGTCGGGGCGCAACGCCTCCAAAGCAGTCAGGGCCGCTCCGATCTCGGTGCCGGGCAGCATCCGCCCGGTGAGCTCGATGGTGACCTGGACCTGAAGCGGCAGCTCGACGCCGGCCGCAGCCATCGCCCGGCGAGCGCCTTCGATGGCGGCCTTGGCCCCAAGGAGGTCGAACTGGGTCTCGACGATGAGCAGATCGGCCCCGCCATCGATCAAACCCGCAGCCTCGACCTCGTAGGCAGCAGCCAGGTCGCGATACGAGATCTGGCCAAGTGTGGAGAACTTGGTCCCGGGCCCGATCGACCCGGCGACGAAACGCGCCCTCCCGTCGGCCTCGACATAGGCGTCCACGGTCTCCCGGGCGAGCGTGGCGCCGGCGGCCGCGATCTCGTATGACTGATCCTCGAGCCCGTACTCGCCGAGAGGGATGGCGAAGGCGCCGAAGGTGTTCGTCTCCACCACGTCGACTCCGACTTCGAGGAAGGAGCGATGCAGGTTGCGGATCACGTCGGGACGACGCAGGTTGAGCAACTCGTTGCAACCCTCCAGCGAGGGGCCTCCGAAGTCGTCGGCGGTGAGATCGACGGTCTGGAGATTGGTCCCGGTCGCACCGTCGAAGATGACGACGCCGGATCGGACGACATCGAGATAGCCGCTCATGGGCGGCTCGATTCTGTACAGAAAGGCGTGTCTGCCTCGCTCACGGTCAACTCCTCTAGTTTCTTCTCGAAACGCTTGAAGAGCGCCGGGAGCCGAGGCTCCGGCAACTCATCGATCCAGGCATTGGCACCGTGCTTGCGCCGGTTGCCGCGGTTTCATCGGGCCTGATCCCTCAACCGCTCAAGATGAGCGCTTCGTCCCTTACAGGATATTTGATCGGAACGGATAAGTGCAAGACCCCCGGGCGATCAGGCTTTAGAGCCTCACACGGAGGCGAGCTGGATCAGGTTGCCGCAGGTGTCGTCGAGCACGACCGTGGTGACATCGCCCATCGTCAAGGGCTCCTGTGTGAAACGGACACCCAATTCGCTGAGCCGCTCGAACTCGGTCCGTGCGTCATCGACTGCAAAGGAGGTGAAAGGGATCCCGTCTGCCACCAAAGCCTCCTTGAACGGCCCGGCCGCAGGGTGGTTGTCGGGCTCTAGCAGCAATTCCGGGCCTTCGGGCTGAGCCGGTGAGGTGACGGTCAGCCAGCGGTGCTCTCCGACGGGCATGTCGGTCTTCTTCTCGAAACCGAGTGGCCCGGTGTAGAAGGCAAGGGCCTTGTCCTGATCGTCGACTAGCACCGACGTCACGTTGATCTTGATCATGTTGTTCTCTCCTTCTCGGTCAGCCAACGCTCGCCGATCTCCTGCAATGGCGCGGTGTTGGCGTGATGGAACTTGTACCGGCCCTCCCGCCGCGTGACGATGAGACCGGCCTCCTCGAGCACATCGAGGTGCTGGGAGATCGCCTGGCGGGACGAGCTGAGGCCATGTTTAATGGTCAGTCGGGCGCAGATCTCGAACAGGGTCTGACCGTCCTTCTCGGTCAACTCGTCCAGGATCGCCCGCCGGGTGTGATCTCCGAGCGCCTTGAATATGTCGCCCACTGGAGATCTCAGAATAGGCAAGTCTATACTTGCCTATCAAATCCCCCGACATTGACTTGGCAGCCGATCGCGGATACCTTTTCCTGCAGATGAGTGTTGGACTTATGACCGGAACGACGACCACGACCGCAAGGCCGTGCGACTCGACCGTGTAACCAGCACCACAACCACACGAAACACGAGATCCGCACCGGCAAAGGGCGGATCTTTTTTGATTCCCCCATCGGACGGGCTCATCCGAGGGAGCAGAGGCCAGATGAGACAGCAGAGAGACAAGAGATCGAGACCATGACCGTCCGTGTAGGCGTCCTGGGAGCGGGAACGGTCGGTGGCGCGCTGGTCAACCGTCTCGTGGCCGACCGCGAAGCCATCAGGCTCAAGTCCGGAGTCGACCTCGAGGTGAAGCGGGTAGCGGTCAGGGACCTGACCAAGGAGCGCCCGTTCGACGTCAAAGCGGAACGGATGACCGATATGGCCATGTCGGTCGTGACCGACCCAGGGATCGACGTGATCGTCGAAGTGATCGGCGGACTCGAGCCGGCCGGGGAATTGGTGCTGGCGGCCCTTCGCTCGGGCAAGCCGGTGGTCACGGCCAACAAGGAGCTCATTGCGACCAGAGGGCAGGAGATCATGGAAGCCGCGCGCCGGGCCGGGGTGTCGGTGATGTACGAAGCTGCCGTCGGCGGGGGCATCCCGGTGATTCGGCCCTTGGCCGAGAGCCTGGCCGGTGAAGACATCGACGTTGTCAGCGGGATCGTCAACGGGACAACCAACTACATCCTCACCGCCATGGCCAAGGAGGGCCGCAGCTACCAGGACGCCCTGGAGGAGGCACAGCGCCTCGGTTATGCCGAGACCGACCCGGCGGACGACGTCTCGGGCCGGGACGCCGGATTCAAGACCGCGATCCTGGCCAGTCTCGCCTTCGGGGAGCGGGTAGCCCCATGGGAGGTGGAGTGTGTGGGCATCGAGGCTGTCACCGTGGACGACGTCGCGGCGGCGACTGCACGGGACGAGGTGATCAAGCTGATCGGCTCGGCGGAGCGTGGCGCCGACGGACGGGTGGAGGCCAAGGTGCGGCCTCTGAGTCTTCCCTCCGAGCACCCCTTGGCCGGTGTCAACGGGGTCACCAACGCCATCTTCATCGAAGGCCCATCGGTGGGTCGGCTCCTCTTCACCGGCCCCGGCGCCGGAGGCCAGCCCACGGCCAGCGCCATGCTCGGCGATCTCATCCAGGTTGCCTCTCGAGGCCGCGCCCCAAGGGTGCGCTCACCACACGACCCCAAGCCCAAGCGCCAGGTCCTGCACCGCTGATTGCAGGTGTGTCTCGCGAGCACTAGCCGACGAGACCGACTCCGATCAGGGTGGCAATGATGGCGAAGAGCCCCGCGATCAGGATGAAGATGAGGCGATCCAGCTTCGTCTCCAAGCTCTGATGCGCCTCCGAGAGACGACCGAACTCCGCCCGAAGCGAACCGATCTCTCCGCCCAACTCCCTCCGAAGTAACCCGATCCCATCGCCCAACTCCGCCCGAAGCGATGCGATGTCGCGCTTCGTGGCGACCTCATCGAGCTCGTGGAGTGGGATGGCGCTCATCAGGGTCTCGGTTCTCTCCGGTCCCAGGACTTCGGCCGGGCCAGTGTACAAGTCGTTACGGGCGGCTTCCGAAACGGCCACGCACTCACCATGCCGACTTAGATGCCCGAGATCAAGTGGTCCGGGAGAGGATCAGTCCGTGGTGGCCCGCCCGGCCAGGAAGTCGCGGTACCAGAGACCGCTCGCCTTGAGACTGCGGGCCATGGTCTCGAAGTCGACCCTGACGATGCCGAATCGTTTGTCGTAGCCACGCGCCCATTCGAAGTTGTCCATGAGGGACCACAGGAAGTAGCCGCGCACGTCAGCGCCCCGGTCGAGGGCGGCCTCGATCGCCGCGATGTGTCGCTTGAGGTAATCGATCCGGGCAGGGTCATCGACCGACCCGTCCGGCCCGACCTGGTCGACGTAGGCCGCCCCGTTCTCACAGACCATCATCGGGACTCCCGGATGCTCCCTGGCGACTCGCTCCAACATCCAGGTCAGACCCTCGGGCTCGACACCCCAATTCATCTCGGTCAGTGTCCCGGGCGGGCGCGCTATCCGTGCGCCCCAGGTCCCGGGCCAGGCCGGCATCGACTCGGCTCCCGGGTGATGCTCGATGTGGTTGATGTTGTAATAGTTGACTCCGAGGAAGTCGATGGGTTGCCGCGCCGACGCCAGCGACTCGACATCGATTTGCCCGGCGACCCCGTAGTGCTCGAACAAATCGAGCACCCCAGCGGGGTACCTGCCCGAGAGCACAGCCTCCGAGAACAGGCGGTTCTGCACCAGGTCGACTGCTGTGGCCGCAGCCCTGTCTTCCTCGCTGTCGGTCTGCGGCCAGGCCGGGATCAGGTTGAGGACGATGCCGAGACGGTCCTCATCGCGGGAGGAGGTGTGCCGCATCGCCTCGACCGCTGAGTGATGGGCCAGCATGAGGTGGTGGGCGACGAGGAACGAACTCGGTGTGTCGGTCACCCCGGGAGCGTGTTCCCCCGCGCTGTGGCCCAGGAACGCCGAGCACCAAGGCTCGTTGAGAGTGGCCCAGGTGGTGACCATGTCCCCCAGCGAATCCTTGGCCACCTCCGCATACTCCCTGAACCAGGCCACCGACTCGGGGTTCACCCATCCGCCGCGGTCCTGCAACGCCTGGGGCAGGTCCCAGTGATAGAGAGTTGCCACCGGGGTGATACCGGCCTGGGAGAGCTCCTTACATAACCGTCGATAGAAGTCGACGCCGGCCTGATTCACCGCCCCGGTCCCCTCGGGGAGGAGACGAGACCATGCGATGGAGAAGCGATAGGCGTTGACCCCGATGTGGGACATGAGGGCCACGTCCTCGGCGTAGCGGCGATAGTGATCGACGGCGCGGTCGCCGTGCTCCCCGTTGCTGGTCTTGCCCGGGGTATGGGCGAAGGTGTCCCAGATCGACTTGCCCCTACCGTCCTCGTCGGCTGCACCCTCGATCTGGTACGAGGCTGTGGCCACCCCCCAGAGGAACCCAGGGGGAAATTGCGAAACCGAAGTCATCTGGCGCTGTTCCTTTCTCTACCTACTTCTGCACGCCAGACAGGTCGATGCCCTGGAGGAACACCCGCTGGGCGAACAAGAAGACAACAACCGGGATGATCAGCGCCAGCAGGGCCCCGGATTGGATCAGGTTGGGCTGCGAGTCGTAGAGGGTGTTGAAGGTGCGCAGACCGACCGAGATCGGTTGGAGGTCGGCACGAGAAGCCAAGTAGATCATCGGCTCGAAGAAGTCGTTCCAGGCGAAGTAGAAGTGGAACAAGGAGACGGCCACGATCGCCGCCTTCATCTGGGGGAGGATCACCGACCACAGGGTCCGAAGCGGTCCGGCCCCATCGATGGTGGCCGCCTCGTCCAGCTCCCTGGGGATGGTCAGGAAGTACTGACGGAAGAGGAAGACGTTGAACGCATTGGCGAAGAAGTGGGGCACGATGAGAGGGAGGAAGGTGCCCACCCAGCCAATCCGGTAGAAGAGTGCGTATTTGGGGACCAGGGTGGCGAACCCGGGGAGGATGATGGTGGCGATCAGCACCACCATGATCGACCTGGCGAAGGGGACCTTGAACCTGGCGAGGCCGTAGCCGACCAGGATCGAGGAGGCCACCGCCCCGAGCGTGCCGATCCCGGCGATGATCATCGTGTTGCGCAGTAGCAGTGGGAACTTCATGTTCTCCCATGCCCTGGGGAAGTTCTGCCATTGCGGGTCGAGCTCATACCCCGGCTCGAGGACCCTCCAGTTCCCGTCCCACTCGATCGGACCCGCATCGGGGTTGGCCGGGTCGATGAACTGGGAGACCTGACGGCCGGGTTGGAGCATGGCCAGATCCATCTCGGAACCGTCGGGAAAGGGCACCGTCATGATTTCGAGCTGCCGACCCTCGTATTCGAAGACGGCCGGCGACATGGGGAGAATCGGACCGGTGAGGTTGGCCAGCTGCTGCTCGGACTTGAGCGAGGTGACCGCCATGTACCCCATCGGCATCAAGAAGACGAAGAGGACCAGGACGGTGAACGCCGTGATCATCCACCCTTCGAAGCGCCGCCGATTGCCGGGCGCTCCACCATCGGAGCCGGCGACCGGCGAACGCCGCAACCTCTGATCGGGTCGACTGACGGTCACTGCCATCGCTCAGCTCCGCGCGAACTCATAGTGGACCCAGTACTTGGCCGACCAGAAGAGGAGCCCCGTGATGGCGATCGCCGCCACGAAGAGCCCCCAGGCCAGGGTGGCGGCGTAACCCATGTCGAAGAATTGGAAGCCCACCCTGAAGAAGTGGAGGGCGTAGAAGTTGGTGGCGCCCCCCGGCTCGCCGCTCCCGTTGTAGAGGACGAACGGGACCACGAAGTAGTTGAACAAGGCGATGAGGGCGATGATCAGGTTGTAGAAGATGATCGGTGAGATGAGCGGGAGCGTGACGTGGCGAAACGACTGCCACTCCGAGGCGCCGTCGATGCGGGCCGCGTCATAGAGAGTGGCGGGGACCGAGTTCATCGAGGCGATGAAGATGATCATGGCGTTGCCCACCCCCCACAGGGAGATGAAGACGAGGGCCGGGTAGACGAAGCTCTTGTCTAGGAACCAGCGGGGGCCCTCGATCCCGACGAGGCCCAGGATCTTGTTGACCCAGCCGATCTGACTGTTCATGACGCCGCCGAAGATCAGGACGGCGGCGACGAAGGGGATGATCGAGGGCATGAAGAACAATGCCCGGAACGTCTCACGTGCCCTCAAATTCTTCTTCACCAACAGGTAGGCGAGACCCATCGGGAACAGGATCGCCACCGGCAAGGCGATGATCCCGTAGCGGAAGGTGACCACCACCGCTTCGCGCACGTCGGGATCGGTGAACAGCTTCTGCCAGTTGGCGAGGCCGACGAACTGGGTCGGCTCGTTCGACACCAGATTGAAGTCGGTGAAAGAGAACCAGAGCGAGGCGACCATAGGGATGGCGTACCACAGGAAGAACCCGACGATCCACGGCATCACGAACCAGAGGCCGGCTCTCCCCCGGCGCCGGGCGAGGGAGTTGCGGTTGGGTCGGAAGGGAGCGGCCGGGTGCTCGACCGCTCCCTTCCCTGTGGTGGCTGTCACTGCCAAGCGGCTAGTCCGCGTTCTCCTCGAAGATCGAGGTCAGGTTGGTCTCCAACTCGACGATCGATGTGTCCAGGTTGAGCGCGGGATCGGTGAGGATGGCGCTCTGCAGCGTGTCCATCGCCTCCTTGTACTCCTCCCAACCGCCGAGGAACTGCTCGTGGCTCGGCACGTCGGCATAGGCCGCGCTGTCCAGTGCCACCTGCCAGTTGACGTCCTGGGGATACCTCTCCTCGAGTGATGCGAAGAAGTCCTCGGTCAGGGCCGGGTTCGCCGGGGCAGCACCGTATGCCGTGAGCAACGGCAACGCCGCGTCGGTGAGCAGATAGGTCAACACGGTGAACGCCGCGTCCGGATTCTGGGTAGAGGCCAGGATGCGGAAGGTGTCGGCGTGCATGTTGGTGGTGACCACCCCGTCGTGTGACGGCATCACCGCAATGTCGAAGAAGTCCCCGGTGATGTTGTTGGCGTCGTCCCTGATGCAGCACGTGTACCAGAGGTGAGAGCCGGCCATCGCCACCGCACCGGACTGGAAGGCGTTGCCGCCGAGGGCGTCGAGCTCTTCCTGACCGGGTGCGAAGCCGGTGCCCCACACTGCGTCGTGGTACCACTTCCACTCGTCCTCCCATGCCTGGGGAACGTCGGCGGTTCCGGCGTCGGTCAGGGGATAACCCGCACCCCAGAACGAGCCCTGCTGGAACAGACGGTCGGTCCACTGCCAGACGAAGCCCCACTGGGTGGTATTGGCCCCGTCGAAGTCGGCGCTGGTGGCATCATTGCCGTTGGCATCGACCGCCAGAATGGCGCCGATCTCGGCCACCTTGGCAAAGTCCCACGTGCCCTCGTATTCGGTGCCTTCGCCGTAGACGGTGACACCGTCGGGCCCATACTCCTGTGGTGGGTAGGGCAGACCGGCCTCGTCGAACAACGCCCGGTTGTAGTAGATGAACGACGGGAACGAAGCGAACGGAAGACCGGGAAGGGTCCCATCCGGCTCGCGGAAGTTCTCGATCGTCTCGGTCGGCCAGATCGAAGTGTCGAATCCGGTCGACTCCACCAAGGGCTCGAGGTCGAGGTAGAGACCGGAGAAGGCGTTGGAGCCGTCCCGGCCTACCGGCCCGATGATGTCCGGTGGGTTGTCGGAGGCGATCTGGGTGGCCAGCGTCTCGTAGGCGACGTCGTTGTCGACGATCTCGATGACGAGCTCGATCTCCTCCTGTGAGGCGTTGAACTCCTCGACCACGGTCTGCTGGGCCTCGGCCTGCTCCGGCTGGCCCCCGGCTCCAATCCCGACGAACCATCTAACCTGTGTCCTGTCGCCGGACGGCTCCTCAGCAGTGTCGCCCGACGTCGTTGTTGGTGCTTGCGTGCCAACTGTGTCGCCGGTAGTGGTTGGCGTCTCTGATCCACTTTCGCCGCCGCAAGCGGCGACCAACATCATGAGAGCCACCACTACGGCGACGCTATTCCATCGTTTCATTGCTCTCCTTCTCCTCCTTCGCCCCCGTGATTCACGTCGACCGGGCTTTCCCGGACGGCCGACGGGCCCGCCCCCGGGGGTGGAGCGGTGACCTCTGTGTCGCTATCGCAAGAAACCTCCAACGGTCGATTGCCTGATGACCAACTCGGTCGGCAGGAGGACCCGGCGCGGCGTCTGCGGGCTCTCCAGGAGCCCGAAAAGCGCCCGAGCGGCCTCGCTGCCGTGGGCATGGACCCCCTGACGAATCGTGGTGAGCGGAGGATCGAGCTCGGAGGCGAAGGCGAGATCGTCGAATCCGGCCAATGCAACGTCGCCAGGCACACTCAGGGATCTCGTCCCGAGCTCCTCGAGTGCACCCGCGGCCGTGGAGTCGTTGGCGGCGAAGATGGCGTCGACCCCGCGGTCGAGCAGTTGCTTGGCCCCGTCGATCCCCGACGGTCGGTTGAAATCCCCTTCGACGACCAAGCCCTCGGTGCTCCGCTTGGCCCGATTCATCGCCTTGAGGTAACCCTCGAGCCGGTCCTCGGCCGCGACGGTGCCCCGGCGACCGGTGATGTGACCGATCCGCTTCCGCCCGATGTCGATGAGATGTCGGGTCATCGTGTCGGCGGCATTGATGTTGTCGACATCGACATAACTCGCCTCGAGATCGGTGCGTCGGTGCCCGATCAGCACCGTGGGGAGATGGGAGACGAGGAGCCCGTCCACAAGCGGGTCGTCCAACATGTCGGCGGTCACCACCACCCCGTCGAGGAGCCCCATGCCCAGGATCCGGTGCAGGGTCTCCTCCTTGCTCCGGTTCCCGAGCCACAACATCATCCCGGCCGCCTGCTCCGACAAGACGTCGCTCAACCCGTGGAGGAGCGTGGCGAAGTAGGGGTCCTCGAAGAGGAGAGGGGGGTCGACGTGCATCACCACCCCGATCACACCGGTCCGTCCCGAGGCGAGTGAGCGCGCGGCCAGGTTGGGCCGATAATCGTGGTTTTGCAGGACCTCGAGGACCTTGAGCCGGGTCTGCTCCGACACCGGGCCGCCATTGATGACCCGGGACACGGTGGCGCGGGAGACACCACTCAGCTGGGCCACATCATCGAGTGTCCTCGCCATCTCCCAGCGTCTCCTCTCGCAGAATGTTGAGAGCGCTCTCAACCCTAAGCTCGATACTCATATCCTGTCAAGCAATACCATGGATCATTTCTCAAGTGATCTGGAAAGCGCTTCCAGACTGCCCGATCGGGAACCACGACGGGCGGAGCCGACGTCCGGGAGCAGACGCCGGCCCGGGCCTCAGAAACCCCGGTAAAACCGCTGGGCGTGACCGGCCGGGTCGAGGTAGTACTCGTCCGGGGTCACGTCGAGGATGACGGTCTTGGTAGGGGGCTGGATGGTGGGTGCGGTTTCGGCAAAGCTTCGGATCACCTCGGCGTGTGGCTTGACGGTCCCGTCGGGGCGGACCAGACCGAAGTGCCTCTCGTGCTTGGCCCCACCCGGATCACAGGGCGGGCGGTCCCAGAGCTCGGGGGCGTAGTCGGCGAAGCACCACATGAAGGCCCCGGTGGCGCCGACATCGACGAGCCGGGGCAGGACCTGGCCCACATAGCCGGCGAAGTCCTCCTCCCCCGCCATGAACTGGGTCCTCGGCTCGCCGTAGGCCGTCCAGGCCCAGGTGACCGATTCCCCGGCGTCGGGTGAGGTGCAGCCACCCCACTCCTCGGCCAGACATGGCTTGCCGCTGAGGGCTGTGACGAGGGCGCAGAGATACGGCACGAAATCGGGGTCGAGAGGTCCCCGAGCCCAGTCGATGTACATCGGGTAGCCGTGCATGACGGCCAGGTCGCTCTCGGCGAAGACCTGGTCCACCCGAAACCCGTTGTCGGCGAAGAGGCTGGCGGTGTGCAACCCGGTGCTGACCGGATGGACCGGGTCGATCCCTTTGATCAAACCGGTCATCGAGGCCACCCATGCCCTACCGGCATTGGCACTGCGAGGCTGGGCGAAGAGGTCGGGCTCGTTGCCCAGGTTCCACATCCAGACGCCGGGGTGAGCCCCGAACTCCCCGACTACCGACTCGACGAGGAGTCTCCCCGCGTCGAGGGCCGTCCGATCGTGGAACATGTTCCGATAGGTGCTGTCGACCACTTTGCCCCCGCTGACCACCTGACGCACATGCGGTGAGGGGTGAGCCGTGGCCCGTCGGTCCAGCAGCCATCCCGGGGACCAGTTGGGCCCGCTCATGTGCCCGGTGAAGAAAGTCAAGTCGAGGCCCAGACCTTTGTCGGATGCCAGGTCGAGGACTGAGCCCAGATCGCGGAGTCGTTCGGAGGAGACCTGATCCGGCGTCGGCTGCCAGTCGTCCCAGAGCAGGAAGACCCGGACCACCGACATCCCCAGGGAGGCGATGATGTCGAGCTCTTCGGCAACCTCCCCCCGGTCGAAGTCCGACCACCAGTACATCGCCTTGCGTCGGGGCCAGTAGTTGACGCCGAGCCGGAACGGCTCCCCGACTCCAGAGGTCAAAATTGGCCCTCCCCCATCGCCCCGAGCACGGTGTCCAGCGCCTCCCGCTCCGAGTGCACCCCGGTGTCGACCACGAGATCGGCCACCTGCTGGAACAGCGGATCCCTACGTTCCAGGTGCTCCGACTTTCCGACCGGCCGTCGGTGGGGCCCCCGCGCCGCGCGCTCC
Source organism: Acidimicrobiia bacterium (assembly GCA_050742015.1). Lineage (GTDB taxonomy): Bacteria > Actinomycetota > Acidimicrobiia > Spongiisociales > ZC4RG35 > JARDZU01. The sequence continues at coordinate 32,448 of JBOGEV010000134.1, forward strand.
GCCAGGATGTCGGGATCAGCGGTCACCCAGACACAAAACGTGCACTGCAACGCGTCTCGCACTCCCGGGTCCTCGATGACCGACGCCGCCGCGGCCACCACAGCAGGGCTCGGCCCCTTCAATGGCTCGAGCAAGACCTCTTTCTCCAAGCGATGCAACGCCTCGACGCCGTCTCGCTCTGCGATCTCCCGCCCGCTTCGACCGGTGCGATCCTGAATCGACAGGTCCGAGTCGAAGAGCTCCCGCTCCAATGCCTCAGCCAGGGCCCGGGCCAGTGTGGTCTTGCCCGAGCCCATCGCCCCCACGACAACGATGTGCTCAGCTTCGGGCAATGACGCTCTCGATCCAGTCGGCCAGGGCGTCATCGCCGGCGACCGACGCTCCCTCGACCACGACCCAACCCGGGACCGGGCGATCGGCAAAGAGAAGCGGACGAACCCCGTCGCCGTCGAGAGTGGCCTCCCAGTCATCACGGCCCACCTGAAGGCAGATGTCTTCACCCATGACGGCGACCACCAGATGACCGTCGAGGAAGTACCCATCGCCATCGAGCACCCGGCCCTCGGTCATCTCACCTCGCCCTTGGAGCTGAGCCTCGATCCTCTCGATGAGTCCGTGGCGGTTCACTGTCTGGAATCTAGGAGGTGGGCCGGTCTTTCGGGGTCAACCCGACGCCGGGACTTCGCTGACCTCGACCCGAATCGGCTCCCGGGCCCGACCCGATGCGGAGATCACCCAGAAGGAATCCTTCTGCCTGCTCCAGTCGTCGAGAACTCGGAGCGCGTTGGGGCTCGCTGTGTGCTGCAGATGAGCCTCGACCATGGCCCGGATGTCGGCCAGGTCGGCGTCCGAGGGACGTCGTGCCGAGGGGGCGGTGTCGGCCAGCATCGCCTTGAGGCTGAGATCGGGGTCCCATACATAGGCGATGCCCCCTGTCATTCCCGCGGCGAAGTTGCGCCCCACTTCACCGATGACGAGGACTTTGCCGCCGGTCATGTACTCGCATCCGTGATCGGAGCAGCCCTCGATCACCGCGGTGGCCCCGGAGTTGCGCACCGCGAAACGTTGTCCGACCCGCCCGGCCAGGTAGACATGTCCGCCGGTGGCTCCATAGAGGACGGCATTGCCGGCGGCGTGGGGAACCAGCTCCCCGGGCCGTCGTGGCGACACGGAGATGAGCCCGCCGCCGATGCCCTTGCCCAGGTAGTCGTTGGAGGTGCCTTCGAGGTGGAGGTTCACGCCGGGGCACAGCCAGGCGCCAAAGCTCTGCCCGGCGGTGCCGGAGAGCTTGACCGTGATGGTCCCCTCGGGAAGCGCCTCGCTGCCATGCCGGGCAGTGATCTCACCGGAGAGACGGGCGCCTATCGCCCGGTCGGTATTGCGAATCGGATAGGCAAGATCGATCGGCTCGCGATTGGAGATGGCGCCGGCAGAGTCGGCGACCAGCCGCTCCTCGAGCCCGGACAACGGTGTCTTGCGATATCCCTCGTGCCGTTTCCCGCCTTTCGAGGCGACCAGCATCGCCGAGAGGTCAGCCGACAACGGGTGCTGGGGGTCGATCGGGCGCAGCAAGTCCGCCCTCCCCACCAGCTCGGCTATGGAGCGGGCCCCCAGCGAGGCAATGTGCCGCCGTGTCTCTTCGGCCAGGCGACGAAAGAGGAGCACCACTTGGTCGGCGGAGCCGGTGAACTTGGCCCGCAGGTCCTCCTGCTGGGTGGCGATGCCCACCGGGCACGTGTTGAGATGGCACTGGCGGACCATCTTGCAACCCATAGCCAGGAGCGGCAGCGTCCCGAAGCCGAATCGCTCTGCCCCGAGTAGGGCTGCCACCACGATGTCCCGACCGGTGCGAAGACCGCCGTCGGTCTCCAGCAGCACCCGGGAGCGTTGCCCATTGGCAGTGAGCACCTGGTGTGCCTCGGCCAGACCCAGCTCCCACGGCGACCCGGCGTGCTTGATCGATACCAGCGGAGAGGCGCCGGTGCCACCCTCGGAACCGGAGATGGTGATGACATCGGCATCCGCCTTGGCCACACCCACCGCGATCGTTCCGACTCCCGGCTCGCTGACCAGCTTGACCGAGACCCGGGCCGTCGGCTTGAAGGCCTTGAGGTCGTAGATCAACTCGGCCAGGTCCTCGATCGAGTAGATGTCGTGATGGGGCGGGGGCGAGATGAGGGTTACCCCGGGCTCGGTGTAGCGAAGACGGGCAATCTCGGGCGACACCTTGTGACCGGGCAGTTGGCCCCCCTCGCCTGGTTTGGATCCCTGGGCCATCTTGATCTGGAGCTCGTCGGCCGAGTGGAGATAGGCCGGGGTCACGCCGAACCGGCCCGAGGCGACCTGTTTGATCGCCGAGTTCATCGGGGTGCCGAACCGGTCAGGGTCCTCGCCGCCCTCCCCGGAGTTGGAATGCCCTCCGATCAGGTTCATCGCCTCGGCCAGAGCGGTGTGTGCCTCGGCGGAGAGCGCTCCGTGGGACATCGCCGCCGTGGTGAATCGTCGCATGATGGCCTCGACCGGCTCCACTTCCTCGAGTGGCACCGGTTCCCGCTGCACGAAGGTGAGCAGGTCGCGCACCAAGGCAGGATCCCGATCCGAGATCATCTCGATGTACTTCTCCCAGTCCTCCGGGTCCCCGGAGCGCACTGCCTTTTGCACCGAGAGGACAACCATCGGGCTGGTGACATGAGTGTCCGAGCCACGCCGGTGCTTGTAGAACCCGCCGGGGTCTGTCGATCCCGCGGAGTAGGCCTCGTGACGCTGGAGGGCCTGCCGGGCCACCTCCCTGATCCCGATTCCCCTCAGGCGGCGAGGAGCATTGCGGAATGCCTTGCGACAGAGCTTCTCGGAGAGACCGATCACCTCGAACAACTCCGAGCCGCGGTAGGCGGAGAGGGTGCAGATCCCCATCTTGGACATGATCTTGAGCAGCCCGCCCTCCATCGCCGAGCGGAAGTTCTCCTGTGCCGCCACCGGGTCGACATCGATGGCGCCCGAGGCGGCCAGATCGCGGGCGTGCTCGATCGCCAGATAGGGATTGACCGCCGAGGCCCCGAAACCGACCAGGCAGGCCAGGTCATGAGGATCCCGAGGCTCCCCGGATACCACCACCAGCGACACCGACCCGCGCACGCCCTCGTCGATGAGGCGATGATGGACCGCGCCCAGGGCCAGGAGCATCGGTACCGGTGCCCGCGTCGCCTCGGTCTCCCGATCGGAGAGAACGATGATGGTGGCCCCGAGCTTCACGGCCTGGGCCGCCTCGGCGCAGATCTCCTCGAGCCTTCTCTCCATGCCCTCGGGGCCATCGGCCACGGCCCAGGTGGTGGCGATCCAATGTGAGAAGAAGCGGGGGTCACCGGAGCGAACAATCGCCTCCAGTTCTGCATCGGAGAGGATCGGGCTCGACAGCTCGATCAGATGGGCCTGCTGCGGGGTGTCCTCGAGCAACGGGCCGCGCCGTCCGAGCTGGATGCGGAGGGACATGACCAGCTTCTCCCTGATCGGATCCATCGGAGGATTGGTCACCTGGGCGAACTGCTCGTGGAAGAACTGGGTGAGACGCCGGGGTCTCGTGGCCAGGACCGCCAGACCGGTGTCGTCGCCCATCGCGCCCAAGGGACTGGTCCCTTGTGCCATGTCGGCAATGATGAGGCGGCGTTCCTCTGCCGTGTAAGCGAATACCCGGCTGAGTGCGGCTGCGTCGAAACGATCGTCGGCCGTGCTGTCGAACGGGGCCTGGATGCGCAGGGTCTCTGTGTTGACCCAGTCTCCGTAGGGGCGTGCGGTCGCCAGCGCCGTCTTGACTTCGTCGCTGTGCTGGACCTGTCCACTCTCGCCGTCGAAGACGATCAGCTCACCGGGCCCGAGTTGGCCGGTGGCGGTGGCCCTTGCCTCTTCCTCGGGACAGACTCCGGCCTCGGAGGCGACCACGAGCACCTCGGGCGTCACCGCCCAGCGGGCAGGACGGAGCCCGTTTCGGTCCATACCGGCCAGCAACGAAGAACCGTCGGTGACGGCGATGGCGGCCGGCCCGTCCCAGGGCTCGGTGAGGAAGGCGTGATAGGCGTAGAACGCGGCCAGATCGGGATCGAGATCCGGGACGTTCTCCCAGGCCGCCGGCATGAGCATCTCCTTGACATGGGTCAGTGAACGACCGCTCTGCATCAGGAGCTCGAACGCGTTGTCCAGGCTGCCCGAGTCGGAGATGCCCGGCTGGAGGAAGGGGAAGACGTCGGGCAGGCGGTCGCCCCACACCCCGGGGGTGGCCGCCTTCTCCCTGGCCAGCATCCAGGATCGGTTGGACTGGATGGTGTTGATCTCCCCGTTGTGGGCCAGGTTCCGGAATGGCTGGGCGTTGTCCCAGGAGGGAAAGGTGTTGGTCGAGAAACGCTGATGGAATATGGCGAATGCGGTCTCGAAGTCGGGATCGCGCAGGTCCCAGTAGAAGTCGGCGATCTTGGATGCCGTGAACAGTCCTTTGTAGACCACGGTCCGACTCGACGCAGAGGGAATGGAGAGCCCGGGTGTTGCCTCCCGCTCGATCCGCTTCCGGGCCAGATATAGATCGCGCTCGAAGTCGGCTCCTTCCGTGCCGCCGGTGACGATCGCCTGCTCGATGAGCGGGAGAACGTCCCGTGCGTGATCCCCGAGCACCATCGGGTCGGTGGGGACCGACCTCCAGAAGAGCACACGCATCCCTTCCGCCTCCACCGCCTCGGTGACGACCGAACGTGAGGCCGCTGCGTCCGTCGGAGAGAGAAAGCACATGACGACCCCGAGTCGTCCCGGTGACAGCTCGACGCCGTGGGTGCTCAACTCACGGTTGATCAACCGGTGCGGGACCTGGGTGATGAGACCGGCGCCGTCACCGGTGCCGTCGGCGGCCCGGGCCCCGCGATGGTCCAGATTGACCAGGCACTCGACGGCGAGCCGGGTCATGCGATAGCTCGGGACCCGGTCCAGGGCAGCTATGAACCCGACGCCACAGGCATCGCGATCAGGGCCTGGATGGAAAAAGGGTGCCGACATCGCTCCCTGGCTTCTTGGGGAGCGATCCAGTGTAAACCGGCTGAGACCGTGGGCCTATCGCTCAGACGATGCGGCGATCCGCCGCCCAGTTCGAAACGACCTCGGGCAGGTCTTCTATGACGACGAGGACCTGATGGAGTTCGTCGGGCTGGTCAGGCAGGCAGCTTCGATCTCCTCGTAGCCGAAGCCGGGCATGGCATCTCCGGTCGAACCTGGCCGGGGATGCCATGGGCTGGTTAGCCTCGGTTGCATGAGATTCGGAGCCTTTGTGCCACAGGGTTGGCGTCTCGATCTGGTCGGGATCGATAGGAGTGAGCACTGGGAGACCATGACCAGGGTGGCCCGGCGGATCGAAGAGTCAGGTTTCGAGTCGCTCTGGGTGTACGACCATTTCCACACCACGCCCCAGCCAACCCAGGAGGCGACCTATGAGGCGTGGACGCTCATGGCCTCGTTGGCGGCCGTCACCGAGACGGTGCGGCTGGGTCAGATGTGCACTTGCAACACCTATCGGCCCCCTTCCTACCTGGCCAAAGTGGCGGCGTCAATCGACGTCATCTCCGGTGGCCGGCTCGAGATGGGGATCGGGGCCGGCTGGTATGAGCACGAGCACGATGGCTACGGCTACCCCTTCCTCGAGCCCGCGCCCCGGATCAAGATGCTCGAGGAGGGCATCGAGGTCATGAAGGCGATGTGGACCAAAGACGTCGTCCATTACGAAGGCAGGCACTACCAGTTGCAAGGCGCCATATGTCAGCCGAAACCGGTCCAGAGCCCGCACATCCCGCTCTGGGTTGCCGGCGGCGGGGAACAATTGACCCTTCGGGTCGCCGCCAGACACGCCCAATACACCAATTTCGGGATCAAACCCGAGCTGTTCACCCACAAGTCGGAGGTGCTCGAGGGCCACTGCCGGGAGGTGGGCCGGGACTTCGCCGAGATCACCCGGTCGGCCAACTTCAACATCGTGTGCGCCGAGACCGAGGCCGAGGTCGAGGACAAGATCGGACTAGTCGAGGACAGGATGAGCCGGTACGTGTCAGACCAGCGCGCCGCCGAACAGGCCAAGCTCTACAAGTACGCCTCAGGAACACCGGAACAGGTCGTGTCCTATTTGAAGGGCTGGGAGGCATTGGGCCTGGATTACGCCATCGTCTACTTCCCGGATCCGGCCTATGACCCGACCAGCCTCGACCTGTTCGCTCGTGACGTGATCCCGGCGATGGCGGGTTGAGGTCTCAATCCCCCAGGGCCGAGAGTCGGTTCAGTGCCTCGCTCAAGATCTCCTCGTCCTTGCAGAAGGCGAAGCGGACCAGTCTCGAACCGTCTTCGGGAGCGTGATAAAAGACACTGGGAGGGATGGCCACCACGCGGGCCGCCTCGGCGAGATGACGGCAGAAGGAACGGTCATCGGGGAAGCCGAAGCGATCGAACCCGGCCATCATGAAGTAGGTGCCCTGGGGGCGATGCACCTCGAACCCCGCAGCCTCGAGCCCGTCGGCGAGCAGGTCACGCTTCTTCAGGTATCCCGACCTGAGCCCGCGGTAGAACTCTTCGGGCGCCCCCATCGCCGCCACGGCTCCGTGCTGCACCGGGGTAGGCGTGGTGAAGGTGAGGAACTGGTGTGCCGACCGAATCCCGGCGCTGAGCGGAGCCGGGGCGATTCCCCATCCCAGCTTCCAACCTGTGAGCGAAAAGGTCTTGCCGATCGAAGACAGGGTCACGGTCCGGTCCCACATGCCCTCATAGGTGGCAAGACGGCGATGCTCGCCGTCGTAGACCATCTCCTCGTACACCTCGTCGGTTATCGCGATCACGTCATGCTCGACACAGAGAGCGGCAATGGCCGCCAGTTCTTCGTCGCTGAAGACCCGGCCGGTCGGGTTGTGCGGGTTGTTGACCACGATGGCCTTCGTCTTCGAGGAGAACAGTGACCCGAGCCGTTCCAGGTCGAGGTCGAACCCAGGAGGATTGAGGGTGATGTATCGGGGAACGGCGCCGGTCATCGAGACGAACACCGGGTATGCGTCGTAGAAGGGCTCGATCAGGATCACCTCTTGTCCCGGGTTCACCAGGCCCAGGAACGAGGCGGCCAATGCTTCGGTGCAGCCACAGGTGACGGTCACTTCGGAGGCCGGGTCGAGGGACCGGCCCAGCAGAGGCCCGTACCGGTCGGCGATGGCCTGGCGAAGCTCGGGGATGCCCTGACTGGGCGGGTATTGGTCGCTACCGCCTTCCTCGAGCGACCGGGCCGCGGCCTCCTTGACGAAAGCGGCGCCATCCCAGTTGGGGAATCCCTGACCGAGGTTGATCGCGTCGTGCTCGAGAGCGAGTGCAGTCATTTCGCTGAAGATGGTGACTCCGAAAGCGGCGAGACGGTCGGCGACTGCCACTAGTGGCCCGTCCCGGCCTCGAGTATCACCACCGGGATCTCACGGTCGGTGCGTTCCTGGTAGACCGCATAGTCGCCGTAGGCAGCTACCACCCGGGGCCACCACGAGGACCGCTCCTCGGTGGTGGCAGTACGCGCAGTCATGTCCCGATGGGTCGCGCCGGTCTGCACCCGCACCGTCGGATTCGCCACCAGATTCAGATACCACTCGGGATGTTGGGGGCGGCCCCCATACGAGGCGATGACCACCAGACTGCCGTCATTCCCCAGATAGAGCAACGGGACCGTGTGCGTCCGGCCGCTCACCCTTCCGATTGTGGTCAGGAGCAGCATGTCGTTGTCGACCAGGCGACGGCCGACCTGCCCGCCAGTCAAGTGATAGAGAACGCGGTGGACCGTCGACCAACGCTTGACGGCCGCATCCTTCATTCCGTCCTCAGCCGGCGTCGCTGGATCTGGCCCACAGGTTGATGTCGCCTTCGACGGCATACCGGTCGACCGCGGCGAGCTCCTCATCACTGAAGCTCGTGTTGTCCAGTGCCTGCAACAGGTCCTCCACCTGGGACCAGTGACTGGCTCCGACCAACGCAGATGTGACCCGGGGATCACGCAGCACCCAGGCCACGGCCATCTGGGCCAGGCTTTGCCCCCGCTCCCGGGCCAGGTCGTTCAAGGCTCGCACCCGGGCCAGGTTGTCCTCGGTGAGCATGGAGCGATCGAGCGCCCCTCCCTTCTCGATCCGGGAGTCGGCCGGGATCCCGTCGAGGTACCGGTCGGTGAGAAGCCCTTGGGCCAGCGGGGAGAAAGCGATGCAGCCGATGCCCAGCTCGTCGAGGACATCGAGCAGACCATCCTCCACCCAGCGGTTCAACATCGAATAGGAGGGTTGATGGATGATGAACGGCGTGCCGAGCCGTGAGAGGATGGCGTGCGCCTCCCGGGTCCTCTCGGGGCCGTAGGAGGAGATCCCGACATAGAGGGCCTTGCCGGCTCGCACCGCGCTGTCGAGGGCGCCCAACGTCTCCTCGAGTGGAGTGTCAGGGTCGTAGCGGTGAGAGTAGAAGATGTCGACATAGTCGAGCCCCATCCGGGTCAGACTCTGATCCAGGCTGGCCAGCAGGTACTTGCGCGATCCCCACTCTCCGTAAGGGCCCTCCCACATGTCGTATCCCGCCTTGGTCGAGATGATCAACTCGTCCCGATATGACATGAGGTCCGATGCCATGAGCGCCCCGAAATTGCTCTCTGCCGACCCGGGCGGTGGCCCGTAGTTGTTGGCCAGATCGAAATGGGTGATCCCCTGGTCGAACGAGTTGAGGATCATGGAGCGCCCCTCTTCGCTCATCGAGTCGCCACCGAAGTTGTGCCACAGACCGAGCGAGATCCGGGGCAGGTCGAGCCCGCTCCTCCCGGACCGGGAGTAGGGCATCAGCTGGTAACGGCCCGGATCGGCGGTATACATCCTCATGCCGGGTCGATGGTCAGCCCGGACAGGATCTGATTCACCTCCGGCACCAGCTCGTTGCGGCGAGCGTGAGCACCGAGCACCACGTAGAGACAGAAGGCGCGTCCCGATTGGTTGAAGAAGTACTGGGCACCCGACTGCCCGGGGAGCGGCCGTTGCATGTTGTTGGGGCCGAAGTCGGCGGATTCCACTCGCGGGATCCCGCTCTTCGAGAAGAGAGCGGTCCCGGCGGACTCCGGGCCGTATTCGAACAGGATCACCAGCAGGTCGTCGGCGTTCATGATCTCGACCGCACCCGATCCGAAGTCTCCCCGCCCCTGGGGCAGGGGGAAAGTGCCCAGGTGGACCACTGGATGCGAGTCTCCGCCCTGGCCGGACTGAGGGGAGAAGTCGCCTTCACGCCGGTAGATCTCGGCATCCCAACCCGACGGGACGGCGACATCGATGCCGGAGGACCTCACCATGACGCTCGGGTCCTCAACCGGTGCGTCCGTTCTGCGGTGGGCCATCCGGGTACAGACTGGCGTCCCCGGGTCCGATCCCCGCCCTGCGCAGTTCGGCATCTGCCCGGAACTCGCCGTTCTCGAGCTTGTCGAGGCGGTCGGCGCCGGTATCGGCCAGCGCCTGGCTCATCAAGGAAGACACCTGCCCCCACGAGCCAGCCGATCCTTCGCCGATGACCGACCCGGAGGGGCCGTCGACCAAGACGAAATAGGGGGAAACCGGCACCTCGTACTCCACCCAGGCCTCGGTGGACTGGATCAGAGGAACGTCCTTTGGCGCCAACTCGCGCAGTCGTGACTCACTCTCCGCCTCGGCGCCCTTGGTCACAACCACGAGACGGGTGTCGTCTCCGCCGATCGGGCCGACGCCGGCAGCCAACTCCTCCCACAGCCCGACACACGCCGAGCATCCCGTGGAGAGGAAGGCAAGGAGCGTCGGGTGCTGGGCCCCGGTGATCCCGACATGGACGGCCGATCCGGTGAGCGTGGAGCCGGCGATGTCGGGCGAGGCGCCCTGGCGGGTCGGAGCCCGATGTTGGTGACGTCGCCGAGAGGACGCATCGTTGCCGGGCTCTCCGGCGCCCAACTCGTGCAGGGCCCTCATCACATCGGCGTTGCTGCGCAGGAGCCCGACCACCAGCACCGCGAGGAGGATGATGGCGATTCCTTCGATGATGAGGACAGCGGTCATGCTCAGATCACCTGGTCGGCGGCACCCGAAGAGTTCGAGTTCCGTAGATAGAAGCGACGGTCTCGGACGATCCCCGGGGTCTGTGTCCCGGTGCCGTCCCAGTCGCCGATGACGGCATCGTCGCCGGGGTCACCGAAGATGAAACTGTGATGGGCGAGCCCGGTCGAGTTCGAGTTGCGCAGGTACCAGGAGTCATGACGGTACAAACCCGGGGTGTCGACCCCGTCTCCGTCCCAGTCTCCCATGATCGGGCGGTCTCCGGGATTGCCGTACCCGAACGTGATGTCCGCCGACCCGGTCGAGTTGGAGTTTCGCAGATACCACATCCCTGCCCGATGAACCCCGACCGAGTCGAACCCCTTCCCCGTCCAGTCGCCGGAGAGCGGGTTGTCGCCCGAGTCTCCGTAGGAGAAGGTGATGTCGGCCACGCCGGTCGAGTTGGAGTTGCGGAGATAGAAGGTGCCGTTGCGGAACACGCCGGGGGTGTCCACCCCATTGCCGTTCCAATCGCCTACGACCGGTTTGTCTCCGGGACCGCCGAATTCGAAGACTATGTCCGGGCCGCCATCGGCCGGCCGCAGATGCCAGCGGCCACCGACGAACACACCAGGCATGTCCCGGCCGTCCCCGGTCCAATCACCACTCACTGCGAGCCCCTCGGGCAGAGGTGCAGCCAGACCGGGCTGTTCCAGACAGGCGGCGTTGTGGAAGCGGGTGTTGTTGTCGGTGGCGGAGGACGTTGTGCACGAGTCGTCGAAGACCCACGGCGCCGTGCAGGTCACGACCCGGCACACGATAGGCCCGACACAGCTGATCTCCTGATGACACTGTCCGTAGCGAAAGTTGGTGCAGGCCGACTTGCGCAGATTGCAATCCCCATTGGCGCAGCCGCAGCTGAAGCCGCCCGACCCGCAGGTGGCGACATTGCAATCCAGGTAATAACGAGGCTGGGGCCCGAGCTGGTTGTCGCAGATCCCCGAGCCATCCGCTTTCCACCAGCCGGCAGCGACGGTCCCCGACGGGCAGGTGTTCTCCCCGTAGATGCTGCAGCAGAACTCGGTGTAGCCGTCACAGCACATGGCACCGCAGTCGCAATTCGAGCCGGAGCAGGAGCAGACGGCGGCGTAGGCCGTCACCGGTCGGCTCATGTAGAAGAGAGGGGCGACTGTCAGGGCGGTGGCACCCATGGTCAACCGTCGGAGGAACCCACGTCGGCTGACAGGCCGGTCCACCATCTCGGTGGCCCGACGCACCAACGTCTTACTCATTGACCGTGCCTCGAGTGGGCGACAGATGGACGGTCGACTCCCGTTGGGTGCTCGAACGTTGCGGGAGCACGTTGACGATGGCGTACAACAGATAGACCGTGGCGCCGGAGAAGAGGAGGAATGCGATGCCAGTCCCGACGTCGAGCCCGGGAAGCCCGACCCAGGGCCCTACCGGCCTGATGGCCACAGCCACCGCGACGACAGCAGCCATCGTGTTCAGCACCACATGCCCGACACTAGGCGGCGTGTCTGGGCTCCCAAAACACCCACAGCTCGAGATCGGGGCCCCGCTGCGGAGGGCGAAGACCACGAAGCCGGCAAAGCCGAGATAGAACACCGCCACGCCCATCGCCCAGTAAGAGCTGCCGGTAGCGATGGCCCCGATACCGACTGCCAGCTCACCGACGCCGAGCAGCCGGACCAGATTCTCGTTCGCCGGGAGATGCGAGGCGCGGAGGGCCCCGGCCGTGTACCTGGGCCTGAGGATTTTCATCACACCGGCCGCCATCAACAAAGCGGAGATGGCGAGGAAGGGACCGGCGAGCAGAGCCACGGCGCCGGATCGTAGCCATGTCTCCACCGAGCATCTATTTCCCGGTCAGGCGGCTTCCAATCCGTCCTCGTCCTTGCGTCGGCGCCTCCGCGAGCGCGACCCTGCCGACGGCTCCCAGCGGAAGAACCTGATGGCGAGGATGCCCGCCACCACCCCCCACAGGACCAGATACCCGATCTGGGGCCAATGGAACTGCGCCCCGCTCAGGGTGGGATCGAACGCGTCGCGGAAGGCCTCGGCGAACGCCTTGAGCGGGAAGAAGCTGCCCGCGATCTCCATCCAGCGGGGAGGGTCCTCGATCGGGAAGAAGATGTTGGAGATGAAGGCCACGGGGAGCAGGGTGGCGTTGGTGATCGCCGGCGCCGCGTCCCCGTTGGGGGAGATCGCCGCGACCAGCATCCCGAGGGCTGCGAAACAACTAACCCCGACCACAAAGGTGAGCAACGCGGCCGGGATGGTGCGAGGGATGATCTGCACGCCGTAGAAGACGACGCCTACCGCCATCATCAGGGCCATGGCGATGAAGGCCAGGTAGACGCCCGATGCCACCCGCCCTGCGATGTAGGCCCAGGGAGGGATGGGCGTGCCTCGGATCCTCTTCAGAATCCCGTTGTCGCGGGCGATGGCGGTGCCGATGGCGAGGTTGGTATAGGTGGCCGACACCGCGGCGAAGACCGCCAGGCCTGGTGTGAAGAACTGGGCGGTGGTGATCCCCAGGCCCTCGATGACGTCGTTGCCGAAGATGGCGGTGAACAGCACCAGCAACATCAGGGGAAAGACAATGGTGAAGAAAGCCGCGATCGGGGTCCGCCAGAACACCTTGTTCTGGTAACGGAATTGCTGCCAGACGAGTGCGGCCACTGAGGGGCGGTTCACTGTCTCAGCTGTCACCCGTCAACTCCAGATACATATCCTCGAGGGAGGGACGGATCACCTGGAGACGTTCCAACTCCAGACCCCGCTCCACTGCCCACGACGTGATCCCGTGCAGGGCCTTGGTCACGGATTCGGCGTCGACCTCCACAATGCCGTCCCTCACTCTGGCCGGGACCGGCAGCTGATCGGCGCCCACTCCCGAGGGGAGGGCAAAACGGATCACACTCTCCACGTCGGCGCGGCCGCCCAGGGTCTCGGGTGTACCTTGGGCGACGATGCGGCCGTGGTCGATGACCGCGATGCGATCGGCGAGATGCTGGGCTTCGTCCATGTAGTGGGTGGTCAGCAGGATCGTCTTGCCCAGGGCGGAGAGGTTCTCCAGGATGCCCCAGGCCTGGCGACGGGCCGACGGGTCGAACCCGGTCGTGGGCTCGTCGAGAAACAGCAGATCGGGGTCACCGGCCAGGCCCAGCGCCAGCTCGAGACGGCGTTGCTGCCCTCCGGAAAGAGTCTTGATCCTCGCGTCTGCCTTTTCCTCGAGCCCGACCAGCTCGACCAGATGGTCCGGACCGAGACGCTTGGGGTACATCCCGCCGTAGATGGTCAGCGCCTCCCTGACCGTGAGCTCTCGCTCCACCGCCCCCTCCTGGAGGACGATGCCGATCCGCTCCCGATAGGATCGCCCACCGATGGCCGGGTCGAAGCCGAGCACCGAAACCTGGCCCTCGTCGGCATCCCGGTGCCCTTCGAGGATCTCGACGGTGGTCGTCTTCCCGGCGCCGTTGGGACCGAGAAGGGCAAATACCTCGCCGGGTTCGACCGAGAGCTCTACGCCGTCGACGGCGGCAAGCTCTCCGTACCGCTTGAGCAGGCCCTTGACCTCAATCGCCGCCACCGGGTCGATGCTAGATCGCGTGGCTCCAGGTTCGGCTTTCCCGCCCTCTCTGTAAGGATTCGACCGATGACAGCAGTCGAAGCGAACCCGACCGGCCCGGTCGTGGTCGGCATAGACGGCTCCGAGGCGAGCCTCAACGCACTCATCAGAGCCGTCCAGGAAGCGGAGTGGCGCGACGTCGACCTTCATGTCGTCCATGTTCTCGACGTGACACCCGCTGTCCTCCACCTGTCGGGAGACCGGACCATCACCACCCGGGAGCTCGCCGAGAGCGACCGGGCGGAGATCTGGAAGCTCGCTCAGCCCATCATCGACGGTGCAAGTGTCGAGGTGGTGCGCACGGAACGGGACGGACAGCCCGGGAAGTCGCTCCTCGGTTATGCCGATGAGGTAAGGGCGTCGGTCCTGGTGGTCGGTCCCCGGGGCAGGAGCCCGGTGGAGAAGCTGTTCCTCGGCTCCACCGCCGAGGAGGCGGTCAAGTCAGCCGCATGCGACGTCCTGGTGGTCAAGTCCCTGCCCTGACTCCCGGGACACGTCAGCGCTACTCAGCGATGCAACGCCCGCCAGACCCCGACCGCCCCGAGCAAGAGAGTCACACCGATCTTGGTGAAGTCGATGACCGGAGTCACCTCGACCCCACCGGGCCCAACCCGGATCACCGCCACAGGGCGCCCTTGGGACATGCCCCCACCGCCGCCTCCCTGACCACTGCCGACATCTCCTGCCTCGCCCTGGCCCTCCCCGGTTCCGAAGCCGAATCCGCCGACTCGCTCCCAGGCAGCCGCGCTGATGACGAGGTCGTCTCCCAGTTGGGTCGGGCTGGTGAACAGGGTCTCAGGCGAAGCCTCGCCAAAGACCCTGGTCAAGTTCTCGGCGAGCCCGGACAGGACAGTGTCCGCGGCGGAGGTTTCATCGGTCATGACGCAGCCTCAGGAGGTTGGACACGATCACGAGGGCGACGACTACGAGTCTCACGACCATCACATGGTCCCGGATGGGGACATCAACCCCACCGGCCACGACCCGGACCGGGCGTTGATATGAGGCCGCCATGCCGCCGAACGGGGTCACGGCCTGGAACCCGGTGTCGGCATAGATGAGACTCATCCCCGGCTGCCCTTCGATTGGATGTTCCTCGACGATGTGTCGGAACCTGGCCATGGCCCCACCCTACAACGGGCCGGTCAGAGACCGGCCAGCATCTGATCGACCGGGGCGAAGTCGTCGACGAGGGGCTTTGACGCACCGATGAACCGGCTCAGCGCGCTGTCCGAGATCCCCACCTCGGTGCCGCCCCGGGCTTCGATTCTCGCCCGAACCCGGTCCAGGTCGATCGGAGAGTCCGACCCGACGAGGACGAAGTTGCCGCCCCGGTCGCCGGTGAGGTAGTCAGGCGGGGCGAACACCGCCACGTGCTGGAACACCTCGCCGACGGTGGCAGCCTCGGCCCGGGCGAATTCGCCGGCGGGCCGGTCGATGATGTTGACGGTGTAGAAG
Source organism: Acidimicrobiia bacterium (assembly GCA_050742015.1). Lineage (GTDB taxonomy): Bacteria > Actinomycetota > Acidimicrobiia > Spongiisociales > ZC4RG35 > JARDZU01. Next base: position 47,622 of record JBOGEV010000134.1, read on the forward strand.
CCGCCGGGTGCCAGCCGTTCCGCCACCTCCTCGACGAATTCCACTGTTGTCAGGTGCCAGGGCACGGTCAGGCCGGTGAATGCATCGCCGATCGCGACATCGACCGATCCCGAGGGCACCTGTTCGATCGACCTCCTGGCGTCGTCGATGACGACGTCGGCCTGGTCATCGAACCCGAGCTCGTTGCGGCCGATGTCGACCAGGGAGGCATCGATCTCGAGCACCACGTGACGGGTGCCGGGTCGGGTGGCGTCCAGATATTTGGGCAAGGTGAAGCCCCCGCCCCCGATCGACAGGACATCGAGCGGACCATCGGGCATCTCGGTGTCGATCAGGTCGACCATGACCCGGATGTACCGGAACTCCAGATGGGTGGGGTCCTCGAGGTCGACGTAGCTGTTGTGCCCGCGGTCGAGGATGAGGAGCCGGCCGGAGGGCCGGTCGGGGTCGATCTCGACCACCGCGCAGTGATATGTGGTTTCGTATTGGCACGGCCCGTCGGGCACGAGGACGAGCGCCATCAGTGTGAGGAGTGCCCCCGCCGTCCCCAGCCTCACCCAGAAACTGCGCGCGATCCACATCGCCAGGCCGAGCAGTGTCAACACCACCCCGACCACGATCACGATGGGCCGGGTGGGGAAGGCGGCAATCAGCACGAAGCCGGTGACAAAGGTACCAAAGAGGGCGCCTGCCGTGCCGATCGCCGAGTAGCTCCCCACTACCGACCCGGTGTCCTGCAACGAAGCAAGCCGGATCTTCACCACGATCGGCGGAATCGCCGACAACACGGCAGCAGGGGCGAAGAAGCCCAGGGCTGTGATCGTCACGATCGAAAGCGGTCCGGTCGACGTGGCCGGGCCGATCAGGTCGATGATCAACGGCGATGCCATTGCGGTGAGACCCCCCGCCACGAGCAGAGGGCCGACCAGCCGACGCGGATCGCCCCGGTCCGCGGCGCGGCCCCCCGCCCAGGCGCCAACCGATATCCCGGCCAGGATCACACCGATGATCCCGGTGAACACCTCGAGACTCACCCCGAGATAGGGAGCGAGCAACCGTCCGGCCAGGATCTCCAGGATCAGGACCACGGCCGAAGCGACGAAGACGAGAGACCGGGCGAGGAACTGTGGCAAGCGACGGAGTATGCCCGACGACGGCCACAATCGTTTTGGCGCGGAGATCTCGACTTATAGGT